>CACMQN010000005.1 GCA_902615855.1 uncultured Candidatus Actinomarina sp.
GGAACTTTAGACTCTCAAATGAGATTAGAAAATCTCGATGAATTACTTACTTCAGCATTTGAATTTGAAAATTTATACGAAGAAGACATAGAAGATCCATTTACAGTTCTAAGGGACTATTTAGAATCAATTGCACTTTTCACAGATTCAGACGATGTAGACAAAGAAGATAGAATTCTGCTGATGACCCTACATAATGCTAAAGGATTGGAGTTCCCAGTAGTATTCATGACTGGGATGGAGGAAAACATATTTCCTAGTCAAAGATCTGAAACTGATTTTGAAATACAAGAAGAAAGAAGACTTTGTTATGTTGGGATGACGAGGGCTGAAAAAAAGCTTTATTTAACATATTCAAATACCAGAACTATGTGGGGAGGAACAAATTATTATCTTCCAAGCAGATTCATCGATGAAGCTAAACCCTATTTGAAAGAAATTAAAATTCATCAAGAATCAACCGATAACAAAAGTAATTCTGTAGGTTCTCTCGGAAAGAAAGTGATACATGAAAAATATGGTTCGGGAATTGTTGAAGAAGTGAATGGTAATGAGATCACAGTTAACTTTGGTGGAGAGCATGGAATTAAACATTTAGATATTGAATGGGCCCCAATAATATTCGAATGATATCTTTAATATTTGAACTTGGTAATATATAATCTTTTGGGGGAGTAATGGACTTATTTGAATATCAAGGAAAATCTTTATATCAAAAATTTAATATAAATCATCCCAAGTCAAAACTAATTGAAAACCTAAATGATTTAAATGAACCAATTAATCTGGATTTTCCAATTGTTGTTAAAGCCCAGGTACAAGTCGGGGGAAGAGGAAAAGCGGGGGGTATCAAGGTAGCTAAAGACATTACCCAGTTAACACAATATTCTGAAGAAATATTAGGTATGGATATAAAAGGCCACAAGGTAGAAATTCTTCTCTTAGAAGAAGCATCAAATATTTTAGAGGAATACTATATCTCGTTTACTTTAGACAGGTCAGAAAAAAAATATCTAATTATGTTGAGTGCTAAAGGAGGTATGGATATTGAACAAGTTGCAGAAGAAAATCCAGATGACTTAGTTAAGTTTCATGTAAGTCCATCAGAAAAATTAACGTCATCAACTATTACCGAATTAATTAATAAAGCTAATTTGAATAAAGATCATAAAGAAAGTCTTTCTGAAATAATAGAAAACTTGTATTTGATGTTCACAGAAGGAGATTGTGATCTTGTAGAGGTCAATCCTCTTGCAATTACAGACAATGGAGTAATGGCACTTGATTCAAAAGTATCATTGGATATCAATGCAAAATATAAACATCCATATTTTGATGATTTTGAACAAGAAATACCAATTCCTGAATCTGAGAAAAATGCGAAAGAAAAAGGTTTAAATTTTATAAAACTTGATGGATCTGTTGGAATTATTGGAAATGGTGCAGGTTTAGTCATGTCTACACTTGATGTTGTTGCTGAAAATGGTGGTAGAGCAGCGAACTTTCTTGATATTGGTGGCGGAGCAAAAGCTGAGACTGTAAGTTCTGCTCTTGAAGTTTTAGAGGCTGACCAAAATGTAAAGTCAGTATTGATAAATATATTTGGTGGAATTACGAGGTGTGATTTAGTTGCTGAAGGGATAATCGAGGCAACAAAAGGAAAAGAACTTGTATGGCCAATTATCATTAGGTTAGATGGAACAAATTCTTTAGAAGGACTAGAGATATTAAAAGCAAACCCCAATGAAAAAATATTCATAGAAGAGTCAATGGATTCGGCTGCAAAATTGGCAGTTCAGAAAGGTCTATAAATGTCAATTCTCATAGATGAAAATACAAAAGTTGTAGTACAAGGTCTGACTGGCAGAGAAGGCCAATTTCACGCTCTAAGAAATAGAGATTATGGAACCAAAATTGTAGCTGGAACAAGACCAGGAAAAGGTGGAGAAAATGTTGAAGGTATACCTATATTTGACGATGTTGAAAAAGCTGTCAGTGAAACAGATGCTAATGTTGCTCTCACCTTTGTCCCACCTGCATTTGCAAAAGATGCAGTGTTAGAAGCTGCATTTGGTGGATGTGAATTAATAGTATGTATAACTGAAGGAATACCTGCAAAAGATGAAGCTGAAATGTATGACATTCTAAAAAAAGAAACAAAAGCATCTCTTTTAGGTCCAAATTGTCCAGGTTTAATATCACCGGGTAAGGCAAATGTTGGAATTATGCCTCACGAAATAACATTGCCGGGAAATATAGGAGTAGTTTCTAGGTCAGGAACTTTGACGTATCAAGCTGTTCATGAGCTAACAAATCTTAATATTGGACAATCAACGTGTATAGGTATTGGTGGAGATCCAGTACCTGGAATGTCATTCATAGATGTAATTGAGAAATTTCAAGCAGATAGCGAAACAGAAGGTATCGTTATGATTGGAGAGATTGGTGGCACAGCTGAAGAGGAAGCAGCAGATTTTATTAAACAAAATGTCACAAAACCTGTTGTGTCATATATAGCTGGAGTAACTGCACCTCCTGGTAAAAAAAATGGGCCACGCCGGAGCAATTGTTTCAGGTAACAAAGGTACCGCAGAAGCAAAGATTGAAGCTTTAACTGATGCTGGTGCAATAGTTGTTAAGACGCCAACTGAAATAGGAGATGCGATGAAGGATGTTATAAATGGCTGAAAACTTAAAAAGAACTGATCTAATTAATGCCATTCAGGAAACAAGAAAATCTTTTGATACAGACAATCCTACTGTTCCATTCATTGAGGGAGATGGAATTGGTATCGACATTTGGCCAGCTGCAAAAAAGGTTTTTGATGCTGCAGTCGAAAAAACTTACAAAAATGACAGAAAGATTAATTGGATAGAAGTTTTAGCAGGACAAAAAGCTTATGATACAACTTCTGAGTGGCTTCCTGATAAAACTTTAGAAACATTTAATGAATATGGTGTGGGTATAAAAGGTCCATTAACTACACCTGTAGGTGAGGGAATAAGATCTATCAATGTTGCAATAAGACAAGAGCTTGATTTGTATGTTTGCTTGAGGCCTATCAAATATTTCAAAGGTATTCAAACTCCTACAAAGAACCCGCAAGATGTAGATATCACTTTATTTAGAGAAAATACTGAAGACGTCTATGCAGGAAAAGAACTAGAAAATTCGTCAGAAGACGTTGAAAAACTTAATAATTTTTTAAAACAGGAATTTGGATGGGATATAAGATTAGACAGTGGGATTGGAATAAAACCAATATCTAAAACTGCTTCAGAAAGGTTGATAAGAGCATCACTCAATTATGCAGTAGAAAATGATAAAAAAAATGTTGCTTTAGTGCATAAAGGAAACATTATGAAGTTTACTGAAGGTGCATTTAGAAAATGGGGTTACGACCTTGTAAAGTCAGAGTTTTCAGATGTTGCAGTTTCATGGGAGGATTGTGGTGGTGATCCTGGAGATAAAATATTAGTGCAAGATGTTATTGCCGATGCATTTTTACAGCAAATCCTAATTAAACCACAAATGTTTGATGTAATTGCTACAACGAATCTCAATGGAGATTATGCTTCTGACGCCTTAGCAGCTCAAATAGGGGGAATTGGTATCAGTCCTGGAGGAAATATAAACTATGAAAATGGAAAAGCAGTTTTTGAAGCAACACATGGTACTGCTCCTAAATATGCCGGTCAAGATAAAACAAATCCAGGATCATTAATTTTGTCAGGAGTAATGATGTTTCGATATATGGGTTGGAATAGTGCTGCTGATCTAATTGTTAAATCAATGGAGAAAACAATTCTCGAAGGAAAAGTAACTTATGATCTAGCTCGAGGAAGAAGTGTCATAAAAATTCTCTCTTCATCAGAATTTGCAAATGCTTTAATCAGTAATATGAAAACTTCAAAAAAGGAGAAGTAGTAAATGAATAAGGTCACAGTTGTTGGAGCTGGAAAGTATGGATCGATGACAGCGTTAAGAATAGCTGAGTACGATATTGTACAAGAAGTTGTAATGACAGATATCGTTGAAGGTCTTCCTCAAGGGCTTGCCCTTGATATCAATCAGTCGCGATTTGTTGAACAATTCAACACAAAACTAATAGGAACTAATGATTATAAAGACACGGAAGGAAGTGATGTAGTCGTTGTAACTGCTGGTTTACCACGAAAGCCAGGAATGTCTCGAATGGATTTGTTAGAGGTAAATGCAAAAATTGTTGAAGGAGTGACTCAGGAAATATTAAAGTATTCTGACAATCCTTCGATCGTTGTTGTCACGAATCCACTTGATCAAATGACTACTCTTGCTTCAGATGTTTCTGGTTTACCAAAAAATAAAGTCATGGGACAAGCAGGAATTTTAGATTCATCGAGGTTTGCATACTTTATCGCTGAAAAGCTTTCTGTTGATACCTCTGATGTATACGCACTAACCTTAGGAAGTCACGGAGAAACAATGGTCCCTGTTCCATCACTTTGTACGGTGAAAGGGGAGCCTCTTAGAGATATTTTGAGTGAATCTGATATAAATGAGCTAGTTGAGAAAACTTCTAATGGAGGTGCTGAAATTGTTGGATTGCTAAAAACTGGGAGTGCATATTTTGCTCCTGCTTCTTCAGCGGCAGTCATGGTTAAATCAATAGTAAACAATTCAGATGAAATATTCCCTGTTTGTGCTTGGCTTGAAGGTCAATACGGTATTGATGACGTATATCTAGGAGTGCCTGCAAAACTAGGCAGGGATGGGGTTTCAGAAGTAGTAGAATTTGAACTTACCGAACCTGAAAAAAATGCACTAATTGATGCTTCAAACGCAGTAAAAGCTAAGGTTGAAGAGCTTAATAACATAAAAAATCAATAAAATCAGTCTTTTTGAAAAAAAACCCAATATTTATTGTATTTTTGAGATATTTTTAATAAAAAAACTATAATTACCTTAAGAATATTAAAGAAAGGCAAAACAGCTATGAACAAAGACCAATTGGCAAGCGTAGTGGCATCAGAAGTAGGACTGTCACAATCAGACGCAAAAGCAGCTGTTGACGCAGTTTTTGATGGCATAACAAACGGTATGAAGAATGGTGATAAAGTAAGTATTGCTGGATTTGGACAGTTTGAGTCAAGATACAGGGCTGCTAGACAGGGTAGAAATCCAGCAACTGGAGAAACAATCCAGATTGCTGCAAAAAATGCACCAGCTTTTAAAGCTGCAAAAGGATTAAAAGATAGTTTGAACTAATTCTTGATTTTAATCAATTGAAAAGACGGCTATGCCGTCTTTTCTATTTACTGTAATAACTTAAGATCACCAGAAATCTTAATTTTCTCCTCAAACATTAAATCTTCTGGATGTTTTTCATTATTTTTTAATTCGTTAAATGTTTGGATAGACATTTTAATTATCAAACTATGAGTGTTGTGCAAAAGTTCTTTTATACTTTCTCCGGTGTCTAAATTTATAAAGATATTTTCATTTTGTTCATCTATCAGTTGAAGATAAATATTATTTAACGACTTTCTGTCTGCAAGCTTTAAGTTTTTTATAACTTCTTCAATATCATTATTTAGGTCAGACATTAACTATTTAAAAGAGTTTCTCGCTTGATATCTTCAATAGCTTTCGTAACTTGTATACCTCTTGGACATGCCGAAGTACAATTAAAAGCTGTTCTACATCTAAATGCACCATTAACATCTTTTAAGATTTCAAGTCTTTGCTTTGTTCCTTCATCTCTAGAGTCAAAAACAAATCTATGTGCATTTACAATAGCTGCTGGTCCAACATATGTCTCCGCAGTCCAAAATACAGGACAACTGGTTGTGCAAGCAGCACATAAAATACACTTTGTTGTATCTTCGAATTTATCTCGATCTTCTGGAGACTGTAATCTCTCTCTGTCTCCAGGCTCTTTTTCATTAATTAGATAAGGCATTACTTTTTTATAACTATCAAAAAATGGTTCCATATCAACAATCAAATCTTTAACAACAGGAAGACCACGTATTGGTTCAATTTTTATAGGATTTCCAACTTCCTTTACTAACACCTGACAAGCAAGCATATTTTCACCATTGATGACCATTGCGTCGGAACCACAAACTCCGTGAGCACAGGATCTCCTAAATGAAAGTGAACCATCTTCAAACCATTTAATTTTGTGGAGTAAATCCAGAATTCTTTCTTCAGGTTCCGCATCTACTATATAGTTTTCCCAGTGTCCTTTTCTATCTGATTCTGGGTCATATCTAAGAATTTTTAAATTTATATCCATTAGTATTTACGTTCCATTGGTTCATATTTTCCTAATTCTACATCTTTGTACTTAAGATTTGCTGTGTTGTCTTTTTTAAACGCAAAAGAGTGTTTCATAAAGTTTGTATCATCTCGATCAGGAAAATCTTGTCTTGAATGAGCTCCCCTTGACTCATTTCTAGCAAGTGCACTTGCCACTGTAGCCTCAGACATATCTAACAGGTAATCTAACTCAATAGCCTCTACAAGTTCTGAGTTATGAACTTTACTTTTATCGAAAATCGTAACATTTTCGTATCTCTCTCTTAATTCCTCTAGTATCTCTGTTTGTTTTTCTAAAGTCTCTTTAGTTCTAAAAATTTTTGCATTTTCTTCCATGGATTCTTGTAGGTCTTTTCTAATATTTGCTACAGAAAATTCGTCGGTATGTTCTTTATCAATAAGATTTTGTATTTTTTTTGAAAGATCATCTGAGGCACTGTCACTAATGTTGTTTGGTTTTGTCTGAGTTACGTAATCAACCATGCTTTGACCTGCTCTTTTACCAAAAACAACTATATCTAGTAGTGAATTTGTACCTAATCTATTTGCACCATGAACACTTACACACGCTGCTTCTCCAGCAGCATAAACTCCCGGAAGAACTGTTCCTTTTTCATCACTAAGTACACGTGAATGAACATCTGTTGGTATGCCTCCCATAGCGTAATGTGCTGTTGGTTGAACAGGTATAGGTTCTTCAATCGGTTCAATTTTGACGTATGTTCTAACAAAATCAGTTATATCAGGTAATTTTTTCTTAATTGTCTCTGCACCAAGATGAGTTAAATCTAAATAAACGTAATCGCTATCGGGACCAGCACCATTACCTTCACTTATTTCAGTAGCTATTGCTCTTGAAACCATATCCCTTGGTGCTAAATCTTTAATTGATGGAGCATATCTTTCCATAAATCTTTCTCCATCTTTATTTCTAAGAATTCCACCCTCACCTCTCGCTGCTTCTGAGAGCAAAATACCTAACCTGTATATTCCAGTTGGATGAAATTGATAAAATTCCATATCTTCCAAAGGTATACCTTTTTGATAAAGAATCCCAGGCCCGTCACCTGTTAGTGAGTGAGCATTGGAGCTAACTTTGAATATTTTACCAAATCCACCAGTAGCAAAGGTAACAGCTCTGGTTTCAAAAATATGAATATCTCCAGTTGCCAATTCATAGGCTATAACACCTTGGCAAATGCCATCTTCAATTTTAATATCAAGAACCTGAAATTCATCAAAAAAAGTTACTCCCATAGAAACACATTTTTGATAGAGTGTCTGAAGAATCATATGCCCAGTTCTATCCGCTGCGTAACACGCTCTGAATGCAGGAGACTCTCCTTCTTTCACAGTATGACCACCAAATCTTCTTTGGGCAATTTTCCCGTTATCTAATCTACTGAACGGTAATCCCCAGTGTTCTAATTCAATAACAGCGTCAATTGCCTCTTTACACAGAATATCTACAGCTGGTTGATCTGCTAGATAATCTGATCCTTTGACAGTATCAAAAGCATGCCAGTTCCAATTATCTTCTTCGACATTTGCAAGAGCCGCACTCATACCCCCTTGAGCTGCACCTGTGTGAGATCTTGTAGGATAGAGTTTTGTAATCACAGCAAGTTTCATGTGAGGAGCTGCTTCTATGGCAGCTCTAAGGCCTGCTCCACCAGCTCCTACGATAACTCCATCAAATGAATGTTTAATTACTTTCATACTTGTCTTACAAATGCAACAATTGCATATGTCCCTATTATAAAGAAAATTAAAGATGTACCGTAAAGCACACTGTGAGCAAGTTTTCGAATTGTTTTATCTGGCAAATTATCATGAATTACTACCCTAAGACCATTTGTTCCATGTAAAAGACTTAAAGTTAGTAAAAGCCAATCGAATGCCCTCCAGTAAGATGTTTCCCATCTTGCTGCAACAAAGTCATAATCCAAGTTCAAAGTGTCGTTAAAAACATGCATTATAAACATATGCCAAACAGCAAGAAAAACCAAAGCCAGTCCGCTTACTCGCATAAAAAACCATGCTTGAAGCTCAAAACTAGTTCCACCCACAGGTGGTTGACGCCTTCCCCAGTCTGTTCGCGTTGTTTGCATTATTTTATTTCCAATCCGGTATTGGTCTAATCATACAATCTACTAATGAAGTACCTTCGGAACTTTTTTCAAGACAAAGATCAAAATATGATGTTGTCATTTTGTATGTTGTAGGGACAAAAATTATTAGAAATATGAATAGTGAGGCAAAGTTTAGTTGTTTTTGATAATCAGATCCCTTGCTCCATAGGTCTACAGCTATAATTCGCAATCCATTAATTGCATGGCCAAGAACAGCAGCCATAAGACCAATTTCTGCGACTCTAAAGTAAAAGTTTTTATAAATTGCTTCAGCTCCCTCATAAATCTCAGGACCAAGAAGGATCAACGCTGTTGAAATGATATGTAGTAGAAGATATCCAAACAAACCAACACCGGTTACTCTATGAAATATATAGAGCCACATTCCAGTTTTTCCTTTATATACTGAACCGGTAGAAACAATTCGTTGATATGCCATTAATTAATTATCCTATAAAAGGTATATTACTGTTAATTAATAAAGAGATTCAGCCCTTGACATACGGATTTAACAATAATAAATTACACATATGTAATTTAGTTTTTCTTTAGTAAAAGGGGTAATGTGGAAAATTCAATAATCGATGAACTCATAGGTGGAATGCCACCTTGGACAGAAGAAGCAAATTGTAAAGGAGCAGATGCAGATATTTTCTTTCCCGAAAGAGGTGCCTCAACGAGAAAAGCTAAATCTATATGCAGAGCTTGTAGTGTACAGGAAGATTGCTTGGAATTTGCAATAGAAAATTCAGAAAAATTTGGAATTTGGGGTGGATTATCTGAACGTGAAAGAAGAAGAATCAAACGTCAAAGGATACACGATACAGAAATCAGAGATGTTGGTTAGGAAATACTAAATTTTTCCCTGTAATCTTCAAAGTCTCTTTCAACACCAATCTGATCACTGTTTATAATTTCCGTAATTACATTATTTTCGTCAGTTATGTACGTGTACCTTAATGAAATACCGGCCACATCATCAAAACACCCAAATTGTTTTGATACTTCACCGTGAGGCCAAAAATCAGCAAGGATTGGAAAATCTACACCATGATGATTTGCCCAAGCCTCATTTGTTGGCCTAGCTGAGACAGTAATCATAACTGTGTCAGTTTCTGCAGATTTAAATGAATCTATATTATCACGTAACTCGCATATTTCTTTATCACAAACTGAACTGAATGGAAATGGCATGAAAACGAACATAGTTTTGCTCCCAAGAAAGTCTTCTGATTTCAAAGTTTCTTTATCATGATTTACTAATAAGAAATCTGGTATTTTGTCACCGATTTTTAAGCTCATATTTTTTCTCCCTTTGTATTAACTCTAACATTAATGACTAAATAGGAGGTAAAGATGTTCTGGCTGCCCATGAAATAGGATCATACAATTCATCTAAAGTTGGAATTAAATCTGTAGAACTTAGAATATCATCTAAGGAAAGAATGTTTTGGGATTCATTAATATAATCTAAAAATTTATCAGAATAACTCTCTAATTCAGAAATTTTGATTTCAATATCTCTCGTTGGGGATTCATTATCTGAAAATGTTAAATCCATGATTAAATCAAACAAACTATTGTCTTGAAGCATATTCAATGCTTTAGATTTTTCTTTAATGACAGATCTATAAAAACTTAGAGGAGCCGCAAGATCACCAAAAATTTGATTAGGATCTAATCCTTCTACTCCAGAAATATTTGAAAAAATTTCTTGTGGGCTATTTATCATTTCAGGGTTCATATCTAGATCGAGTTCTTTTAAAGAATTAATCATTTCTTCTGAGCTTTTTGTGATCGTATTCATAACATTTTCAAACGGCTGGGTATACTTCCCTAGACATAAGGTAATAAATTCAAGAGTGATGAAAGCTAGACACAAATCATTTTTATCGCCCTCAAATTTGTTTATCTTAGAATTAAAGTTTTTGAGATTTATTCCTAAGATTTTTGATTGTGGAAGGATAAGTCCAAATTGACTTAATCCCCATGAGAACTTACCAAGCAAACCGGCTAAATTTCCAAATTGCATACCAAGCAAAGATGATTTCATGTTGCTGCCACCAAGCCCAGCAAACATTGACATTTCTGGAGATTCTACATTTTCAAAATTGAAATGTTTTATAGATTCAATAAACCAGAGACCATAATCTTTTGAGTTAAGAAATTTAATGTCACCTGGTGAAAGTTGATCAATCTCTTTTTCTGCATTTAGTTGAATGACTCTAAAAATTTGCTCAAAATTAGTTGTTTCATTTGAAAGCTCTAAAGGCAATACTTCTTCATCTTTTGTTATGTGATTATTGATTTGTTTCGCAAGTTCCCAATTTACACCAGATTCTTCATTATTAAACAGATTGAAAAATTGTGAGAAAATATCCTCAGACATTATATATCAGAGGGCCTTAAATCAAGATTAAAAATCAGCTCAATAATGTTCTCATTTCTTTCAATTTCAATTGTAATTTCATCACCAGCACGCATACTTCTCAAAATTGTTATTAGTTGATCTAAAGTAGTGACATTAATATCATTAACTTTTTTAATGATATCACCTGGTAAAGCTCCAGCTTTTCCTATGGCATAAATATCATCAGCTGGTCCGTATAGTTCTTGAATTAATACTCCAGAGAATATTCGTGCACCATCATCAGCTACCTCAAAATACTGTGCTCCTAAGATTCCTAAAAATGCATGTAAAACTTTCCCATCATCCAAAATATCTTTAACAATGCTCATTGCTAAATTAATCGGTACCGCAAATCCTAAACCTTCTGCTCCAACATCAGCCGTTGCTATGGCTGTAGTAATGCCTATTAATTCTCCATTTTGATTTAATAAAGCACCGCCGCTGGAACCTCTTGTAATTGGAGCATCTGTTTGAATTAATCCAAATAAAGTTACGCCTGTATTCATTGCGTCACTACCAACATCTAATCTTCTATCTAATGCAGAAATGATACCTGTTGTTACTGTAGGGGCCGCACCTAAAGTTAATGGATGTCCAATTGCCACAGCAAGATCACCGACAAGAATGTCTGAACTGTTTCCAAAAGAAATTGGTGTGAGACTTTCTATATTAATTTTTATTACACCTATATCTGTCAACCTGTCAGATCCAATTATTTCTGATTCATACATTCTTCCATCTTCAAAAATTACTCTTACATCTGTTGCATCTTCAATTACATGATGGTTCGTAATAATAAGACCATTTTTTTCAATAACAACACCCGATCCACCACCGACAGAAATAAAATCTCCATTCTCGTCTTTTTCACCTACTTGCACTTGAACTATTGTCTTTGTTGCAATCTCTGCAATTGATACAACTTCTGTTGAGTCTATGCGTGGTAAAACAATTTCCTTTTCTTTAACTGTCTCAGTGATTGTTATAGGATCAGGTAGGACAACTTCATTTTCATCAAATACTCCAAAGAAAAACAAAAATGATAAAACAATAATACTCGTCAATAAAGAAGATATAAAAACTATGTTAAATGAGGATTTCTTTTTTGTTTTTTCCTCAACAAGATCAGAAATAAATTTTTCAGTCTTAAATAGCTCCTGTTGTTCAAAGTTATCCATATTCATACAATACATATTAAATACTTCGTGTTTGTACATGAATTTAAAAGGATGAACCTAAAGAATTTAGAAAATTCGATCTAATAAGTTAAAGTTATAAGGTAAATGTTATCGGTCAAAAACCTTGAAGTAGTTTATCAGGATGTGATTTTGGTCCTGAGAGGAATTTCGTTCGAGTTAAACACAGGAGATATTGTATCCCTGCTTGGGAGTAATGGTTCTGGAAAAACAACCGCTTTAAGAGCAATTACAGGCTTGCTAGATGTTCAAAATGGAGATATAACCAAAGGTAGTATTCATCTTGATGATAACGATATAACAAATGCGAAACCATCAGATATTGTAAATTTAGGTATAGCCCAAGTTTTGGAAGGAAGAAGAATTTTTTCTGAACTAAGTGTTATTGAGAATTTAAAGATTGGAGGTTTTACTTCAAGCTCAAATACAAACAAGAACACCGAAAGAGTATTTGAACTATTTCCAATACTTAAAGAAAGATCAAAAAAAATAGCAGGGTATCTCTCTGGTGGAGAGCAACAAATGCTAGCAATTGGTCGAGCCTTGATGTCTAATCCTAAATATTTGTTACTTGATGAGCCAAGTTTAGGTCTTGCTCCGAAGCTTGTAGATCAGATTGCAGATTTGATTTTAGAAATTAATTCACAAGGAGTTTCAGTATTGCTTGTCGAACAAAATGCAAACATGGCATTAAAAATATCAAACCATGGTTATATTATGGAAACTGGAAATATTGTGATGGACAACGATTCAAACAAACTCTTAGAGGATCAAGACGTTAAAGAATTTTACTTGGGTATAAACCCAGAGGGTAATGATAGGAAATCATTTAGAGATGTTAAGCACTATAAAAGAAAAAAAAGGTGGCTTTCATGAGTTCTGCTATAAAGTTTGATAACGTAAGTTTAAATTTTGGAGGTGTTCAAGCTTTATCAAATGTATCTTTTGAAATACCTAAAAATTCACTCTTCGCAATTATTGGACCTAATGGTGCTGGAAAAACATCTATTTTTAATTGTATTGGAGGAATCTATAAACCTACTTCTGGCGAGATAAAAGTACTGGATAAAAATATAAGCAACCTTAAACCAGATAATATTGCTAGCTTAGGCATTGCACGTACTTTTCAAAATATTGAACTTTTTGAAAATATGACTGCATTGGAAAATATCCTTATTGGTGCTCATAGACATATTAATTATGGAACTATAGCTGGCTTTCTTTATACAAAGCAAGCCAGGTCAGAGGAAGAAAAAGCAAGAAAGATTGCAGAGGATATAATCGATTTTTTGGAAATTGAAGAATATAGATTTTCATATATTTTGTCGTTACCTTATGGAATACAAAAACGGATTGAGTTAGCAAGAGCACTAGCAATGAAACCAAAAGTTATATTACTCGATGAACCTGCCGCAGGAATGAATAATGAAGAGACAGAAGATATCGCTAGATTTATACTTGATATACATGAAGAATTAGGAATAACAGTTGTACTAGTTGATCATGATATGAATATGGTTATGGATATAGCTAGTGAAGTAGTTGTTATGGATTTTGGTAAAAAGTTGTTTTCTGGCCTTCCTCAAGAAGCAGTCAAAAATTCAGATGTCATTGAAGCATACTTAGGAGTTGAAGAAGACAGATGATTACGATTAAAGAAATTTTTGAAGATATAGAAAAGAATGGCGGTTTTACTCCATCAAGACGAGTTCGTGATATTGCAACAATGTATCCAGACAAAGTTGCTTTTAGGGATAAAAGATTTGGTATATGGAATGAAAGCACTTATGAAACTTTTTGGAACGAAGCACAATATGTTGGTAATGCATTAAACCATTTTGGTGTAAACAAGAACGATAAGGTTGCCGTTCACTCAGAAAATAGACCAGAGTGGTTAATAGCCGATGTTGGAATACAATCTAGAGGTGCTGTTACAGTTGGTCTTTACCCCACAAACCCTGCACAGGAAGTAAAGTACTTGCTTGGCCATTCTGAATCAAAGATTTTATTTGCGGAAGATCAGGAACAAGTTGATAAAGCACTGGAGGTTATTGATGATCTTCCTGGATTGATAAAAATTGTTTATTTTGAGGACAGAGGACTTACAAGATATCCAAAAGACAAACTTATGTCATGGGATGAGTTTTTATCACTAGGTAGAGAGGAATATTTGAAAAATAAAGATTTTATTAATGATTGTGTTGATGAGATAAAAAGTGAAGATGTAGCAATGTTAATTTATACTTCCGGTACAACTGGACCACCTAAGGGTTCTATGTTGACACATGGAAATTTAGAGTGGACTTCTACTATGATCCCAAATTTATCATTTACCCCAAGACTTGATAGCCCAGAATTTTTGTCTTATTTACCCCTATGCCATGTTTTTGGTAGATTGGTTGATTTACTTATTGGCACAACAACAATTGGTACTATAAATTTTGCAGAATCAATTGATACCGTTCAAAAAGATCTTGCTGAAATTCAACCATCTATATTTCCAGCAGTTCCAAGAATTTTGGAAAGAATGCATGCTGGAACATTAGTAAGAATGAAAGATGCTTCAAGATTAAAAAGGTTATTGTTCAAATTGGCTTGTTTCTTTGGTGATATAACCGCTGAGAGAAGATTAAAAAATGGAAAATCTGACTTATTAGCACATATTACAAACCTAATTGCACAAGCTTTGGCATTTAGGTCTCTAAGAAAGAAACTTGGATTAAAAAACATAAATAATGCAGTTTCTGGGGCAGCCCCTATATCAGCGGAAATTTTGAGATTTTTTATGTCAATGGGTGTTCCAATATATGAAGGATATGGAATGACAGAAAACTCGGCAATTGCAACTGGTAATACACCTGAAAAAGTCAAGTTAGGAACTGTTGGTATTGCCCAACCTGGAGTAGATCTAAAACTTGCTGATGATGGCGAAATTTTGGTTAGGCATCCAGGAGTATTCAAAGGATACTTTAAAAATGAAGAGGCCACTAAAGAAGTTATTGATAAAGATGGATGGTTATACACCGGAGATGTAGGTGAATTTGATGGGGAATTTCTAAAGATAGTTGATAGAAAAAAAGACATAATTATTACAAGTGGTGGTAAAAATGTTTCTCCTTCAGAAATTGAAAACAATATTAAAACATCTCCTTATATTAAAGAGGCAATAGTAATTGGTGATGACAGAAAATTTTTGTCCGCATTAATTGGAATCGAGTTTGAGATCGTTTCAAACTGGGCCATCAGAAAAAATATACCTCACACAACTTATAGGAATTTATCTGAAAATCAAGAAGTTAAAGATTTGATATGGGAAGAGATTTTAAAAGCAAATAAACTTACATCTTCTCTTGAAATCAGAAAATTTAGAATGATTACTAAAGAACTTGATCATGAAGACGGCGATCTTACAGCCACGCAAAAAGCAAAGAGAAACGTAATTATGGAAAAATTTTCCGAATTAATTGATGAGATGTATTCATGACACTATTTTTACAATCAACAATTGAGGGATTATCTCTTGGAGCAGTTTATTCCCTAGTGGCTATTGGATTAGTAATCATATATAAAGCAACAGACGTTCTAAGTTTTGCCCATCCTGCAATTGCTGTAGTTGGAGCTGGCCTAATAAGTTATCTTGCTGTTGAAAGAGGAGTTTCATTTTGGATAGCATTTCCGGTTGCTCTTCTTTTAATTGGATTTTTAGGACTAATTCTTGAGAGGACCTTTTTAAGGCCTATGGTAGGTAAGCCAGTTTTCTCAGTTGCTATTTTAACAATTGGAATAGATATTTTACTAAGGGTTCCACTAAATAATTGGATTGGAATAAATCCTAAATTCATGGGTGATCCATTTTCTACATATGGTAATTTTGGTTCATTTACAATTAATGAAATCACAATTAAATATCTTGAATTGGGAGCTCTAGTCACAGCGGTTATTTCAATAACTTTTCTATCTATATTTTTTAAGAGGTCTAGATATGGTCTTGCCATGCTTGCAACATCTTTTGATCAAGAAGCATCTTTAGCACAGGGTATAAATGTCGGAAGAATATTTGGAATGGTTTGGTTTATAGGGGCAATTTTAGGAGCATTATCAGGATTTTTCTTCACAGGAGGATTTAATACACTAACTCAAGCAAGTTTTGTTACAGCACTGAGAGCTCTTCCGGCTGTTGTTATAGGAGGTCTTGATTCTTTTGCTGGAGCAGTTGTTGGCTCTTTAATCATTGGTTTAACGCAAGGATATATAGCATACTATCAAATCCCTCTCGAGAGTTTTTTAGGTATTGAGTTTGGAAGTGGATTTAGCTTACTTGCTCCATACTTGATAATGTTTGTTGTTTTAATAATTAGGCCCGATGGATTATTTGGAAAAGAAGAAGTTGAAAGAGTATGAGAGGTAGACCAGATCTTTATATACGATATAAAGATGAAAATGCTATTTTTAAAAATAATTTTCAAAAAATTTCATTTTTATTTTTTATAATTGGTATTTTTTACGTCGGAATAATCGTTGATGATTATTGGATTTTACTTTTATCATCAGCAATATTTATAAGCATTGCTACATGGGGAATTAATATTGTATCCGGCTATGCAGGTCAAATTAGTCTTGCTCATGGTTTCTTTGTTGGAGTTGGCACCTACACAGCAGCGATTATCGGCGGTGTAGCAACTGATAGAGTAATTGGGTTAGGGCTTGACATGGCAGTTTGGCTTCCTTTAGCTGGTTTAGTATCTGCATTATTTGGAATTGCAATTTCTCCATTGGCAGTGAGACTAAAAGGGTTGAATCTAGCACTTGTAACAATTGGCATTGTTTATATTGGTGCATATTTATTTTCCAAATTTAAAAGCATTACAGGTGGGTCTGGAATAGGAAGAAAAACGGCTGAGCTTATTTTGTTTGGTATTAATTTTGAGGATGGATTGTATATTGGCGATTATTATCTTAGTAGATTTAAGTTAGTGTATTTTCTTGGATTAATTATCACAATATTTATGGGACTTGGGATGAAAAATATTGCAAGGTCAAAAATTGGCAGAGCTTACGCATCAATTAGAGATAGAGATATTGCTGCAGAAGCAATAGGTATTAATTTATCTAGATATAAGACATCTGCCTTTGCTCTTTCAAGTTTTTATGCTGGCATAGCAGGAGCCCTTTTATTTGCTTCCAATGGAGGTGTTGATGTTGAAACTTTTGGCCTCTACTATTCAATCACTTTTGTTGCAATTTTAATAATCGGAGGTGTTGGTACTGTGTTGGGTCCATTATTTGGTGCTTTATTTTTCGCAGTTTTGCCTGGCCTAATTCAGTTAGCAGTCGATAACAGTGAGTTTGTAAGGTCATCGATTCCTTTATCTGTTGCTGAAATTGAAAGAATGATATTTGGTCTATTAATAATTGGTTTTTTAGTATTTGAACCAAGAGGTATATGGGGAATTTGGTTTAGGTTACGAAATTATTTTAAAGCTTGGCCTTTTTCCTACTAACTCAATAAATATTCGCTATCCTTAGATTATTAGTACTAATAAATATAGGGGGAAATTATGAAATCATTGCGAAAGCAACGAATCATTATATTTTTACTTCTCTCCCTTATTTTAGCTGCTTGTGGAGGCTCAGATACAGCTGAAGAAGAAACCGTAGAGACAACTGCTGCTCCAGCAGAGTCATTGGATTCTCCTTCTGTAACAACTGCTCAAGCAATTAAAACGGGAGTCGGAGTTACCGAAGAAGCATGTCCTGCTTCTTATAACGTTGGGGGAACTGATGTACCTACAGGAGCAAATCCTGACCAAGGTTGTATTTATCTAGGATTGTTAAATGACTATACAGGTCCTTACGCTGCGGCAGCAGGCGCACTTGAATTAGCACAACGAGCTTTTTGGCTCTGGGCTAACACAACAGGTGGAATTGGTGGTTACAGCGTAGCTATCATTGATGGTAAGGATACAGGTTATAGTCCTGCAAAACATCTTGAAGGATACAATGCAATAAGAGACGAAGTGGCAGCTTTAGCTATGTCTCTTGGAACAGTTCAAACACTTTTTATCATGGATGAAATGGACAAGGATAACATGGTTGCCGCTCCGATGAGCTGGTATTCAGGATGGGGTTATAAGTCCTTTGATCGTGGTCTTGTTGCAGAGTTTGGATCAGCATATTGTGTTGATGGAATGAATGCACTCGACTGGGGATTAGAAAACCTTCCAAAGGAAATTAACACTGTTGGAATTATTGCTTATGCAGGTGAGTATGGAGATGACTATGCTGCAGGTGTAAGAAAAGCAGCAATAGCAAACGGAGTAACAGTTGCTTGGAGTTATGTACCTCCAGTAGCTGAGTTTGATGTTGCAGCTGCTTTAGGCTTGATGTTAACTCAGCCTGTCGATGCAGTATTCTCAGGAGCACCATTATCTGCTGGACCACAAATAATTGGTGGATATTACCAGCAGACCGGAGCATTGCCATTTATTTTTAATGCCGCTCCGGCATACAATGATGCATTTATTGCAGAAGGATTCCCAGTAAGAGATCTATACCTATCTGGAGCCGTGTACAACATGGCTTGGGTTGGTCCTTTTGAAACTGATACACCAGGTCATGCTGCTATGAGAGCAACCTGGGGTAACTTTAGTGACTCTGCTAGCTCTTATGTTGTAGCAGGTTGGTCATCACAGTATCACATAAAAGGAGTTCTTGAAGCTGCTGCTAAAGGTGGAGACCTTACAAGAGCAGGAATAAGAAGAGCTGCAAGCAATGTAACGGTTGAATCAGACGGAATGATGACACCTAGAGAGCTTGGACTAGACGGACCAGATCCAGAAAGTACAATAACCGCTCCAGACGCAAGTGTTGGTAGTGGTAGTGCTACAGTAAAAGCTAATTATGCTGGACCAACAGCATCAGCTTATGACTGGTCACAAGGACCATGTTCTTAAAATAAGACAAAATTTAAAAGAGCCAGGTTTATCCTGGCTCTTTTTTTTTATATATAGGTCTACAAGGATAAAATATTCTTATGAATTTAAATAAGCTATCTAAAGCAAAAAAGATAACTCTAATACTAATTTTTGCAATTCTACCGTTCGGTTTGATGAAAACTGATTATTACTTTATGTCACCGGGACCACCATATCAATGGGATATTGAAATTGATGGTCAAGAAGTTTTTGATTTTGATGGTAACCTCTATCAATTAACTGTAAGAAGAGATGAAGCCAATTATTTTTCATATGCATGGGGATTGATGAATGATAATGTTGATTTATTTCCAAGAGAAGTCATTTTACCAAAAGGTGTTACTCCAGATGAATTATCTGATATTAGTTTACAAAATATGAAGAATTCTGAAAATGTAGCTATTGCGGTTGCTTTAGAGTCTTTAGGCTACAAAGTTGATACAGAAGGAGATGGTGTTTTGGTAGTTGGTTTGATGGAGGATTCACCAGTAAAAGAAAAATTAATTAAAAATGATTTAATAATATCCATCAATAAAGAAAAAATTAAATCAACGTCGGAATTTATATCTTTATTGAGGACATACGATATTGGTGAAGAGATTTCAATAGAATTTATTAGAGATAATATTGAAATGTCAATCAAAACAATTTTGATTGAACATGTTGACTATGAGGATGAGCCAATGGTTGGATTTTTAGCATCAACACCAAATCAACGTTTTGCATTTCCATTTAACGTAGATATAAAAACAGGTAACGTGGGAGGACCATCTGCTGGATTAATGATGACACTTAATGTTTACAATACATTAACAGAGGTTGATATCACCAATGGAAAAAAGATTGCAGGTACCGGAACCATAGAAATTGATGGTTCTGTAAGACCAGTAGGAGGAGTAAAACAAAAAGTTATTGCAGCAAAGCGTGCTAATTCATCATTAATTCTTGTTCCACAATCAAATTATGATGAAGTAAAGATTTATATTGATGAGAATACAGACATCATTGCTATAAATTCTTTTGAAGAGGCTTTAAATGTTATTTCAGACTTTAGTTCACGTTAAAGACGAAAGACAAATACAATATTTATAGATGGTTAATTTAGGAAACTTAAATACAAACTCTGAAAGAAGAGGCTTTTCGTTTATTGTCTTTATAGCAATTATTGGGTTTTCTGTTGCTCGGGGTCTTGCAAACTTTTATACAAACTATTTGTGGTTTGATTCTATTGCATTAGAAAGTGTTTGGATAAAAATTTTACTGACAAGGACAGCACTTGTTGGTGCAACTTCCCTAGTCGCATTTATTTTTATATTTTCTAATTTGAGATTGGCTACAAGAGCAACTCCAGTAATGGACATCTTTGAAGCATTTGACTCTGAAGATCCCCTTGCTAGATTTAGAAATTTTGTAAGTGAAAGATTCGCTAGGTTCAGATTAACTGGTGCGATAGCTCTTTCTTTATTTTTGGGTGCAGGTGCGTCAACTCTCTGGGAACAAGTTTTATTGTTCTTAAATCGTGAAGGTTTTGGAGTAAGTGATCCAGTATTCAATTATGATGTTGCAAGCTACGTTTACGGACTTCCTCTTTATAGATTATTTGTTTCTTGGGGATTTCAACTTGTTACTCTTACTTCACTAGTTGTAATTCTATACTTTATTGCTACAGGAGCTCTCCAACTAAGACCTGGGCGTTTACCAGAAGTAAGCAGTGGTGCAAAAGCCCATTTGTCTGTTTTACTTGCATTTATAGCTTTACTTAAAGCAGTTGCTTACAGGCTCGATGCTTTAGAGTTACTTTACTCACCTCGTGGAAAGGTGTTTGGTGCTAGTTACACAGATGTTGTAGCTCACTTGCCTGCCCTGAACCTTTTAATTTTAATTTCACTATTTGGAGCAATACTTCTATTGGTAAATATTAGAAGAAGAGGATGGCTACTACCTACTACGGCAATTGGTTTATGGTTGGCAGTTTCAATCATAGTTGGAGGAATTGTTCCAGCAGCTATACAAAGATTTAGGGTTGTTCCTGATGAGTTGAATAAAGAATTACCTTTTGTTGAAGATCATATTAACTATACAAGATTAGCATATGGACTTGACAATATAGAAGAGAGACAATTTGAAGCTTCACCCAATCTCTCTCAAAATGATATCAATAATAACTCTCAAACAGTTGACAATATCAGATTATGGGATCCGACAGTATTAGCTGAGACCTACAGTCAGCTTCAAGAAATTAGAGCTTATTATGCCTTAGATGAAGTTGACGTCGACAGATATATGATTGATGGTCAATTAACTCAGGTAATGGTATCAGCAAGGGAATTAGACCAAACAAACTTACCTGCTCAGGGCTGGGTTAATCAAAAACTACAATACACCCATGGTTTTGGAGTTGTGTTCAGCCCGGCAAATAATGTTGCTAGTCAAGGACAACCAGACTTTTATGTTAAGGGTGTTCCAGCAAATACAAGCGTTGCTGAGCTTGAAGTAGACCAACCAAGAATATATTTCGGTGAGTCAGCAGACTCAGATGAATATGTTGTTGTTAATTCTCTTCAAGACGAAGTAGATTACCCATTGTCAACAGAGGGGCAATCTGTTGCATATACAAATTATTCAGGAGACGGTGGAGTAAGCATAGGTTCGTTCTTTAAAAGACTCGGATTCGCACTACGTTACAGTGAATTAAACCTACTTATATCAAATCAGTTGAGTGATGGTTCAAAGTTAATTATGGAAAGAAACATTATCAGTAGGGTTAAAAAAGCTGCTCCTTTCTTATATACTGACAATGATCCTTATTTAGCACTAATTGATGGCAATCTATTTTGGATTATTGATCTTTATACCTTGAGTGATAGATATCCTTATGCTCAACCAGCTGACACAACAAGAATTAATGACAGGTCTGGACTACCTATAAATTTTAATTACATTCGTAACTCTGTAAAAGCAGTCGTTAACGCCTATGACGGAACTATGAATTTCTATATCTTTGATGAGAATGACCCATTGATTAAGTCATATGCTGAAATCTTTCCATCTCTTTTTGATGATAAATCAAATATGTCTGAAGATCTATTGAATCATATTAGATATCCAGAAGACCTCTTTACGATTCAATCTGACATGTACAGAGATTATCACATGACTGATCCAAGAGTGTTTTATGCTGATGAAGATCCCTGGGTAATTCCTACAGATTCATCC
Organism: uncultured Candidatus Actinomarina sp.; assembly: GCA_902615855.1. Classification (GTDB taxonomy): domain Bacteria; phylum Actinomycetota; class Acidimicrobiia; order Actinomarinales; family Actinomarinaceae; genus Actinomarina. Next base: position 22,233 of record CACMQN010000005.1, read on the forward strand.
ACTACACCAAGACTTGCAACTTTAAGAGGTGAGTTCACTGAAATTGGTTTCAAACCAATGCTTCCATATTATCTTTTGATGTCGTTACCAGGAGAGAGTGATCTGAGTTATCTTATCTTCCAGCCATTTAACCCGGAGAATAGACCGAATATGCAATCCTTCCTTGTTGCGGACGCAGATCCAGAAAACTATGGACAGATAATTGACTTTAAATTACCTAAAGGTGAATTTGTTGATGGACCAAGTCAGGTTGCAACAAGAATTAACCAGGATCCAGATATATCACAAATATTTACATTATTAGATCAACAGGGTTCAAGTGTTATTAAAGGTAACCTTTTTGTGGTGCCGATCAATCAGTCTGTGCTTTATTATCAACCAATATATCTACAGGGTGAGCAAAATCCATTGCCTGAATTTAAATTTGTTGTTGTGGTTTTCCAAGACAGAATAATAATGGCCGAATCACTCACCCTTGCTCTTGAAGGTGTATTTGGTGACCTTGAAATCGATCTCGATTTAGATGTCGATGATTCAGAGGGTATAAGTGCTATTGATTTATTAGATAAAGCTAGCGATTTATTTGATCAAGCTCAAAAAGCATTAACAGATGGAAATCTTGGTAAATATCAAGATTTAATAATTCAAGTTGAGGATCTTGTAAACAAAGCTCTGGAAATTCTTAATCAACAATAAAAAAGCTTGAGTTAAAAAAAATCTTAATTACTATTGATATTCAGCGCGGGGTGGAGCAGTCTGGTAGCTCGCTGGGCTCATAACCCAGAGGTCGTAGGTTCAAATCCTACCCCCGCTACCAAATCATCTTATAAATAAATCTATAAGTCTTTTTCTTCCAGTAGATGCTGCAATAAGTTTTAAAGTGAATATACCCATTGCACCTAAAAATCCTAGTGTCCCAAGAACGAGGACAATTCTCCAAATTATTATTGCATCCATGATTTAATTATAAGCAGAAACTGTATTAGTTCTAATTGACATAATCAATAATCATCTCGTCCGTTATAGGACCGTTAAATGTATTGATTACAACAAAGTCTTTGTTTAATAATAGAGTTGTTGGAAGTCCACTCCAGAAAAATTGAGTGATGAATGATTCAACTTTTTCTTCCGACAAAATATTTTCATACGTTAAGTTATATTCTTTTATAAATTCAATTGCATTGGTCTCAGAATCATCGACCAATAATCCAACTACAACAAATTCATCCAGTTCATTTAATTTTTGAAGGTATCCCACTTCTTCGATACATGGTGTGCACCAAGTCGCCCAGAGGTTTATAACAATATATTCCTCACTGATAAGGGCAATATTCGTATCTAGATTTTCAAAAACAACAGATAGGTCTAAATTTTCGTTGTTTGGTAGCACTTCGACATCAGTATTTTCCTCTTCAAATGTTGTTGAGATTACAAGAACTAGTCCAACTAGGGACAATAGGATAAAATTTCTTTTCAACATAAGTTTAATTTAATAAAGTATTGAACATACAATACATAAGTATGGAATTTGAAAAACTTATTTATCCTGGATTCAATAAGACATTCGGAGAGCTTGAGTGCATTAAATTAGACAAAAGTAATCAATTAGAGGTTATTGATTATTTCAATATAGATTGGGTTCGTTCAGCCGTTGAAGAGCTTGTAAAAACTGTTGATGAAAAGATAAAAATTGAGTTTATTGAGCCAACCACAGTAGATATTGAATCTGCATCAAAATTAGTGAAAGCAGATCTATCTGTAGAGGATGCAAAAAAAGACTTTAGCAAAGGTAAGAGAATTATTGGTATCTCTTCTGGAAAAGGTGGCGTTGGAAAATCAACTATTTCATCTTTACTTAGCATGGCTTTCGCAAAACAAGGAAAAAAAGTTGGAATTCTTGATGCTGATATCTGGGGATATTCAATACCAAAAATGTTGGGAGCAAAATTTCCTCCAATCCCATTCAATAACAGAATTTTCCCATCAAAAATAAATGATCTCAGCGTTATTTCAATGGAGTACTTCGTAAAACAAGATGAGGCAGTAATTTGGAGAGGACCAATGCTTCATAAGGCTATTGAACAATTCCTGTATGAAGTTTTATGGCAGGATATAGATATCTTACTTATCGATATGCCACCCGGAACAGGTGATGTCTCGATATCCCTTTCTCAATTTCTTAACTTTTATGAAACGATCATTGTTACGACACCTCAAAGCAATGCGACAACCGTTGCAGAGAGAGCAGGAATTATGTCAAAGAAAGTAAACTCAAGCATCATTGGTGTTATTGAAAATATGTCTTATTTAGAGAATGGGAGTGAGAAACTATATCCGTTTGGTAAAGGCGGGGGAGAAGAACTCTCAAAGAACCTAGGTGTCGAATTTATTGGTAGCCTTCCGTTATATGATTCTGTATCAAAATATTCAGAGGATGGAAAACTTCTCGAATTTGGTGCAGATAATGATTTCAAAGTTGTCGAGGAAATGGTCGATGCAATTAATGCCATTGCTCCTAAGAAAAAACCAATTGATTTAAAAATTAATTAGCTATAAAACAGAACACGGAAAGTAATAGACAGTAATAACCAAAATATTGCAGTTTTGAACTGGTTGTAAAATTAATTAAAACTCTTATCGCAAGTAGTCCGGTAAACATAGCAACAATTGTTGGGAGAACAATATTTGTGTTTACTTGAAAGGAATCATTGATAAAGGTTAGGCTCCATGCTCCAAATATTGTTGGGATACCTAGCAAGAGTGAATAATAAATTGCATCAGCTTTTTTTACCCCGAGATAAATAGCTGTCAATAAAGTTACACCAGATCGTGAAACTCCAGGTAGTAATGCAATAGATTGAGCGATCCCAATAACAAATGCTTGGCTGACGGTTATATCTCTGATGCTTAATGCTTCACTATTATTTATGTTTCCTGAAAAAATTAGGAGTAATGAAAAAATTAAGTATGAAGCTCCTGTGATAAGAATAAGGTTGGGACTCTCATCGATGATATTTTGTATAGGTGTCAGTAAACCAATGAGAACCGCTGGAATAATACCAGCAAGAATTATTTTGAAATAAAAGATAAAAGTCTCTAAATCTTCAAATATCTCAAAAATTCTTTTTCGGTAGAAAAATACTATTGAGAATAAAGTGCCAATATGCAAGAAGGCAATGTCATTGGTGTTTAGGTCAAGTTCAGAACTTAATGATGAAATAATGACGAGATGACCACTTGATGATATCGGTAAGAATTCTGTTAGTCCCTGTAAAACACCAGTTAAAATTTCAAGCATCTATTTTATACTAGCTAAATGCCAGTCGTTGCAATCACCACATCTATAAATATTGAATTTCTGATTGTACTCTGACTCAGCCCAGCCTCTTTCTTTTCTTGCCTCGTTTTCAGATTTAAATCTTTTTTTTGAACAGCTCTCTATATTCATCTTTACCAATATCTACAATAAATTAAAAATACATCAATGGAATAAAAACTTATTTAAATTTAAGTAAGTAGAATCTAATCATGAGCATTGTTCCCGTGATTGCAAGCTATCTAATAGGTTCGATTAATTTTGCTTATATTGTTGCAAAATTCAAAAATATCAATATTCAAGAGATTGGAAGTGGAAATCCAGGTTCTTCAAACGTTTTGCGAGCACTCGGAAAAAAATATGCAATAATCGTACTCGTTGGTGATTTATTTAAGGGAATAGCTCCATTTCTGATTTTTGGAGGTGAATTAGAGACATTAATCTATGCGTCTCTCGCCGTTATAGGGCATTGTTTTCCAATATTTTATGGATTTAAAGGCGGAAAGGGTGTCGCAACGTATTTAGGGACAGTAATAGGATATATTATTTTTATTGCACCAGATTTAGGGTTTTTATTTTGGGAAATTGCCCTAATTTTTGGATTTATTGCACTTTATTTTGGAATATTCTTCATTTTTAGAATTTCAGCAATATCAAGTCTGTTTACATGCTCAGTTGGTGCACTTTATGTCATTTTTCAATCACCAGAAATTTACATCGTTGGGTTTCAACTATTTATTTTGTTACTAATTTTCTATCAGCATAGAGAAAATCTATCACGACTATCAAAAGGCGATGAGAATAAATTTTAAAACTTAAGAATAAAACTTTTATTTGTTGTAATATATTTTTAAGAAGAGTTGAGGCAGGGCAATGAGTTCAACATTAATTTTAATAGGGTTACTTTTATCACTATCGATGGCAGTGATTCTTCCCGAGATACAGATATCGAAAAATCAAAACAATTACGCCTATTTTATCTCTCCCGAATATGACTCCATGGTGAATAAACAAAGAAGAGGGTATTTAATTTTAGGATTACTTGCGGTCTCAACATTCTTCGTATCTATACAGACCATGTCTGTACCATTATTTATTTTTCATCTTATTCTTGATTGTGTATTTGGTATTTATGCGTTCCTCTCCTTTCAGGTGAGAAAATCCATGCAGGTACAAAATAATTTTACTATGGGGTACCAAGTAGAAAATACAGTAGAGGAAGAAAGCTACTTCAAAGAAGCTGTTTAAAACTTGAAAACACCTGAGCAGATTACAAATAGTCTCGTTAAAGAGTTTGATAAATTAAACGATATTAGAGAACAGTCCCTAAAAGTTTCCAGAGAGATCATAAAATCTTGTTCTAAGTCAATCAGGAATGTCCACCGTAACAATCTAGGCGAGGCAAAACAACATCTAGACGAGGCAAATAAAAATTATCAGGATTTACGTTCTTCTTTGAAAGATATTCCAGAATTGCGATTTGCAGGCTATGTAAATGACTCGGAAAGGGAGTTAATTGAGGCATTTTTAGTTTTCGAATTCGAGAAAACTAATTCACTTCTCAAATTTGAGGGAATGAATGTGTCTGCCTCAAACTACATACAGGGACTTGGTGATGCAATCGGAGAGTGGAGAAGAAAAGTTTTGGATAGTCTCAGAAAACTAGAGATTGAAGAAGGTGAGAAGTACTTGGCTATTATGGAGGCCTCTATGGAAATCTTTAACGAGTTAGACTACCCTGATGCATTAACTGGTGGTCTAAGAAGATATGCCGATACTGCCAGGGCGATCATTGAAAGAACAAGGTCTGATCTGACAAATGCTATAGTTAGTGAATCACTTCGTAAAGATTTGAAAGATAAATAATGGAATACAAATATATAACTGGAAAAGTTTTAGAGATTACTGGTTCTGGCTGGCCTGATGGAACAGTTCTTCAAGAAATTTATCCTGATACCTCATTTGTCAGTGGTGTTGAAAATCCAAAAGGCATGAAGATGGTACCTGTAATCAAAGATAGAAAAATTTATGCAAAATATATATTTGAAAAAAGTTTCGAGGGAGGACCTGGTCTCGTTCATGGAGGAATTCTCTCGACAGTACTCGACGATATGATGGGTTATGCAACATTTACGCAAAATCTATTTTGTGTTACTGCAAATCTTAATGTAAATTTTAGAGCGCCCTCACCAGTCGATAAAGAATTCGAACTTTATGCCTGGGTTAAAGAGGTTGATGGTAATAAAGTTTACGCAGAATCAGTTATTCAATCCGAAGACTCAATACATGTTGAGGCAGATGGTTTATTTATAAATATAGGTCAAGATGGTGCACGACAATATTTCTCACCTGAAAAGCAATATCCGTAATTTATAGTTTTGACATTAAAAAATGACTTGTTGACTGTATTGTCACCATTGGATTAACTCCAGAACAACGAGGAAACACTGAAGAGTCAGCAACATAAACATTATCTAATCCATGTACTTTTCCATCAATATCAGTAACTCCTAGATTTGGATCTGGATTCATTCTTGCAGTTCCCATTTGGTGGGCAGAACCAAGCAGCATTCTAAAAGGCTGATTTTTTATTGCTCTGATGTCATTTATGAAGTCTTCGATATCTTTATTTGATGATTTTTTCCAATGCATTGTAGGAGAGGCTGCAACCATAATTTCTTCTGCACCAGCCAAATAATTTGCTCTTACAAGGTTTTCAATTCCATGCATCAAGTTCTTATGATCAAAATCGTTTAAGTTATAATCCCATAAATGTTGGGGATTCTTATTGATGATCGATCCAGAGCTAGTATCTGATGTGAGAACTATCCCTCCAGACCAATGATTGTAGCTTTCAACAAAATCATTAAATTTATCAGTGTTGTTTGGAAAAAATGGGAAGAAAAGACTTGGATGCATAGGCAGTCCCTCCAAGAGGTATCCATAATTATCTTTCATAAACAAATTGTCATCTGAGTAAATACCCTGCATTGTTCCTGCCCATGGCTTTTGTTCGTCTGAGAATTTTCCTGCGACACCAGAAACAGGATGTAGTTTTAAATTATGTCCAAGATGTTTATTTTTATATCCACTATCAAGCAATATTTTAGGGGTATTTAGGGAGCCAGCAGCAAGAATGACCTTATCGACGGCAACTTTATGTAACATCCCGTTATTTTCAACATTAATATGTGTTGCTTTTCCATCTGATATATCAAGGTTTTTGATATTTGTATCACTAAACACATTGTTGGGTTCAAATTTATCTTCTGAAAACCAAACTTTGTTAGTGGAGTTGATGCTTTCGTCGTAACGACCAAAAGTACTAAAGCCAGATTCTGTGCAATCTGCATTACTGGTGTTTCTTGGGATAATTTTATAACTTAAATCATTAAGCTCTAAACCCTGAGCCAATTTCTCTTCTTTTTGTGGGATTCGATTATTTTCTACATCGACATTTAATTCTTTACAGACATAATCCATACTGCTTTTAAATTCACTGGAGTTGAAATAGTTATCTTGTCCTGTAAGTGAGTCCCATTCACTTAATATATTGTCAGGTGTTCGAAGAGAAGTTGTCCAATTTACACTCGTACCTCCACCAATTCCCATTCCAGCCAAAAGTAAGACTTTATATCCTCTGGTTTGTTGTATTCCGTTAGTGTCATAGAAGTTGTGATATCCGAATGTTTCATTGTTTGTCTCACCATTTCCATGACTACCTTTTTCGAAGAGACCTACTTCATATTTTTCATTGAGAATATTGGCTGCGACACCTCCACCAGAACCACTTCCAATTACTGCTACTTCGATACTTTTAGGAATTGATACATCTTTTTTTTCTATTGTTGTATTTTTATAGATCGGATAATCAAGATGTTTGTATACAGAGCCCTCACCGTCAAGGGATCTTGCAGTGCTCAGTCCAAACAATGCTGTTATGCCTGAACCAAGTTTTCTGAGCAATGACAAGTTTGAGCTTTGTAGATTTTTAACAAATTTTGGAATATTTTTGTCTTTTATGAACACTTTTCTTATTCCAAAAGAAAAGATAAAAAAGACTATTTTTAGCAGTACGATCTCTGATTTATCAGGAAAATTTGCAAGGATAAAATTAAAATATTTTTCGGAGTTTTTTGTTTCTCCTTCATTGAAATTTGGATACAAATTAGAAAAGATGATTCTAAATGATTTAGATATTCTTTTATCCATATATACATTCTACAGGTTGTTTGAAGAGGGCATAATTGACTTTTGGTAGTTTTGGCAGTGATAAAGACAATTTTGTAACTGCGGATACGCAAAAAAATTAAGAACATTGATATTTTCCTTGTAAGTAAGAAGTGACAGTTTCAAATCTTTAAATATACGTGTTGCTCTAGCGCACATTAAAACCAGACAATTACATTGAAATACATGATCTCGAGAAACTTTCAATTATCTTTAGAGTATGAACCAGGGCATTAAGTTCTATAAAACATACGATATAAAAAAAATATCAGAGTGTCATCAATCTCTTGGTCCAAAAACTTTAACACCAAATTCTCGTTTAGATCGATGGAGTGGGGTTCATAATGCTATATCTGATTGGCTATTAAATGATGCAAATGATGAGGTTGCGGTTAAGGTTGCAGAAGAAAACTTTCAATTTTATGACCCACTGCAAAGAAAAATAATGTCTGAACTTTTTGAGCGATTTAGAAGTTTGGTTCCTAAACCATTACCTCAGGTCAATATCGATTTTTATAGACAAGAGATCATAAGAGAGATTGAAGGTGAAGAGAAGGGTATGTATACATCCTTTCAATATCAACTTGAAGATGAGGATAATACTGAATATATAAAGCTTAAAGCAGGAGTCTCCGATATTGAGGATATAGACAGAGCCATTGTTGCAGAAACTAAGCTAGAGGGTGAGACTTTTCTAACTGCTCAGCTTATCCATGATGATTTTGATGAGATAAAAGAACCAGAAAATTCAAAAGAAATTATTGATAACTATTTCAATATTATTCAAGAATTTGAAACAAATAGAAAACAAGCAACTCCTGGACTTCATTGCTATATGTGTTCTAGACCATCACGGTGTGGTCAATATCCTGTGGTAGATGGACAAGAAGCTAAGTCAAATAATAGAGCAATTTTAATTAGTAAGTCAAACTTGTTAAATCTTGAGACTTGCGAGCGATGGACGTCTTGGAGAGCACAATATGCAATACCAAAAGATATCGTAAACGAATCATTTGAAGCTGAACTTGGACAAAAATTTCACTCTTATTCACAAAAGATGCTTGAAAAAAATAAAGATATTTTTGGAGATAAAGAAATTGAGAGATTAAAAAAGCTACTCGTTGATGAAGAGGAAAAATTTTCGTCTCAGATACTCAAAAAATATGAGGAACTCATCCAAGCCTTAGATGATGAGGTTGAAGATCAAAACGAGTTAGAAATTAAATTATCAGAGTATGGTCTTGGATTTTCGATATTAAAAGATGGAATAGTCTCAAATTCAAAAATGGAGTTAAGAGAAGATAAAGTTGCAGTAACATTTATGGGCCAAGCTGATCTTGTTGGAAGGTACAAAGGAAAAGGTCTTGTAATTGAACTAAAAACGGGACAAGAAAGCAGTGATGACCTTACAGAGGCTGAATTATATGCACTTGGTGCAAAATTGTTACTCAAAGAGGACGAGGTCTACGTTTTTCATATATATACAAATAAAGATGGTGGAAAACTTAAGAAAAGAAAATTTGGAGAAAGTGAGTTTGATTCAATCATTAAAAAGTTCGAGGATAAAGCCCAGAGAGTTGCCAATTGGAACCCTAATGATTCACTATCACCCCCATTTAATGTTGGTGATTGGTGCTCAAATTGTGATTATCAAACCACTTGTCCAGAGTATAGATAAGGTTTTAGTAAGAACTATATGAGAATATAATTAAAACGATGGATTTATCTGTAACACCAGCAAGTTTAGTTTCTTCAGTTTATGAGAATCTAACTGAGAATATTAAGAAATTAAGAGAGAGAAAAAATGCTCCTCTCACTCTGGCTGAAAAACTTCTCTTTGGACATGCAACAGATATCAACTCTGTTTCTCTAAATAAAGGAGAAGACTACGGAGACTTTGCACCCGATAGAGTTGCAATGCAAGATGCAACAGCACAAATGGCTCTACTGCAATTTATGCAAGCAGACCTTCCAGAAACAGCAGTTCCAACAACTGTACATTGTGATCATTTAATTCAAGCTTATGAAGGAGCAGCTAGTGATCTTCAAGTTGCAAATAAAACTCATAAAGAGGTTTTTGACTTCTTAAGAACTGCTTCCGAAAAATATGAAATAGGTTTTTGGGGACCTGGGGCTGGAATTATCCATCAAGTAGTTTTAGAACAATATGCATTTCCAGGTGGAATGATGATCGGTACGGATAGTCATACTCCTAACGCTGGAGGTCTATCCATGATTGCAATTGGTGTTGGAGGTGCAGATGCAGTTGACGTAATGGCTGGTATGCCTTTCAATACAAAAATACCTAGCTTGATTGGAGTGAAGCTAACTGGTTCACTGAGTGGCTGGACGTCTCCTAAAGACATTATTTTAAAAGTTGCAGAAATCTTAACGGTTAAAGGTGCAACGAATGCAATAGTTGAATACTTTGGAGAGGGTACGAAAACCATTTCAACCACTGGAAAGGCAACTATTACAAATATGGGTGCAGAGATTGGTGCAACTTGCTCAATATTTCCATATGATGAAAAGGGAAGTGCTTATCTAAAGGCTACTGGTAGAGATGAAATAGCTGAATTAGCAGACTCTAGAATGGATTTACTCACTGCTGATGATGAAGTATTAGAAAACCCAGAAGAATTTTTCAATCAAGTTATAGAGATTAACTTAGATGAACTAGAGCCTCATATTGTTGGACCACACACACCAGATTTAGCTAGACCAATTTCTGGATTAAAAAAGGATGCAAACGACAATGAGTATCCTGTAAAAATCTCAAGCGCATTGATTGGATCTTGTACAAATTCATCATATGAGGACATTGGTAGAGCTGCTTTTATTGCTAGAGAAGCTGCAAAGCATGGTCTTAAGGCAAAAGTACCATTGATGGTTACTCCTGGCTCAGAACAAACCAGAGCAACAATAGAACGGGATGGATACTTAAAGGATTTAGAATCTATTGGAGCTACTGTCCTTGCGAATGCATGTGGTCCTTGTATCGGTCAATGGAAAAGAGACGACATCAAAGAAGGGGAGAGTAACTCAATCGTCTCATCGTTTAATAGAAACTTTCCTGCTAGAAATGATGGAAATGCAGAGACACTATCATTTATTGGTTCACCAGAATCAGTTATAGGTTTGGCACTTGGTGGTACATTAGATTTCAACTTCTTAAGCGACACTCTTACTACTCAAGATGGAGAAGAAATTTTACTCAACCCACCTGTTGCTGATGAATTACCTGATAAAGGTTTTGAAGAAACACTAGAGGGATTTATTCAACCAACACCTGGTGATGATGTTGAAGTAATAATTGATCCAGAATCAAATAGACTTCAAAAACTTACCCCATTTCTTCCACCTAATGAAGAAGACTATGTTTCAATGAGCGTCTTAATGAAGGCAGAAGGAAAATGTACAACTGACCATATTTCTCCTGCTGGTAAATGGTTACAGTTCCGAGGTCATCTTGAAAATATTTCACAAAACTTGTTCAATGGAGTCAATAATGCATTTTCTGAAAAAGCAGGTGATGGTGTAAACATACTCACAAAGGAAGTCGATACATTGCCAAACATAGCAAAGAATTACAGTGAGGAGAATGTTAGCTGGGTAGCTGTTGGGGATGAAAACTATGGTGAGGGCTCATCAAGAGAGCACGCAGCAATGGAGCCGAGATTTAGAGGCTGTAAGGTCGTGTTGGTAAAAAGTTTTGCACGAATACATGAAGCAAACTTAAAGAAGCAAGGTATTTTACCTCTAGTCTTTGAAGACAAAAATGATTATGAAAAGATAGAACAGTTCGACAAAATGACTATCGGTAGCCTAAAAGATATTGCAGTTGACACACCCGTTGAGATTATTCTCGAAAAAGAAAATGGTGAAACAGAGACAATCAAAGCAAATCATTCTCTATCTGAGGATCAGATTGCTTGGTTTTTTGCTGGTTCTGCATTGAACTATATCAAATCAAAATAAATGGACAGTATATCTGACAAAGTTAAAAAAATTAGGGTTGAGTACGAAGACAAGCCACTAAATATCGAAGATCTAGATACCAATCCTTTAGAGCAGTTTAATGTATGGTTTCAAATTGCTATTGACGCAGAGGTTAATGAAGCAAATGCAATGGCGATATCTACTATCAGCGAAGAGGGAACACCAAGATCAAGGTACGTACTATTTAAGGATATTGTAGACAACAAACTTGTTTTCTATTCAGATTATGGAAGTAGCAAGGGTCGGGAAATGGAAAACAATCCAAATATTTCGGGATTATTCTTTTGGCCTGAGTTACATCGTCAAATTCGACTTGAGGGTGTAGTTTCTAAAACATCCAATGTGGTATCTGATAACTACTTTGCTTCAAGACCGAGGGGAGCACAACTAAGTGCTATTGCATCAAGTCAAAGCACTGAAATTGAAGGAAGAGAAACGGTTGAAGACAGGATTAAAGAGTTGGAAATAGAATTTGAAGGAAAAGATATTCCAAGACCAGACAATTGGGGTGGCTATGCAATTGATATTAGTTTCTGGGAGTTTTGGCAGGGTAGAAGAAGCAGAACCCATGATCGCTTTATTTATGCTAAAAATGATAATTCATGGGAAATAACTAGACTATCACCTTAAGAAATAGATTTATGAGAGATATTAAAGTAACCAAAGATTTTATTAATTCAGAAAACACTTCAGTGCTCTATGAGTCTGGAAACACGAAAGTTTTGATTACTGTTTCCATTGCTGACAAGGTCCCAAGATGGCTTGAAAACTCTGATAAGGGTTGGTTAACAGCAGAATACAATATGTTGCCTGGATCTTCAGATCAGAGAATATCAAGGAAATCATTCGAAGGTGGAAGATCAAAAGAAATCTCAAGACTAATAGGTAGGTCACTCAGATCAGTTTGTGACTTAGCAATACTCAATGGTTATTTAGTAACCGTTGATTGTGACGTACTAGATGCCGATGGGGGAACTAGAACTGCATCAATTAACGGTGCTTGGATCGCTCTGAATGAAACATTCAATAATCTTGTTGAACAAAAGAAATTAGTGCAGAATCCCCTAACTAATCAAATTGCTGCTCTATCAGTAGGTATTGTTAATGGCGAATTCATAGCAGATCTAGATTACGAGAAAGATTCCAATGCTGAAGTTGATTTAAATCTTGTATTAAACGATAAATATGAAATTTTGGAAATTCAAGGAACTGCAGAACAGAAGCCTTTTTCAAAAGAGAGTCTGGATAAACTTTTTGAAATAACAAAAGACGAAGTTAATAAAGTATTTGATATTCAAAAAAGTACATGAAAATTTTATTTGCCAGTAAAAACAAAAATAAATATAACGAAATTAAAGAAATTTTAAATAATAAAGATTATGAATTTGTTTTTAAGAATGATCTAAAGGATGTTGAAGAAGACAAAAATACAATATCAGATAATGCAGAAAAAAAGGCAGTCGAAACATTTACAACATACAACTTACCAATTATTTCGGATGATTCAGGTTTATTTGTCGAGGCATTGCATGGAAGACCAGGAGTAAGTACAGCAAGATATGCTGGCCCAAGTGCTTCTGACGAAGAGAATATCAACAAGTTACTTTTCGAAATGAAAGAAATTGAAAATAGAAAAGCATTTTTTAAAACAGTTCTATGTTTTTTTGATGGAGAAAAAAAAATATTTGGCGAAGGTATTTTACATGGGGAAATCACTACTTTTAAAAAAGGATTGAATGGATTCGGATATGACCCTATATTTTTAGTAAATAAAAAAACATTAGCGGAACTAACTATTTTTGAAAAAACTAAAATCAGTCATAGAAAAAAAGCAACTTTAGACTTAAAAAATAAACTAGATGATATATTTTAGAAAAATTTTGTTTTTGGTACCGTTTTTGTTTTTAACAAACTGTCAAGCAAACTGGGAATTTAATCTTGTTGTCGATGAGGGAGGAAGTGGAAATTATACAATTTCAATTTTGATTGATCAGGAAGCTCAACAGTATGCAGTTGATACCGGACTTACACCTATAGGTGGGTTAGATATAATTCTTGAATCCCTTCCCGATGGTTTTGGTTCAAGTATTTTTAATGAAGGTGATCTTTTAGGTATAAAAATAAGACAAACTTTTGATTCATTTGAAATGCTAAATCAACAACTTGATAGTCTGAAGCAAAATGAAAATACATCACTTTTACTCTTGCCACTAAAAAAAATTAATTTCCAAATGGACGAAGATAAATACACCATCAATGGAAAATTTGCCGAGTTATTAAACAAAAATCTTTTAGAACCAACAGATGCAGAGCAACTTTATAATGGAAGCCTGTCAATAAAACTTCCTGGAATAATAGAAGAACCTAAATTAAATGAAATCAATGACAATACAGTTATATTTTTACATGATGGGTTAAACGAACAAACCTTTCTTATTTCATCTAATAATGCTAGAAATCAATGGATCCTCGGTCTGATTATTGTAATGTTGTCAGTTATATTATTTTTTGGTAGACAATTATTTTATCGACAGTAATATAGTCCCATGATTAATTTCATAATTATCACTTAAGAACAACGAACTAATCGTTGTTACCCTTGCGTTGCAAGGGTTTTTTTTTGGAAGAAGACGAATGAAGATAGACATATTTGATACGACACTTAGAGATGGGTTCCAGCAGGAGGGAATCTCCCCATCAGTAAAGGATAAATTAGCTATTGCTAAGTTAATTGACGAATTGGGTGTTGATTTTATTGAAGGCGGATGGCCAGGAGCATCACCCAAGGAAAAAGAGTTTTTTGATAAAGCAAAAAAAGATTTAAAGCTCAAGAATGCAAAATTAGTTAGTTTTGGTTCTACTAGAAAATTAAATGTAAAAGTTGAAGACGATCCACAAGTACAGGCACTTATTGATTCTGAAACGGAGTATGTCTGCATAGTAGGTAAATCATCTAATCTTCACATTACAAAAGCACTAGAGACTGATGTTGACAGTGCAATTTTAATGGCTACTGATACTGTTAAATATCTAAAAGATAATGGACGAAAAGTATTTTTTGATGCAGAACATTTCTTTGATGGCTTGAAAGAGGATTCAGAGACTACTTTGAAAATTTTAGATGCAGTAGTTAAAGAGGGCGTTGATTGTTTTATATTTTGTGATACAAATGGAGGAACTCTTCCTCATGAGATAACTGATCTATTAACTCCAATTGTTGAAAAGTATCAAGATCAATCATTTGGTGTTCACTTTCAAAATGATAACGGTTGTGCTGTAACAAACTCACTTGCTGCAGTAAACCTTGGCGTGGAACATGTTCAAGGGACTATGAATGGTTATGGCGAGCGTACAGGTAATGCGGATCTTTGTACCCTTATTCCTAATCTCTCTTTAAAAATGGACTTTGAGACGGTACCAGAAACGTCTCTTGAAAAATTAACACCAATAGCAAATCACATTGCAGAATTAGTTAATATCGCTATTGATTCAAGACATCCTTATGTTGGTTCATCTGCTTTCACACATAAGGCAGGACTTCATGCTTCTGGTATGTCAAAAGACAATACTCTGTACGAGCACATAAACGCTAGTCAGGTAGGAAATTATACAAGAACTACAGTTTCTGAGTTAGCTGGAAGGGCAAGTGTAATAACTAAAGCAAAAGAATTTGGAATAGAACTTACAAACGATGATGCAAAAAACCTTATTGAGCAAGTACAGGATCTTGAATATCAAGGGTTCCAGTTTGAGGCTGCGGACGGTTCTTTATATTTATTAATGAAGAAGATCAAAGGAGAAAAGCCATCATTTTTTGATTTCGAAAGCTTCAGAGTGTATTCAGAAAGAAGAAACTCTGAAAACGTTGTTTCAGAAGCTGTTTGTAAAATATCTGTAGGTGAAGAAAGATTCGTAACAACGGGAGAGGGAGTTGGTCCTGTCGACGCATTAAATAAAGCTTTGAAATCTGCTCTGAATAAGAACTATCCGGATGTAGATAAGATTAAATTAACTGACTATAAAGTGAGAATCATTGACTCTTCAGATGGAACTGAGGCAAAAACGAGAGTTCTCGTTGAATTTACAGATGGCGAGATTAACTGGAGCACTATTGGTGTTCACGAAAATATAATTAATGCATCTTGGAATGCTTTATGTGATGGCTTTAATTATTATTTTATGGAAAGTTCATCATAAAATTTTTATAATTACGTTAGGTAATTAAAAAATGTCTGAAAAAATTGAAAATTTACTTGGAGAAGATAGAACTTTTGAACCTCCATCGAGCATTGTAGAGAATGCAAACGCTACAAAAGAATGGTTTGACCTAGCCAATGAAGACAGACTTGCTTACTGGCAGAAACAAGCTTTAGAGAGAATCACTTGGTATAAAGAACCCAAAGAGATTTTGGACGACTCAGATGCACCTTTCTATAAATGGTTTAAGGATGGAGAACTCAACCTTTCTTACAATTGTCTCGACCGTCATTTAGAGACTGATGCAGACAGAATTGCTTTTTACTGGGAGGGAGAACCAGGAGACTCTCAAGAAATAACCTATCAAGATCTTTATGAGAGGGTCTGTAAACTTTCAAATGGTCTCAAAGAGCTTGGTGTGAAGAAAGGTGATAGAATCGCAATTTACCTTGGTATGACCCCTGAAATTGTTATCTCCATGCTTGCATGTGCAAGAATAGGTGCTGTACATTCTGTTGTATTTGGAGGTTTTTCTGCAGAAGCTCTAGCTGACAGAATTAATGATGCCGAAGCAAAAGTTGTAATTACAGCTGATGGTGCTTGGAGAAGGGGAGATATAGTTCCTTTAAAACAAAATGTGGATGACTCCCTAAAGCTTACCGATCACATAGAGAGCGTAATAGTTGTAAAGCGAACTGAGAATGAAGTAACCATGGTTGATGGTAGAGATTATTGGTATAGCGAACTTGTAGATAAGCAGGAAGCCGATTGTGAACCAGAAGTAATGAATGCAGAGGACATGTTATATATCCTCTATACATCAGGTACAACAGCTAAGCCAAAAGGAATCGTCCACACACAGGCTGGATATCTTACTGGTGTTACTACAACACATTCCGCTGTATTTGATGTAAAGGAAGATGACATCTATTGGTGTGCCGCAGACTGTGGTTGGGTAACAGGTCATAGTTATATTGTGTACGGACCTTTAGCAAACAAAACAACAAGCGTTATGTATGAGGGTGCACCAAACGCACCAGATGAGAAAAGACTTTGGAGTATCGTTGAAAAATATAAAGTAAATATATTTTACACTGCCCCAACTGCAATTAGAGCTTTCATGAAGTGGGGAGTCGAACATCCCCAAGCACATGACTTAACGTCACTCAGATTGTTGGGTACTGTTGGGGAGCCAATTAACCCAGAAGCCTGGATGTGGTACCACGAAAACATAGGAAATGAATCCTGTGCAATTGTAGATACATGGTGGCAGACAGAGACTGGTTCAATAATGATTACACCCCTGCCAGGCATTACGAGTACAAAACCGGGGTCAGCATGTGGTCCAATGCCAGGCATAGATGCAGTTGTTGTTGATGAAAATGGAAATGAAGTTTCAAAAGGTGAAGGGGGATATTTAGCAATAAAAACACCTTGGCCATCAATGCTTAGAACAGTGTTTGGAGATGAGAAAAGATATATTGACACCTATTGGTCAAAGTATGATGGTATGTATTTTGCAGGAGATGGAGCAAAATATGATGATGATGGATATTTCTGGCTTCTAGGAAGAGTTGATGACGTGATGAATATATCTGGACATAGAATTTCAACTGCTGAAGTAGAAAGCGCACTTGTTGCACATGAATCGGTTGCTGAGGCAGCAGTAATAGGCAGAGCTGATGAGATTTCTGGAGAAGCTATTGCTGCATTCGTAACATTAATCGGTGGTTTTGAGGGCAATGAAGATCTTATATCCACTCTTAGACAACATGTGAGCGATAAAATTGGTCCGATTGCTAAACCTAAAAGTATTGTCATTACAAACGATCTTCCAAAAACAAGAAGCGGAAAAATTATGAGAAGATTGTTGAAAGATATTTCTGAAGAAAGAAAACTAGGAGATGTAACCACATTGGCAAATGCGGATATAGTTTCTGAGTTACAAACAAGATCATCTGAATCAAGCGATGAATGAGAGAACACATTCCTGGGATCCACCTTTAGATATCGCAGAAAAACTTCTTAACCTAGACAAAGAAGATAGGCGAAAATTATTCACTGAATTAAAACCAGATTCTTTTGGAATTGGTTCATTAATGGGTTTTAGCAAGATTGAAATCGATGAAAAAGGGCAGGCGTCATTTTACTGCGTACCCGAAGAGTTTCATTACAACCCAATTGGTAGCGTTCATGGAGGATTAGCAGCTACACTTCTAGATTCTTGTAATAGTATTTCTGCCCAATGTAATTTAGATAAGGGTTTTATTGCATTAACAACTGATATAAAAGTAAATTATTTAAGCCAGATAAGTGCCGACACTGGTGAAATCGTAGCTCGGGGGAAGATTGATAAATTAGGAAGAAAAGTAATTTTCTTAACGGGTGAACTTCGTGATATGAATGGAAAGCTTCTAGCTACTGCTTCGTCAACTGAACTTGTTGTAGCAATCTCTTAATTTTGTGCGGATGAGAGGACTCGAACCTCCACGAGCAAAGCTCACTAGATCCTAAATCTAGCGCGTCTACCAGTTCCGCCACATCCGCTAAATGTCGCGTGGGTCGCCGGGGACTTGAACCCCGAACCTGCGGATTAAGAGTCCGTTGCTCTGCCAATTGAGCTAGCGACCCTTTTTACAGATTAACTTAACTCATAATACTTAACTATAAATTTTTTGATTTATTGTTTCCATAAAAGCGTTATCATGGAACAATAATTAGACGTGCGGGCTGTGGCTCAGCTTGGCTAGAGCGCCTGCTTTGGGAGCAGGAGGTCGTGAGTTCGAATCTCACCAGCCCGACTAGCGCGGGTGTAGCTTAATGGCAAAGCTCCAGCCTTCCAAGCTGGCTATGAGGGTTCGATTCCCTTCACCCGCTCAAGAGGCTCTCGTAGCTCAAATGGATAGAGCAACAGACTTCTAATCTGTAGGTTATAGGTTCGAGTCCTATCGAGAGCGCCGTGGTGATCGTAGCTCAGTTTGGTTAGAGCGCCTGGTTGTGGTCCAGGAGGTCGCGGGTTCGAATCCCGTCGGTCACCCACCTTATTTAGGAGAACAATTGAAATATAAAATAAAAAATACGAGTGATTTCGAGAAAGAACTTGACCTAAAAGTAGACAATAAAGACCTCGAAGAATATAAAGACGAGGCAATAAAGAGAATTTCTAAGAATTTAAAAATAAAAGGTTTTAGACCCGGAAAAATACCACCTAATATCGTCACAAGGGAAGTTGGTGAAGACGCCATAAACGAAGAGGCAATAGAACTGTTCTTACCAGAGAAACTGTTTTCAATCCTAAAGGATGAAGAAATAAATCCAGCAACAAGACCAGTAATTAAGAAAATTGAAAAGAAAGAAAAAAACTTTGAAATTGATGTACTGATTACTCTCTGGCCTAAATTATCTAAACTTCCAAAACTAGAACAAGAAGTTGAAGTGGAGTCTATAAAACCAACAGAAGAAGAACTTGACGATCAGATAGATAGGGTAAGAACCCAGTTTGCGGAAGTTTCAAAAGTTGAAAGACCAGTTCAATCAGGTGATTATGCGCTAGTGAATATCTCTGCAAAAAAAAATAATAATGATCTGAAAGATTTTAACTTTCAAGATTATCTTTACGAAGTTGGATCCAACACTTTGACTGCTCAACTTGATTCAAAATTGGAGGCAGTATCTCCTGGTGCAATCGTAAAATTTAATGAAAATCTTCCACAACTAGGGGAGGAAAATGTTGAGGTTACAGTTCTCGTAAAAGAAGTAAGAGAAAAAATACTTCCAGACCTGACAGATGAATGGGTTTCAGAAACTACTGAGTTTGATGATATTAAAAATCTAAAAGAAGAGTTGGAAAAAAATATTGAGATGATTAAGAAAAGACAAGTAGCTTCTCAGTACCAAGCAGAATTAACAAACAAACTTATTGAAGAAGCAAAGATTGACTTACCAGAACAGTTAGTGATTGCTGAAATGGATAGTATCCTTCAAAACTTCATTAACGAGTTGGCACAAAATAATATAAAGTTAGAAGATTATTTTCAAGTCACTGGACTTACAGAGGAAACTTTACGTGAAGATCTCAATAAACAAGCTACAAGAAATTTAACTATGGTTGTGATACTAGATAAGGTTATTGAGGATTTAGACATCAAGCTAGAAGATGAAGATAATGCCGTAATTGATGAACATATGAAATCACATGATAACGAAGATGACGTTGAAAACACCACCCACAGACTTAATCTTGAGGCAGAATCCTTAAGAAATAAGGCAATGATCCATGTTTTGAAGTCAGGATCGTCAATAGACAAAAATGGTGAAAAAGTATATCTTCAAGATGTGTACAATCAAGATACAGATACAAGAGAGGAAGAATAACATGAAAAAAGAGCCTTCAAATTATGTTGTACCTACTGTTATTGAGAATACAAATAGAGGCGAAAGAGCTTTCGATATTTATTCAAGGCTTTTAAAAGATAGAATTATATTTCTTGGCACTCCAATTGATGATGGAGTAGCAAATCTAATAATGGCACAGCTTTTACATTTAGAGTCAGAAGATCCAGAGAAAGATATCTACGTATATATCAACTCTCCAGGAGGATCGATTACATCATTGTTTGCAATCTATGACACAATGAAATACATCAAGCCAGATGTTGCAACTGTTTGTATGGGACTTGCTGCTTCAGCAGGTGCTGTGATTTTAGCTGGTGGAACTCCAGGTAAAAGATACTCACTTCCACATGCAAGAATTATGTTACATCAACCAGCTGGTGGGGCAGAAGGCACCTCAAAAGATATCGAAATCCAAGCAAAGTTGATAACAGACATGAGAAACCAAATAAATGGACTTTTGGCAGATTTTACCAAAAAAGACATAGAACAAATCGCTGTTGATACCGATAGAGATTTCTGGATGACTGCGCAAGAAGCGTTGGAATACGGTATAGTAGATGAAGTACTAACTCAAAGGGAGTTAGCAGACAAAAAATAACAACAGGGTAAGGTTATGGCTAGTAAAGAATCATCAACTGATCCGTTAAAATGTAGTTTTTGTGGTAAATCACAAAAACAAGTAATTAAACTCATCGCCGGTCCAGGCGTCTATATTTGTGACGAGTGTATTGAGCTTTGTGTCGAAATCATTGAAGAAGAAAAAGTTGAGACCCTTGAAGCTACAAGTGAGACACATTTACCTCTACCAAAAGAAATAAACCATGCTCTTAATGAATTTGTTATTGGTCAATCTGAAGCTAAAAAAACTTTATCTGTT
This sequence comes from uncultured Candidatus Actinomarina sp., assembly GCA_902615855.1. GTDB lineage: Bacteria > Actinomycetota > Acidimicrobiia > Actinomarinales > Actinomarinaceae > Actinomarina. The sequence continues at coordinate 43,247 of CACMQN010000005.1, forward strand.
GCAGTCTATAACCACTATAAGAGAATTTATAAAGATGATGAAAAGAATGATGATCTTGAAATTCAAAAATCTAATGTACTCATACTTGGCCCTACCGGAAGCGGTAAGACACTTTTAGCTCAAACTTTGGCAAAGATACTTCAAGTACCTTTCGCAATCGCAGATGCTACAACGTTGACTGAAGCTGGTTATGTTGGTGAAGACGTTGAAAATATCTTATTAACTTTGATTCAAGCTGCAGACTTTGATATAAAAAAGGCAGAAAAAGGGATAATCTACATTGATGAAATAGACAAAATCACTAGAAAATCAGATAATCCTTCAATTACAAGAGATGTTTCTGGAGAAGGAGTACAACAAGCTTTACTTAAAATTCTAGAAGGCACCACCGCACAAGTACCTCCTCAAGGGGGTAGAAAACATCCTCAACAAGAGTATTTACAAATTGATACAACAAACATCTTATTCATTGTCGGTGGAGCATTTGATGGTCTTGATCAGATAATTGGAAAAAGGCTTGGAGACAACTCTATAGGGTTTAACACAAACTTGAACAATAAAGATAAGGTCAATGAAAGTACTATTTTCGATAATGTTGAGCCAAAAGATCTAAGAAGATATGGTTTGATACCAGAGTTTATTGGAAGACTTCCAGTTGTAACAAGTGTTAATGAATTAGATAAAGAAGCATTAATCAAAATACTTGTAGAACCAAAAAATGCAATTACCAAACAATTCAAAAAAATCTTTGAGTTGGACGATGTAGAGCTTACGTTTACAGATGGTGCTCTTGAGGCAATGGCAGAACTTGCTCTTGAAAGAAAAACTGGTGCTAGAGGGCTAAGATCAATAATTGAAAAATTACTACTCGATGAAATGTTTGAAGCACCATCAAGAAAAGATATTGAAAAAATCATTATTGATAAAGAAAATGTTGTTGATGACATTCAACCAAAGATGGTTCTAAAACAAAGCAAAGACAAAAAAGACTCTAAACCAGCCTGAGTCTATGCTTGAAGATTCATATGAGCCATTAAGTATTGAACAAAAATGGCAATCAGAGTGGGAGTTAAAAAATCAATTCAAACCAGTTGAGTCTGATAAACAATTTTCGATTGTAATACCACCTCCAAATGTAACTGGCTCATTGCATATGGGTCATGCGTTAGAACATTCAATAATTGATGTAATTGTACGTATAAAAAGACTTCAGGGATTTGAAACATTGTGGGTTCCAGGAACTGATCATGCAGGAATTATTACACAACTACTTGTCGAAAATGAATTATCTGAAAAAGGTCTTTCAAAAGAAGATGTTGGTCGTGAGAATTTCATTTCAAAAGTATGGGAGTGGAAAGAAAAATCAGGTGAAAACATATCAGGACAGATGAAGAAACTAGGTATGAGTTGTGATTGGTCAAGAGAGAGATTCACAATGGATGAAGGGTTATCAGCAGCTGTTAGACAAGTTTTTGTAACCCTCTATGACTCTGGGTTTATTTATAAAGGTTCAAGAATGGTTAATTGGGATACAAAACTAATGTCTGCAGTCTCAGACCTTGAGGTCAATCTTGAGGAACAAACAGGCAAACTCTGGAGTGTTAAATATAAATGTGGTGATGAATTTATCACAATCGCTACTACTAGACCAGAGACTATTCTTGCTGATACAGCTGTTGCAGTTAACCCTGATGATGAAAGATATAAGAGCTTTATTGGAAAAACAGCAATTATCCCAATCGTAAATAGAGAGGTTCCGATTATCGCTGATGAGTATGTAGATAAAGAATTTGGTTCTGGATGTGTAAAGATAACACCTGCACATGATTTTAATGATTATGAGATCGGCTTGAAACATGATCTAGAAGTCATATCTTGCATGAAGTTAGATGGAACAATGTCTGACGATGACTTTATGCCAGAAAATTATAAAAATTTAGATAGATTTGAAGCAAGAGACCAGATAGTGAGTGAGTTATCTGAATTAGGCTTCCTTGTTTCCGCTGATGATCACGTAATCCAATTACCAAAAGGAGATAGATCAAAAAGCATACTTGAGCCAATGATCACCGACCAATGGTTTGTAAAGACAAAAGAGTTAGCTGACAGAGGTATCGCAGAAGTTGAGAATGAAAATATCAAGTTTATTCCAAAAAATTGGGAGAAAACTTATTTTGAGTGGATGTACAACATACAAGATTGGTGTATTTCTAGACAAATTTGGTGGGGTCATCAGATTCCGGCATGGTATGACGAAGATGAAAACATCTACGTAGCTACGACTGAATCAGAAGTTAGAGAAAAATATAAACTCTCAGACGACTTGAAACTATCGCAAGATAAAGATGTTTTGGATACTTGGTTTTCATCAGCATTATGGCCCTTTTCCACTCTAGGTTGGCCTGAGGAAAGCACAGATTTAGATAAATACTATCCAACCTCGTTATTAGTAACAGGTTTTGACATAATCTTTTTCTGGGTAGCCAGAATGATAATGATGGGTCTGAATTTTAATGACGATGTCCCGTTCAAGGATATATTGATTCATGGGCTGGTAAGAGACTCTAAAGGTAGAAAAATGTCAAAGAGTTTAAAAAATACAATTGATCCATTGGAGCTATCTGAAAAACATGGTGCAGATGCATTGCGCTTCTCATTAATAGAGAAAGCAGCTCCAGGACAAGATGTTCCTTTTGATGAAGAGTGGACAATTGCTGCAAAGAAATTTGGAAATAAACTATGGAATGCTGCAAAGTTTGTCCACTTGTACTCCCCTGAAGAAAAAAGAACTGATGAAATTAAAGAAATAACTTGTCCCGAAAATGTATGGATTGCCTCTAGGTTTGATGAAGTCCTAGCTGAATTTAATGAATTATTTGAAAAATATAAAATATCAGATGCATATAAGCTAATTTACAATTTTGTCTGGTCAGATTTGTTTGATTGGTATTTTGAGTTTTCCAAAAACCTAATAGATGATGAGAAAACAAAAGATGAGACTATGTTTGTTCTTAGGACTACATTTTTAAAAAGCATAAAAATATTGAATCCTGCAATGCCTCACATAACTGAAGAAATTTGGTCAACCTTTGAAGATGATCTTTTAATAAACAACACTTGGCCTGAAGTTGAAGGCAAAGAGTTGAACCCAGAGGCTAACGACGTTGAAAATTTGAAAGAAGTTATTTCTCAAATAAGAAATTTCAAAGCTACCTATCAATTAAAAAATAAAGAAATATTAAAACTTAATTCAAGTAAAGATGTTAGCCCTTGGTTTACAAAACAGCTGGAAAACATTGGCAATGTAGAATTAAATCTTAATTCACCAGAGGATAAAGATAAAAAACAAGTAGTTTTTCAATCAGGAAACTATGAATTTTATCTTCTAGCTGAAGACTATATCGATATTGATGTAGAAATAAAAAAACTAGACAAGAAAATTGAAGATCTCTCTAAATCACTAGCTGTCTCTAGATCGAGATTAGAAAATGATAAATTTATTAAAAATGCAAAAGAAGAATTAATTGAAAAAGAAAAACAAAATGTTATTGAAGTTGAAAACGAGATAGAGCTACTAAAACAGACACGGGATCAATTCAGTGTCTGATGAATTCAAGATATATCTAAATTCAAAAATTGGAAAAAGAAATAAAAATTTAGAAATCCTAGCTTCTTTTTTCGAAAGTAACGAACTTCAAATTTTAAAGGAAAAGTCAATATCTATTGTTGGTACTAATGGCAAAACATCCTCCGCATATTATTTAAATGAAATTTTCACTAAGAATGATATCTCATCTGTTTTATTTACTTCTCCTCATTTGGTTGACGTAAATGAGCGAATAAAGATAAACAATGAAGTAATTTCAGATGAGAAGATGTCATTGTACATGGATAATTTAAAACAATTTGAATCTGAAAATAACATCGAACTTGCATATTTCGAGACACTTTTTCTTACAAGTTGTAAATTATTTTTAGAAAGTAAAGCTGATTATTTTATTGTTGAGGCAGGTATTGGAGGATTATATGACACTACTTCGATACTAAATGTAGATACAGTCTGTATTACTAACGTAAATTACGATCATGTTGAATTGTTAGGTGAATCGTTAGAAGAGATTTTCCATCAAAAAATCCAAATATCAGACAATCCAAAACGTATTATTTTTGGTGATTCTAATTTATATAAAGTTTATAAAACTTATGTGCACGATAAGTTTGATTTAACTGATAAAGATATATATTTGAACAATTTAGAAAGCCAAAACAAAATGAATATAAATTTTGGAACAGCAATAAAAATATTTGAATCAATTATTACAAATTTTGACGAAGACAAAACCAGTACTGTAGAAAGCTATCCCAAAGTTCCAGGGAGGTTTGAAGAAGTTTCAAAAAATCCTGTAAAAATTGTTGATGGAGCCCATAATGCTTCAAGCTTAGAGACATTAGTTAATTTTATAGAGGAGAATCATACAATAGATGATTTTGATATATACATTGGCATGAAAAAGGGAAAAAATATTATTGAATTTATGAATAAAATTTTCACAAAAAATTTTAATCAAATTTATCTTATTGAAAATAATTCATTCTTTGAACAAACTAAAACATCAGATTTTGAGAATTGCTTTAATGAAAATGAACTTACCTATGAGGTAGCAACTATTGACGATTTTTATACATCAAAGAATTCATCTATATTGACAGGAAGTTTATATTTAGTTGGTAAATACAAAAAGGAATATTCATGAAAACTTTCTTTATGGTAAAACCAGATGGTGTAAAAAGAAATATTGTTGGACAAGTAATTGACCGTGTTGAGCAAGAGGGATTTAAAATAACAAAAATGAAAATGATGACAATAACTACAGACCTTGCTGAGCAACACTATGGTGAACACAAAGATAAACCATTCTTCCAAGATTTAGTTTCCTTCATAACAAGTGGCCCAGTTGTAGCTATGGAAGTTGAAGGAGAAAATGCTGTAAGTGAAGTTCGTAGAATAATGGGTGCCACAAATCCATCTGACGCAGACCCAGGCACAATAAGAGCAGATTTTGCAACCAAGCTAGAAGAAAATGTAGTGCATGGTTCTGATTCAGAAGAGAGTGCTGAGAGAGAATTAGGCCTTTTCTTTAACAATTAAATTTCTATTTAATTTGATTATTCAGTCTATTAATCTAGATATACATGGCTGGAATTAATTTAAGAAGATCGCTTTTTGGTGGCAACGACATCGCTATTGATTTAGGAACTGCCAACACATTAATTTATGTTAAAGGTGTTGGAGTGATGGTTGATGAACCTACGTTGATTGCTGTAAATAAAGAGGATGGCTCAATCCTTACTGTTGGGGAAGAGGCAAAAAACTTGGTGGGTCGGGTCCCTGACTCAATAAAATTAATTAAACCTCTAAGAGATGGTGTGATTTCAGAAATCGAAATGGCCGAAGAACTTGTAAAAACCTTACTAACAAGAGCAATAGGAAGATCCTATTCAAGACCAAGAATTGTTATGTGTGTTCCAAATGGTGTTACCAGTGTGGAGCAAAGATCGATAGAAACTGCTGCTCATGCTACAGGTGCATCTGAAGTTTATACCGTTGAAGAGCCAATGGCAGCTGCAATAGGTGCAGGTCTTCAAATTTATGAACCTTTTGGAAATATGGTAATTGACATTGGTGGAGGAACAACAGAAATTGCTGTTATTTCAATGGGTGACATAGTAAATGCCAACTCTGTAAGAGTTGGTGGAGAGGACATGACTGATAGACTCATAGAGTGGTTAAGATCAGAACATTCTATGCTAGTGGATGAGGGAATTGCGGAATCTCTAAAGCATGCAATCGGATCTGCATATCAATATGACAAAGAACCACAAGTTACAGTAACGGGTCGAGATATTGTAAAAGGTGTCCCAAAACAAGTTCTACTAGAGGCAGCAGATGTAAGAAATGCACTAAGTCCAGTTGTCCAAGATATTATTGAGGCAGTAAGAATGTCTCTATCCCAAACTCCACCTGCATTAGTATCAGATATAGATAAATATGGCGCATGGTTGACTGGGGGAGGCTCTCTCTTAAAGCAATTGGACAGGAAGATAGCAGAAGAACTGGGTATTCCAATTAATATGACAGAGGATCCATTAAGTACAGTTGTTGTAGGTTCGGGCATTTGTTTAGAGAGGTTTGATGATTACAATTCAGTATTAAAATCATCACCAAAACCTAACTAAATATGAAAGATGGAAATCTAAGAGTAAGAAACTACATTATTTACGTTATTTTTGTATTGTTTTCATTTTCTATAATGGTCTTGGACTTTTTTTCAAATCAAGAATTATCTTCTACTATTTCAAAAAGAATAAATTTTTTAATTCCTACAAATGTTAATTTTCCGGATTATTTAGAAATTTTTGATAATGAATTATTCCAAACAAGAAATAATTTGATTAATGAAAACATACGTCTGAAGAATGAAGTTTTAGAATTGAGAAAACTGAGAATAGAAAATGATCTCTTGAAAGAAGAATTAGATGCCAACAAAAATCTTATCAAATCTGTCGATTCCACAAATTATGTTTATATAAAAACTTCTGCATTCATTAAAAATAGTGAAAATAAATATCTTGTATCAGGAGGCTATGATAAAAATTTTGAAAAGAACGATATTGTTATCAATGAAGAGGGTTTTGTAGTCGGTTTTGTAGATAAAATTTTTCAGAACCACTCTGAAATTGTTTTTTTAGACGATGTAGATTTTTCAATGCCAGGTTTAGATAGATTTGGGAATGAATATTTGATACAAAACAATGGAAACGAAATATTAGTTTATACCACTTCAGTAAATGAATTAACATCAAATATTGACTTCATATTTACGGCTTCTATATTTGATCAGCCAGGAAGGTTCCCCATCGTATCTCTATCAAATGCAGAAATAACAGTAGATGACAACAAGATATCATCAAATTTAGATATTGAAGAAATAAGCTTTTCCTTTACTGACATATATATAGTTAAGACAAATGATTTACCTTAGAAACCTATTTTCAATTATTACTTTTGTTTTCTTATTGTTCGTAGAGTTGTTATTAAATACTATTTTTAATTTTGATTATTTTTTAATAATGCCATTTTTCATTGGGATGTTCATAATTTCTACTCTAAGATTTTCAAATTATTATATATCTATATTTTTGGTTGCTGGTATCTATTACGATACATTATATTCTTCAAACATCTTAGGATTTTCAAGTGCAAAATTTTTAATAACAATTATTTTTATGAATTTTATAATTGCAAATCAGCAAAATAATACTTATCTGGACCTTGCTACATTCACAGTCGGGATATATATTTATAAATTCACATATTCATGGGAATATCTAAACCCTGAGTTTTTATATCAATTATTGATTTCATCTTTGGTCAATTACTTTTTATTTAGAATTTTGAACATTACCATAGGTAAAAATGTTCTTAAACAAAAGATATAATCTCTTTGCACTATTATTAATTGGTTTTTTTATATATATAGTATCTTTTCTTTTTGATTTACAAGTTTTATCAAGGAATACGGCATTAAGTGCAATAGACAACCAAACTACTGATACATTCTATATAACTCCACCAAGAGGTGATATTTTTGATGATAAAAACGAAAGATTAGCAACTTCAACAATGCAGCCACATCTTTTTATAAACTTGAGAAAAATTGATAATGACAATATTGACATATACAAACAGTTCATAAAGTTTAATTTTCCTGATTTGGATCGAGATGACTTTGATAAACTATTTAAAAACAGAAATAGTATCGAGATTGTTGGTAATATAGCTACTTTTTCTGCAGTTGAGCGACAAAAACTTCTAGAATTAGATGCATTCGAAATCTTTGATTTTCCAATCAGGAAATACAATTACGACAATTTGACATCTCACGTTATTGGTTATGTTGGAAAGCCTACTTCTGATGATTTTGAAGAATTTCCACACACCAAAAATACATTGCAAGTTGGTAAAAATGGTCTAGAGAAATATTATGAAAATACATTAACGGGTATTCCAGGTGAAATTATTTTTAAGGGTAATAAAATAATCGAGTTCACACCTCCACAAAAAGGTAACGATATATATCTCTCTCTTAATATTGAAATTCAAAAAGTCGTAAAAGAATCTCTTTTGCAAGGAATTGTGCTTGCGAATGAAAATGAAGATGCAAATGATGAAATAATTAGAAGTGCCTCAATTGTTATTGATGTCAATTCAGGTGCAATAGTTTCTATGGTTTCTCTTCCAGATTTCAATCCAAATCAATTCATTGATGGAATTTCAAATCAAGATTTTGAACAACTTAATCGTATACAAGCGTTTAATAATTTTGCTATTCAGGGCCTTTACCCACCAGGTTCTGTATTCAAAGTTGTTTCATATTGGCTTGCAGAAAATGAAGGACTTTTTCCAGAAGGCTTAAATTCAAGAAGAGGAAGAGTCGATTGCAAGGGAAGTTTATCATTTGGATTTAATGATGGTTCTCAACAAGTTTATCAAGACTGGAAAGAAGATGGTCATGGAAGAGTAAATTTAAGTTCAGCCATGCAACAATCTTGTAATGTATATTTTTGGGACATAGCCCTTAATATTTGGAGAACCTATGAAGGTACACAAAATGAATCAATCTTACAAAATTATGCAGAAGACCTAGGTTTCGGTGAACTTACTAATATAGATCTTCCATTTGAAAGAAATGGGATAGTACCTGATAGAGAAGTTTTTGAAGAATGGAGAGTTTCACGTCCTGATTTAGTAAGACCAGAGGGATGGTTAGGTGGTGACCTTATGAACTTAATTATTGGTCAGGGAGCAATAACTGTAACGCCTATTCAAGTAGCAAATGCATATAAAACCTTACTTACCTCAACTTCCTCATCTCCATATCTCAATATTGCTGCTTCTGATAACTTAAAGTTGAGAAAATACAATGTATCTGACGAATTTGTTAATTTCTTAAAAAATGATTTAAATTTAGTAACTAACAAAAATGGAACGGCTTATGCTGCATTTGAAGTGATGGGTAGAGAAGCAAACGATGTAGGTGGCAAAACAGGTACGGCTCAAAATCCTGGAGAGAAAAATAATACTTCATGGTTTGTTGGTATTGACTCAGTAAGTAATCCCCAGCATGTTATTGTCACAGTAATCGAAGAGGGGGGTTCTGGAAGTGCTATTGCAGCTCCAGTCAGTAGAAGAATAATTCAACATTTAATCGGAAGTGATGTTACTCCTGTAAGGTATGGAGAGATTACCGAATGAATACCAGAAAAATTACACTTTTAGGACCACAAGGAACCAATATCTTTATTTTTTTGATATTCCTTTTTTTTATTTTTATATCTTGGTTTACACTTTATACACTTACAGATTTTCAAGGACTTGAATTTGATGTAGATAATATTTTGACACGACAAGTAGTTTTTTCATTAATATCAATTATTATATTTTTTCTTCTCACATATTTATCAATAGATAATCTACAAAATTACTCCAATTTTTTATTTTTTATAGTTGTAAGTTTGTTGGGTTCTTTATATTTCACACAACCTAGATTAGGAGTACGTAGATGGTTTGATCTTGGCCCAATTGATATACAGCCATCCGAATTTGCAAAAGTAGTTATTGTTGTTTTTGTTGCCAACCACCTTTCAAGAAATTTAAATAAAGGAATTTTGATATTTTTAATTTTTGGAACAATATTACTTATAAACTTTCAACCAGATTTAGGAACTGCATTAATTATTTCGTTTGTCTTTCTATCAATGTTGCTTTTATCAAATATAAAGTTACGATATATATCACTGCTTTTGTTAGTGGGAATATCTCTATTCTTTATATTTTTAGAAATAGGATCAAGAGTTGATAATGTAAACATTGTCACACAGTACCAAATCAGTCGGCTGAATGAGTTTTTTTCATCTGATCTTGATTTCTCTCAATCTCAAAGTCGTTTATTAATTTCTAGTGGTGGATTAGTTGGACAATATTTTGCAGGTGAAAATATTGACAAGGTATTTGTTCCAGTTGAGACAACAGATTTTATCTTTGCAGCATATGCCTACAATTTCGGTTTTTTTGGAATTCTTTTCCTACTTGCTCTCTGGGGATTATTGTTTAGTAGGCTCAGAAGAATCCTGACAGTCTCAGATTCAGATTTTGATAAGTTTGTGATTGCTGGATTTATTGCATTACTGTCTTTTCAAATAATTGTAAATATATCAACTGTTGTTGGTTTAATCCCTGTTACGGGATTGCCCTTCCCTCTGTTAAGCCTGGGAGGATCATCTATGGTCTCAATAGCTGTAATCTTTGGGATTACGAATAGAATATTTATAGAAAATAACATCACAATTTAATATTTAAAGCGTATTATTCTCTGACTATGAAGTTTTTTAATATATTTTCACATCATAATTATGGAGGTTTTAATGTTTGGTATTTTCAAAAAATCGAAAGTAGTACGAAAGAGCGAAGATAAGTTTAGTAATACCGAAACTAAATGGTATAACGGACAAAAAGTAAAAATTAAATCTGGTACTTCAAAGTCCAGAAATAAAAGAGAAGATTACAGAAAATCTAATCGTCAAACTTGGTTTAGGGAGACTCCTTTACCAGTCCCTTTTGTCGATAAGAAACAAATGCTTATAAGTTTCAAAGGCGGTTCTTCTAAGATTGCTATTTTGGAAGGCGCAACATTAGTTGAATATTACACAGCAGAGGCTAAGTCAAAATCTCTTGTAGGAAATATTTATCTCGGAAAGGTTAAAAATATACTTCCTGGGATGGAAGCTGCGTTTGTATCTATTGGTGAAGAGAAAAATGGTGTGTTATATGTTGCAGATGTATCTAATGCAAAGCGTAATTCAAAAATAGAAAATCTTTTAAAGCAAGAACAGGAAATTTTAGTTCAAGTTGTAAAAGATGCAATGGGTGAAAAAGGTGCAAGATTAACGGGACAAATTTCATTTCCTGGTAGATACTTAGTGTTAATTCCTAATTCAAACACAAAAGGTATATCAAGAAGATTGCCGGATGAGGAACGCAATAGATTGGATAAAATAATACGAAAAATCAAGCCGGAAGGATTTGGAGTAATTGTTAGGACTGCTGCGGAGGGAGTAAGCGAAGAATCACTTAAGAACGATATAGATAAATTAATCAGTGAATGGGAAAAGACTTCTTCAAAAGACTCTGGTAGTTCTCCAGTTTTAATTCATGAAGAACCAGATATATCGATAAAAGTTATAAGAGAACACCTGAGCTCAAACTTTAAAAAATTATTGATTGAAAATAATGAAAAATTTGAAGACATAAAGAGCTATATTTCAGATACTTCACCTGAACTAAATGAAATAGTTGAGAAATACTCTGATGATCTAGATCTTTTTGAAAGATATCATATCGAAGATCAAATTAAGAAAGCCCTAGATAGGAAAGTATGGCTTCCATCCGGTGGTCATTTAATTATTGATAGAACAGAGGCGCTAACAGTTATTGATGTGAATACAGGAAAGTTTGTCGGTAAAGACAGTCTTGAGGAAACTGTTTTTGAAAATAATCTTGAAGCAGCTGAAGAGATTGCAAGACAGTTAAGACTTAGAGATATTGGTGGAATAATTGTTATTGATTTTATTGATATGGAAACACAGAAGAGACAACAAGAACTGCTCAGTAAATTCAAACAGGAATTAGCGAAGGATAAAACCAGAACACAAGTATTTGATATATCCAGATTAGGGTTAGTTGAAATGACTAGAAAAAATGTTTCAGCAGGACTTATTGAAAGCTTTTCTGATGAATGTGAAGAATGTAATGGTAGAGGGCTAATCATTGGTGACATATTTTCCAATAATTCAGTTGATACTGATTTACTTGAATCTGAAGCCGTAGTAGAGTAATTGAGTCATGAGTAAATATGCAGTTGTAAAAATAGGATCTTCTCAAGAGAAGGTAAGTGTTGGGGATGTTTTAACTGTGCCAGCTAACTTTAAAATAGAATCAAAAACACCAATACTAATGAGTGCTAGGAAAGGCTCATTGATAACAGACGAAAAAAAACTTTCAAAGTATTCTGTTAATTTTGAACTTTTAGATGAAAAAAAGTCTAAGAAACTAAACATCTTTACCTATAAAAACAAATCTGGAATTAGAAGAAAATTAGGATATCGTGAAGATATAAAAATTGTAAAAGTAAAATCAATCTCAACCGGTAAAGGTGAGGAAGAAGAATAAATGTCAAAAACAAAAGCAGGTGGTTCAACTAGGAACGGAAGAGATTCAGAGTCTAAACGACTTGGTACAAAAGTTTTTGATGGCCAAAAAATCTCTGCTGGTTCCATTGTTGTTAGGCAAAGAGGAACAAAAATTCATCCAGGAAACAACGTGCAAAAAGGTGGAGATGATACTCTTTATGCCAAAGTAAATGGAACCGTAAAATATTCAACCCGAAACGGAAGAAAACTAGTAAATATAATCCCGTAATGTCATGTTTGTTGACACAATTCAAATTAATCTGTTATCAGGTAGTGGCGGTTCAGGATCTGTAAGTTTCAGTTCTAAAAGTAGTAAAACCTCTCCAAATGGTGCAAATGGCGGTAACGGTGGATCAATTATTTTTGTTTCTGATTCTGGAGTATTTGATTACTCAAACTTGAAGTCAAAAGGATCATTTAAAGCAGAAAACGGCGGAGATGCCTCAAAAAATTTACAAAATGGTCCCAACGGAAAAGATATGTATTTAAAAATACCAATTGGGACATCTATTATTTCGGATGGAGAATTGTTAGCTGAAATAATTGATGAAAAAGTTGAATACAAGATATGTCAAGGTGGAATGGGCGGTAGAGGCAATAAAGATTTAATATCAAAAAGAAATCCAAACCCAGAAATATGTGAATCCGGTGAAAAAAGAAGAAAAATTACTTTAGATCTCGAGTTAAGTCTTTTAACTGATGTAGCTTTAATTGGACTACCAAATGCTGGTAAGAGTTCTTTAATCCAGACAATAACAAATTCAAATTCCAAAATCGACAGCTATCCATTCACAACAGTCAGTCCAAGTCTTGGAGTATATGAGAATAATAAAGAAATAATTACAATCTGTGACCTACCTGGTCTCATAAAGGGAGCAGCTGAGGGAACAGGTTTAGGTAAATCAGTACTTAGACATCTAAAAAATACAAAATTTATTATTTTTCTTCTAGATCCAGTGAATTCCGAATACAACATTGAAGAACAAATTAAGCTATTAGAAAATGAAATTGTGACATATAATCCAGAATTTAGAAATATTAAAAATTTAAAAGTAGTTAATAAATCAGATTTAGATAAGACTGAAAAAAACTATTTAAACATTTCTACGGTTACTGAAGAAGGAATAAGTGAATTGCTTCAGCAACTTGATGAAATATCATTTAGAGAACTTAATAGAGTGAACAAAAGCTATGAGAAGATTTTTGTTGAAGCTGATGAATTCAACATTGAAGCAGATGAAAATATTTGGAAAATTAGAGGAAGAAAAGCAGAAAAAATTACTAATCTTAAGGGAAATTCTCATGAAATATTAAATGAGATATCATACCGATTTGAAAAGTCTTCCATATCTCAAGAATTAATAAATCAAGGAATTAAGAAAGGGGATATAGTAGATTTAAACGGACACGAATTTTCTTATGAGTAATAAAACTATAGTTATAAAAATTGGAACAAACACCTTGTTTGAAGAAGATGTTCTTCGAGATGATGTTATTGATTCACTAGCTGTTTCAATAAATGAATTGAGAAAAGAAGGTATCAATTTTGCTATTGTCACATCAGGTGCAGTACAGTCTGGCGCAAATGAGTTAAATCTATCAGAACGTCCAAAAAACCTCAAAGAGTTACAAGTAGCATCTGCAGTTGGTCAAGTCAGTCTTATAAACAAATATAAGGAAATATTTAATTCTCATCAATTAAATATTGCTCAGGTTCTCATCTCAAAAAATGTACTGGAAGACAGAAACCAGTTCATTAACACTACAGAGGCTTTGAATGGTCTCATATCAAAGGATATTATTCCAGTGATTAATGAAAATGATGTAGTTGCAACGGAAGAGTTAAAATTTGGAGATAACGATAGGCTCTCAGCAATTGTCTCAATTTTACTTAAAGCTGACAAATTGGTAGTAATTACAGATAAAGAAGGCTTATTTGATTCTGATCCTGAAAAGACTGAGGAAGCAAAAAAAATAGAAAATATTGAATATAACTCTGAGGAATTAAATGATCTTATTCCTAAATCCTCATCTGGAAAAGGTATGGGAGGTTTTTCAACAAAAATTATGGCAGCACAGATGGCAGGTTTTTCTGGAATCGAAACACAGATTATTTCATGGTCTCCGAATTGTATAAATGAGGTTGTAAAAGATTCAAAAATTGGCACAATCATTAAGCCATCAAAGAAAAATATTAAATTAAGAAAACTTTGGATTGCCTTTGGTATGACAATTGATGGCGAGATTGTAATTGATGATGGTGCTGTTGAAGCACTTAAAGCTGATGCATCACTACTTTCAAAAGGTGTAATAAATGTAAATAAAAGTTTTGACGAAAACTCCGGTGTTGAAGTGAAAAGTTCAGAAAATGAATTAATTGCGAGGGGAGTGGTCAATTTTTCAAGTAAAGAAATTCAAGATTTAAAAGAGACTGAAAACTCTGTAATTATTCACAAAGACAATCTATTAATTCTTTAAAAAATTTTACTTTCCATCAAATCAAATTATTCTTGTAATGTGCTTAAAGAAATAGGTAAAAAAGCTCTTCTGGCAGCTGAAGAGCTAAAAACAATCGATACAGATACTAAAAATAAAGTATTAAATGACATGGCGTCAGAATTAATCAATGACGCTGACGAAATCATTGAGGCAAATAAAATTGATTTAGAAAATGCTAAGCAATTAGAGTTAACTGCTGCTTTGACCGATAGATTAACTTTAAATAAAGAGAGAATTCAAGGTATGTCAGATGGATTAAAAAAGATAATACCTCTTGAAGATCCAGTTGGTAAGGTAACAGAATCTTGGACATCCGATGATGGATTGAACATAAATAAAGTACGGTCACCTTTTGGAGTAATAGGGATTATCTATGAAGCAAGACCAAATGTAACAAGTGATGTCTCAGGTCTATGTTTAAAATCAGGAAATGCATCTATCCTTCGTGGTTCAAGTTATTGTTTGGATTCAAATCTAAAAATATTAAATACGTTACAAAAAGCTTTAGAAAAAAATAATTTGTCCAAGAATTGCATACAGCTTATAGAGAGCAAAGATAGAGAAGATACAATCGAATTCATGAATATGACTGAGTACATTGATTTGATTGTTCCACGAGGCGGTAGAGGATTAATTGATACATTGGTAAATAACTCAAAAGTTCCATTTATTTTAGATGGTGATGGAAACGTACATCTTTATATACACGAAGATGCAAAAGAAGAGTATATGGTTCCTATAGTTATCAATTCAAAGGTCCAAAGACCAGGAGTTTGTAATGCTTTAGAAACTTTAATATTGCATAAGGATGTTTATAACAAAAATGGTGAAGAGATTATAAATGCCCTTAAAGAAAATTCTGTTGAAGTTTTTATTGATGAAAAAGCAAGTAATGATTATCCAGATTTAGAAATTGCTAATGATGAGCATTATTCAACTGAATTTTTGGATCTCAAAATAGCAATAAAAATAGTTGAAAATGAAGATGAGGCAATAAAGCATGTCAATAAATTTTCTTCTGGCCATACAGAAGGGGTTCTTACTGAATCTGAACAAATAGCTGAAAAATTCTCAAGCTCAATTGATTCATCTGTGATATTTATAAATGCCTCGACAAGATTTACAGATGGAGAAATGTTTGGTTTTGGAGCTGAGATAGGAATAAGTACTCAAAAATTACATGTAAGAGGACCTATGGGCCTAGAAGCATTGACGACAGAAAGATATGTAATTAATGGAAAAGGAACTGTCAGAGGATGAATAAAGAGGTAAGCATTAGAGATTTGGAAAGTGTAAGTTACTTTTCTAATGAAGATCTTGTAGATGTCGTTAACGCAGCAATATTTCTTAAGAAGCCATTATTGATTGAAGGTCCTGCTGGAACTGGTAAAACATTTTTGGCAAAAGCAATTTCATCTCTTTTCAATCTAGAGTTGATAAGACTTCAGTGTCATGAAGGAATTGACGAAGATAAGGCAGTTTATGAATGGAATTATAAAAAGCAACTTTTAAGTATTCAACAAGATAAAAATGCAGAAAATCTTTTTGATGAAAAATATCTTATCAAGCGACCTATTCTCAATGCATTAACAGCTGAAAAAGATAGTCTATTTCTTATTGATGAAATAGATAGATCAGATGAAGAATTCGAAGCATTGTTACTTGAGATTCTTGCAGAAAATCAAGTCACTATACCTGAGTTCGGAACAATTAACGGAAATGATAATAGAATTACCATCCTCACATCAAATGGAACAAGAGAGTTATCAGACGCCCTGAAGAGAAGATGTATTTATTTCTATCTTGATTTCCCTTCAATTGATATTGAATCTAAAGTTTTAATGAACAGTATCGAAGAAATATCAGAGGCTCAAGCAAAAAGCTATGCTTCTTTTATATCTTTTGTAAGGAAACTCAACTTAAACAAAATCCCATCATTAATCGAGTCTGTAGAGTGGGTAAAATATAACTTTTTAAATAAAAACAAGTCCACAATAGATAACTTAGGTGTACTTTTAAAGGATAAGTCTGATCAAGAGAAGTACAAAGAACAAATTGAAAATGCAAATGAGCTCATTCAAGAATGAAATAGTTTCTTTTTCACAGTTTTGTAAAGAACAACAATTTTTTATATCTATTGATAAACTCCAAACTTATTTTGGATACATAGAGTCAAAAAAAATCCAATCCTTTGAAGAAAAGATTAGGTATCTCTTTTTCTTAATTCCAAAAGACAAAGATGAAAAAGACAAACTTAAACATTTAATCTCAGAATATTTCAATTTTAAATTTGAGGAAAGTACATCCTTCGAATTTAATTTTTTTGATGAATATGATCTCAATGAAAATTTTCAAGATGTTCTCATCAATAACGAGAGCAGAGACATTGACTTTTCTAAAATTGCAATAGAAATAATACAAGATTTTGAAAATCTAGACTTTTCTAGACCCGTTTCTAATGCTTATTGGCTAAATCAGTTAAAGAAAACGAAAGCCTATGAAGATATATTGAGTCTTTTTGATGTTCAATTTGAGGATTCTTTTAAGAATATAATTAATAATTTAAATAGAGAAAACTTCTCAAACTTTCTCGATTTAAAGTTGTTAGAGCTATTAAAAGAAGAGAGAAATAAAACAAGAGATGCCTATCAACCTTCTGAATTAGATAATAAAGATCAATTAAATGAGTTAGATTATCTTTATACAAATAGTGAAGAAAGAAAAAAACTACTTGAACAAACGTATGCACTTGGAAACAAACTAGCTATAAAATTTAAAAAGCAGATAAAATTCTCAAACAAAGGAAATCTTAACTTAAGAAAAACCATAAGAAAGTCGATCCAGTCTGGTGGGGTCCTCCAAAATATTATTTATAAACCCAAGAATAAGAAAAAACCAAAGCTTGTAATTTTATGTGATATCAGCGGTTCAATGGCACTATATTCACTTTTTGGACTTACATTACTCTATGGAATGGTAAGCAGATTCAATTCAATAAAGTCTTTTGTTTTCATTGATGGAATTACTGAAGTAACAAAAGATATCAAAAAGCTAAAAAAAACCGAGATAGAATCATTCTTAAAGAATTGGAATAACTTTGTAAAACAAGATGGTCATTCTGACTATTCAAGAACTTTTGAAGAGCTAGTTGATGAGGTAAAGAAAAGTAATGCTAACTATAAGTGTCTGATAGTCATTGGAGATGCCAGAAATAATTATCGTGATATAGACGAAGAACTTGTAAATGAGGTTGGTAAATCTTTCAAAAATATTTATTGGTTGAATCCTGAAAGACTTAAGTACTGGAACACGGGTGATAGTTTAATTAGAAAATTTGATAGAGTTACCAACAATACATCAGAAGTTAGAAACTATAACCAAATGAAAGCCTTTGTTAACTCAATTGATTTTAAAAGAGATCTAAAGTGAATAAGATTGGTGTACTTGGGGGAACCTTTGACCCTCCTCATGGTGCCCATTTAGAAATAGCCAGAAGGTCAATATCTCAATTTGGTCTGAACAAGGTAATTTTTATTCCTTCAGGAAATCCATGGCAAAAAAAAGATTCTACATCATTTCTTCATAGGTTTGAAATGACAAAAATATTAATCAATGAATCTGAATTTTTTGAAATTAGCGATATTGAAAAATCTGAAGAAAATCCTTCTTATACATACGAAACATTACTTCGACTAGACCATCCAAAGGAGGATTTGTATTTTATCTTAGGTTCTGACACGGCAATGAATATAAAAACATGGAAAAACCACAGTAAATTACCTGAGCTTACTAACTTTTTAATTGCACTTAGAAGGGAAGACAGTAATAAGACTTTAGAAGAGTACTTTCCATTTGAATACTCACTTATTGATGGCGAAAAAGTTGACTTAAGTTCAAGCACTATAAGAAATAAGCTTAAAAGAAATAAGTTTAATGATGACGATTTATCAAAAGAGATTTTAAATTATATTAAAGATAACAATCTTTATTGAAGTTTTTTCTTAATATCATCCAATTCAAGTTGCATTTCATCAAGTTTTTCCAGAACATCATCATTCGTGTGATGATCAACAAAATTTTGAATAAATTTGGCTGAAACAATTGCTGTTATCGTAGCAATTAATCCTAATCCAAGCAACATAAGAGAACTTGCGACAATTCTTCCTAGAGTTGTTACAGGTGTGATATCTCCATAGCCAACAGTTGTAATAGTTACAAGAGCCCACCATATACCATCACCTAAGTTTCTTACATCAGGTTCTGAAACATAAAAAAGATAGCCAAATAGGAAAATAAAAAATATTAAAGCAGCAAGTATGGTTCTCAATCGCCTGCTGTTAAAAAGTGTCTCTAATAAGCCAAAAAGGTTTCTAATTCTTGTCAACTCTCTCCTCACTATTAAGAATAGTGTCTTTATTTTTTACATGGTAACATATTTATAAGTGACTGAAAGAAAAACAGAATTTACGAACAATTTTTTCTTTGATAACGTCATAGATATTTTACTCACTCAAAAATGCACAAACATAAAAGCATTTAAGGTAGAAAAAAATACTTTTTTTGATGTGGTGATTATGTGTAATGTTACATCCAATACTCAAATGGTATCATCTGTTAAAAAATTAAAAAATCTTGTGAAATCAAAAAATAAAAACTTTTTCTCTGAGGGTATTGATTCCTCATGGGCATTAGTTGAATTCGAAGGTGTCGGAATACACTTTTTCACAGAGGAAGCAAGAGAATATTACAATCTAGAGGATTTATTTTTTGATAGTAATCTAATGCTTCAATACGGGTAACCTTAATTGTATTGGGGCTGTAGCTCAGTTGGCAGAGCACGTGCATGGCATGCACGGGGTCAGGGGTTCAAATCCCCTCAGCTCCACTTACAAGTATGAACTTAAAATATATAAGAGAAATATTTAATCAAACAAAAGATTTGATAGGTTCACAATCTTTGATTGCAGTTATCTCGATTATTCAAGTTTCATTTGTAGTCAATCAACTTGGACCTGAAAATTATGGAGCCGCCGTGTTATTGATTGCTGTACCAAGTCTTATATTTAGAGCTACTCATGCAAGAAATAGTGACGCGCACCTTTTAACAATAAAAATGGGTAATAGTCTTTTTTTAGAATCAATATTGTTTAATGGGTTAACAGGGTTATTTTCCTTATTAATCTGTCTTTTTATCTTCAATAATCAGATAATTATTAATTCATCGATTGGTACATACTTCGGTTTAGAAATCTTAAGTTTCACATTAGTAATTTATTTATTTTCACGAGTAATACATACCTTCTCAGAAACAGCAAAAGCAATATTGATTTTTAACAATCAGATGAGAAAATATTCGATACTTGAGCTTGGTAGTGTTTCAGTAAGATTTATTGCCTTAATAATTTTATTGTTAGATGAACCAACCGTAGAAAACTTCCTTATAGCTCAATCAATATATGGAGTTTTTTACGGTCTTTTTGGAATTTATTTATCTGTAAAAGGTTTAAAAATCACAAAATTGAAAAAAAGAGATTTTTTAAAATATATTAATGGTGTTAAAAGTGAGTATAAAAAGATAAGATATGATCAAATTATTGGATTGATACCACAACATTTTGATGTAATAATTCTTGCGATAGTTCTAGATTTACAAACTGTTGGCATATATCAATTCGCTAAAAGATTAGTTGAACCAATAAATTATCTTGTTGTTACTTTTAACCCATGGCTACAAAACAAACTTAAAATTCAAGATAAGAACTTTAAGATAAGAAGCTTCTTTTTTCAAATACTTGTACCCTTATCTGTAGTTTTAATCGCTGCTTATAACTTAATTGGTAAAAATATAATCTTGTTAATTGGTAATGAAGAATTTTTAGATTCATACAATCCAATGTTGATACTACTTGTGGGATTTATTACCTATTTACTTACATTCTGGATAAGACAATATTTACTTTTCTATGGTTTGATTCACTTCCATGCTTATGGAAGGATTATTTATTCAATAACCTTTGTTTTATTAGCTCTTTTATTATCAGAGTCTTATTCCTCATTGGGAATTGCTTATTCACTCAGTGCGGCTATGGTCGTCCAAAAATTATTTGAAATTATAATTTTTAAAACGAAAATAACTAAATTCATATAGTTAAATGAAAAATTATAACCTTTAAATAGAATTTTCATGATTAACATTGAGAGCATGAAAATAGATAAAAATAATATCTATGTAAATATCATTTTTATTTCTATTTTCCTGATTTTTCTAGATGCTTATGAAATTTTTTCAATTCCAATATCTTGGATAGGCTTATCTTTTTTATTAATTCCCATAGTTTTAGAAGGGAAAGCGATAGTAAATAATGGGCTTATTAAAAATATTTGTATTTTAGTAATTTTAATTTCCATTCCACAAATATTTTTTCTTTTTAATAATGAATTTGATTCTTCATACAGTGTTTATATATTTCTGAGGTATTTAAATATTTTTTCATTTATTTTTCTCTTTTACTTTTCATTACATTTTTTTAATACAAAAAATGTAAATTTGGCGATGCATGGTATTAATAGATTTATTACATTTTTTTCTGCTGTAACAATATATATATTTATTGCTCAGATTTTTGATCTTTACGAACCCTTTAGAAATAGAGCAAATACTGATATTGATGAAATGTCACAGGCTACTTTCTGGCTTTCACAACCTCACCGTGCTATGAGCACCTTTAGAGAGCCTGTAATTTTCGTTACATTTTTTCTCCCTTTGGTATTGATTTACCTAAAACATGACGACAAAAAAAATTATTTAATCGCATCAATTGCTGGTTTTGCTCTTGGCCTTTCAAAGAGTGACCTATTAAGAGTAATTAGTGTCGTTTTAATTCTTTATCTATTACTTAATTATTTATCAACAAAAGAAATTAAAGTTTCGTTTATTCTATTAATCTTCTCAATGCTTATCTCTTCAACTTTGGGTCTCTTAGAGTGTAATTTAAACCCGGATAGTAATGAATGTTCAAAATATGAAGAGGATGTACGAAAAATTAATGATTCAGGGGAAATAAAAATAAAAATAAATTCAACAAACCCAACAAATTTAGATAATGATCGATTAAGTTCAATTAGTTTTTTTCTTAATACCCTTGCAGATCTTAATCCAGAGGGAATTGGAATGGTAAACATAAAATTTAATGACTTTATGAATGACGAACCCGCAGAGAGTGAATTATCAATTGAAAATATGAGAAATGTTCAAAATTTGGTAATTTTTTATACATTAGGTTTTGGTCTTGTCTTTCCAGCTATTGTATTTTTGATTTACTTAAATTTACTATTTTCTAAAAAAAGAGATTTCAACTTAATGTTTTTTTTCATCATATCGATATTTTTGTTTATAAGTCCCATTGAAGAATTGAATGCTTATTTTGGACTAATCTTAGGATTGTCATCTACTTTATTTATAAAAGATAAAAATGCAGCATATATATAACTTTTCTCCAGGTCCAGCTAAATTAGATCCTTCTGTAATTAGTAAATCACAAGACTCAGTAGCTAATTACCAAAATACTGGTTTATCGATTTTAGAGATAGGCCATAGATCTAAAGATTTTGAAACATTAATAAACGCTCTTCAAGAGAATATGGAAAATATTTTTAATATTCCTTCAAATTATTTCACTCTTCTTTTGCAAGGCGGAGCAACATATCAGAATACATTTATCGCTAATAACTTTGATAAAGAAAATAAACTTTTAGGTTGCCTAGTCACAGGAACATGGGGGAGGTACTCAGTTGAAGATTTCTCAAAAATTAGAGATACGAAATTAATTGAATTAAGTGATAATGAAATTGAGAATTATATTCAAACACCATGGGATCTAGAAGGTGTTGATTATTTGCACCTAACGTCAAACGAGACAATAAATGGAGTTCAATTAAGGGAATTCAATAAAATTCCACATGATTCATTACTCATTGATATGTCCTCAGATATTGGTTCTTATAGTTTTGAATGGGACAATTTAGCTTATGTTTATGCAGGAGCTCAAAAAAATATGGGTATACCTGGTGTCTCAATATGTATTGGAAATGAAAAATATTTAAATTCAGAAGATAATTCAAGATACCTTAATCTTGGACAATTGGTAGAAAAGAACTCTTTGTTAAACACACCTCCTACTTTTTCGATATACGTCCTCAAGCTTGTTACCGATTGGATGATAGAAATGGGAGGTATTAAATATTTTGAAGAGAAATCAATAAGACAATCATCAAGACTTTATGAACAATTACAGACCTATGAGGAATTTTTAATATTGCCAGTTAATGACTACTCAAAAAGTAGATCCAATATTATTTTTAAATTTTTAAATGAGGATTTAGAAAAAAAGTTTCTTATTGAAGCAATCGAAAAAGGAATACTTGGTTTGAATGGACATAGAAGTGAAGGGGGAATAAGAATTAGTCTTTACAATTCAGTTACAGATGAGATGGTTGATTACTTGTCAGAATTTATGGACAAATTTTTTGCGGGTAATGAAAAATAATTATTTCACAACTTATAAATTTGAAAACTACGATGTTGAAGGTCTAAAGCTAGAAATTAATTTTGCAAATGCCGAGTTTTTAGAGATAAAGACCCATGAAGAAATAGATACACCAATTGAAAACATCGAAGAATCTTTTGACCCACTTTTGTTTGGAATTGATGAGAATTTAGAAAACATCAGAAATATAGATGATTTAAATGGCAAGAAAATAATTCTATTAGACGGACATCATCGATATGAATACTTGAAAAGAAAAGATATTGATAAATCTATTGAAATAGTACTAATTTCAACTGTTGATGTAGAAATTCTCTCTTATCCATCACGTTTAACAATCGGAAAAAAAGAATTTGAGAAAATCCTTGAAAATCATAATTTTTTAAATAATGCTTCTTCAAAATTTTTTGTTTCAATTGATGATGTTAAATTTTTCAACAAAGAAATTGAAGACATCTATCAACTTTATGAATTTAAAAATTTCTGTTACGTCAATGAGTATATAAGCTCTACTGTCAATGAAAATCAAGCTGGCGAAAAGGATATGGTGAATTTTACCCCAATAAAAATATCTGAAATTGTAGACAGCGATTCACTGTTTCCTCCAAAATCTACATGGATAACTCCAAGATTATGAAAATTTGTCATGTTATAAATTCCCTAAACAGGGGAGGTGCTGAGTCCCATTTATTGGACTTAATTAACGCACAGCTTAATGATGGGATGGATGTCTATGTCATCGTTATCGGCGAAGATAGTATTGAATCATATTCAATTGAAAGTGAATTAATTAAAAATGGCATAAATATTACAAGACTTAAAGGCCCAAGAATGTTTAATTTATTTTCATATTATTCCATGTATTCAAAATTCAGAAATGAAGAATTTGATATTATTCACTCACATCAACCTCGTAGTGATTTTATGGTTTACAAAATAAAAAAATATTTGTCAAAAAAAAGTAAATGGATAGTTAGTGTTCATGGAAAATATGATACATATCTCGAAAAAGGCAGTTTAAGTAATAATCTAAGAAAATACTTTATGAAGAGATTATCAAAACATTGGCAATCAGCTTCTTCGATAATCGCAATTTCTAAAGAGGTAAAAAGTTGGATTGAAAACCTCAATCAAAACTTGAATGTTGTTGTTATCCCTTATTGGATAGATATTAAAAGTGGTGAAACTTTTGAAAAAAAAGATATCGCTACACTTGGATTTCTTGGAAGACTCAATGTGAATAAAGGAATAGAAGATTTAATTAATGCAATTAATTCAGACCAGCTTAAATCACTTGATTTTAAATTAATGATTGGTGGAGGTGGAACAGAAGACTATCTAGAAAAATTAAAGAATATGATCGAACAAGACAAGACTGAAAAAGTAAATTTTCTTGGTTATATCGAAAATAGAGAAGAGTTTTTCAATAATATAGATATTTTTGTATTCCCATCTTTTTCAGAAGGTTTAGGTTTGGTGCTTCTAGAAGCGATGAGTTTTTCGAAGATTTGTATAACAAGAAATATCTTACCAATGACAAATTATATAGACGAAAGCTCAGGTTATTTGTTTAACGATGTTGATGGATTATCAAATTCAATAGCCTCATCTATTCGAGATTTAGAAAACAATATTGAATTAATACAGAAAAAATTGTTTAATATTGAAAAGAAATTAGAAAAATCAAGTAAGGAAAATATATTTCCAGAATTAGTAAAAGTATATGAACAGTCAATTTGAATATAAAAAAATAGAAAAGAAATGGCAGGAACACTGGGAAAAAAGTGAAACTGTTAAGTGTGATTTAAAATCAGACAAACCAAAATTTTACAATCTTTGTATGTACCCATATCCCTCTGGAGATCTGCATATGGGACATATTAGGAATTATACGATCGGAGATGTTATTACTAGATATAAGCAAATGAATGGTTTCAATGTTTTATCTCCAATGGGCTGGGATTCATTTGGTCTTCCTGCCGAAAATGCAGCAATCAAAACTGGTATTCACCCTAGAGAATTTACGGAAGAAAGAATTGCTAATATGAAATCTCAAATTATCAGATTAGGTTCTTTATATGATTGGGATAGGGAAGTTGCAGCCCACTCTGTTGATTATTACAAATGGACTCAATATCTATTTATAAAGCTGTTTGAAAATGATTTGGCTTACAAGGAGGACGCACCAGTAAATTGGTGTAATTCATGCAGAACAGTTTTAGCTAATGAACAAGTTATAGAAGGCTCTTGTGAGAGATGTGATACAGCTGTCGAACCAAAAAATTTAAACCAATGGTTTCTGAAAATATCCCAATATTCTGAAGAATTATTACAAGGACTTGATGAGATTGGTGATTGGCCAGAAAACGTGAAGACGATGCAAAGAAACTGGATTGGAAAATCTGAAGGATCTCAGTTTGAATTAAACATAATTGGAACAGACCTTACTTTTGATGTTTTCACAACAAGACCTGATACATTATTTGGGATGACTTTTGCTGTCATATCTCCAGAGCACGAATTAGTAAATCAAATTATGGAACAATCTGATAAAAAAGATGAGATACAAAATTATTTAGACTCAATTGTAAATAAGTCAGAATTCGAGAGAATGTCTATTACAAAAGAAAAAACTGGAGTAGATACCACTTTGAAAGTAATGAATCCAATCACAAATGAGGAAGTACCTTTATGGATAGCTGATTATGTTCTTATAAATTATGGAACTGGTGCGATTATGGCAGTTCCAGCTCACGATGAAAGAGATTATGAATTCGCAAAAAAATATGATATTGAAATTAGACAGGTAATTATAGATAAAGAAAAAACAATAAATGTAGACAATGAAGCCTTTACAGGTAATGGAGTCCTTATCAATTCTGGAGAGTTCAATGACTTAGGCTCTCACGAAGAAGCAAGTAAAAAGATAAATGACTTTTTAGTAAAAAATAAGATTGGCGATGAAAAAACAACATATCGTTTGAGAGATTGGTTAATCAGTAGACAGAGGTATTGGGGCTGTCCAATTCCATTAATCAATTGTGATGACTGTGGATTATTACCAGAAAAATATGAAAATTTACCAGTATTACTTCCAGAAATTAAAGATTATATAAATACAGATGGATCTCCTTTGTCCAAGAGCAAAGAATTTGTTGAAACTGATTGTCCAAAATGCTCTAAGAAAGCTCTTCGTGAAACTGACACCATGGATACTTTTGTAGATTCATCCTGGTATTACATGAGATTCTTAGACCCAAAGAACGAAAATGAACCTTTTGAATCTGATTTTATAAATGAATGGTTACCGGTTGATCAATATATAGGTGGTGTCGAACATGCTATTCTTCACCTTCTTTATTCAAGGTTTTTTGTAAGAGCATTGAGGGATCTTGGTTTTATGAAAATTGATGAACCATTTCATAATCTTTTCTCTCAGGGGATGATTAACTTTGGTGGGGCAAAGATGTCAAAATCAAAAGGAAATATTGTTGATCCAGAATCATATTTTGCGACTCATGGAGCTGACGCATTAAGATTATATATTCTTTTTATGGCACCTCCTAGCGATGGGGTTGAATGGAATGATGGGGGTATAGAAGGAACTAAGAGATTTTTAAATAAGTTCTGGGATAATATGGTCAAAATTATTGATGAAAAAGACACCTCTGATACTTTTAGTTCAAAAGATGAAGAAATTGAGAGAAAAATTAATCAAACAATAAAATCTATTACTCAACATCTTGAGAAATTTGAGTTTAATACAGCGGTGTCTGATCTTATGAAATTAAACAATGACTTAAGTGATTATCTCAAGGAAGATAATACGATTCAGATAGATCTAAAAGATTCAATTTTACGAAATATATTAATCCTTTTATACCCAATGTCCCCGCATATTGCTTCGGAAATATTCCAAGATTATTTTGATAGTGATATAAGTCAGGAGAAATGGCCAACTTTTGATGAAACAAAACTAGAGAATCCTGTTTATGAACTAGTGATTCAAATAAATGGAAAAAAGAGGCACGCGTTAACTGTTAACACAGGAATTGAAGAAGATGAAGTTAAACAAATTTGTACTACTAATTTTGATATTGATTTTTCAAACGCAAAAAAAGTAATATTTATTAAAGATAAATTAATTAATATAGTTCAATAAGTGACAAAATTAATAATTACAGAAAACTTAATTTCAGATATCAACCAAATAAAATCTGAAATAAATATCGATGAAAGTATTGTATCAATTTCTCAAGAAGAATTTACCTCTAACAATACTGCAGCATTATTCCAAAGTGATAATTTCCAATTTGTATCAGATAGTTTCGTAACATACAGTGATTTAAAAAAAATGAATTATGATTTTAATGAGAAATATATTTTTCAAGTTAAAAAAAATAATTTAAAAACATTCTCAGCTGTTGCTGAATTAATTGAAACACATTATCCAGTAAACAAAAAAAGTTCTGAGATTTACCCTTGGGACTTGGTAAATATTATTTTTTCAAAGCAAAAAAAATTAACAAATGAAATTATTGATAAATTCTGTAATGACGAAACAGTGTTTAGACAATTCTTGTCCTATTTCAACAAAGAGCTTCAAAGATTGTTGTTAGTTTATAAATACGATGAAAAAAAAGTAGCAGAAGTACTTTCTGAAAAAGTAGATTATAAGTATGAGCTTGCTCAAAAAAGGAGAGATAAATTAAATGTCAAAGATTTAGAAAATTCTTTAAGTATGATTTATAAGATTGAAAAATTAAATACTGATTCGTCTTTTAATCAAGAAAATGCAAAACGCTTTGTTGTTTCTATTAAAAATTTATTACAGTTTTGAAATTCGGGATTTATTTCTATCTCTATAATTTTTAGTTATTATTCCATTGGAATAAGCTCTATCTAAATTTTTGATTACAGTATCTTTCTGTTCTTTTTCAACATCACTTTCTGAATTTAATATAGCTTTAATAGATGATCTTAGAGCTGTTTTTTTGTCCTTATTTCTAAGATTTTTCTTCTCGTCTTGTCTTATTCTCTTTTTTTGGGATTTAATATTTGCCATCTAAAACCTCTTGGTATATAAGATAATAACTTATTAAAGATGTTAACAAATAAAAATATAAGAAATATTTCGATTATTGCGCATGTTGATCATGGTAAATCTACTTTAGCTGACAGGCTTATCGAATTATCTGGATTAATTACTCCTGGTGATCATAATGACCAAATTCTGGACAACATGGATCTTGAGAGAGAAAGAGGTATTACCATTAAATCTCAACCTATCAGATTAATCTTTGATGATTTAGTTATAAACTTAATTGATACACCCGGACACGTAGATTTCTCTTATGAAGTTTCCAGAGCTTTAATTGCTTGTGACGGAGCATTATTACTTGTAGATGGAACAAAAGGTGTACAAGCTCAGACTTTTGCACATTCCTATGCAGCTATTGAAGCCGGATTAGATATTATTCCTGTCATTAACAAAATAGATTCTGTTGATGCTGATATATCAAATGTATCTCAACAAATACACAATCTAATTGGTTCTAAGGATGAAGAAATTTTTAATATTTCTGCAAAAACTGGAGATGGAGTTCAAGAACTCATTTCAGAAATTCCAAACTTAATAACTGCTCCAATTGAGAAATCCGATAAGGTAAATGCACTAATTTTTGATTCATACTTTGATTCTTACAAAGGAGTAGTAGCTTCAGTAAGGGTTTTTGGTGGCGAGATTAAAAAAGATATGAATCTAAAGCTTGTTAATTCAGGATTTAAATTTGACGCAAATGATATCGGATATTTTGATTTGAACTTACAGAAATCTGATAGTTTAAACTTTGGCGAAGTTGGATACATCGTTACTGGCGCTAAAGATTTATCTCAAATAAGAGTTGGAGACACTTTAGTCACTGGAGAAGATGAGAAGCCAATTATATTGTCAGAATATGAAGAATCTCAACCTACAGTTTTTTCGAGTATATTTCCTTCAGACTCAGATGATTTTACAAAACTAAGGGAATCGTTGGATAAATATGTATTAAATGATGCAAGCTTTGTTTTTGAACCAGAAACCTCTTCTGCCTTCGGATTTGGATTTAGATGTGGATTTTTGGGCCTTTTGCATTTAGAGATTGTTATTGAAAGATTAGAGAGAGAGTTCGACCTATCTTTGATTGTGACCCCACCATCAGTAGAGTTTAAGCTTATAAGGAATAACGACGAAGAAAGAGTTATAAGAAACCCCTCTATTCTTGATGAATATACTGATATAAAAAAATTACAAGAGAGAATTTGTGAAGTAGATTTATTATTTCCAAAAGAGTATCTTGGCGCAATTTTGACGCTCTTAAATGATAAAAGAGGCATACAGGAAGATCTAACTTATCTAAGTACGACAATGGTCAAGCTGAAATATAAGCTACCTCTGCTAGAACTAGTCTCAGGATTTTATGATTCACTTAAATCTATCTCACAGGGTTTTGCATCAATTGACTATAAAATTTTAGGATTTGAAGACGGAAGTTTGGTCAAACTAGATATTCTTGTTAATGGTATGGTGGTAGATTCATTTAGTTCGATTCTTTCAAAAGATAGTGCAGAATTTGTTGGGAGAAATAGGGTAAAAAAATTAGCTGATCTAATCCCACGTCAACAATTTGATATACCAATTCAAGCTGCGATAGGTTCACGAATTATATCTAGAGAGACTGTAAAAGCCCTCCGAAAGGATGTTACTGCAAAACTTTATGGAGGCGATGTTACTAGAAAGAGGAAACTTTTAGAAAAGCAAAAAGAAGGTAAGAAAAAGATGAGAAGCATTGGAAGGGTAGAAGTGCCCAAAGAGGCCTTTAAAGAGTTTTTAAAACAATAGTATGCATACTCCTACAGTTTTTGATTCAAAAATATTAGATACTTTCAAAGAGTTAGAACTTTCTGATGAAAAATTACATCATTTAAAAAATGTTTTGAGGATTAAAGATATGGATGAAATAAAGATATCAAATGGAAAAGGAAAAATTTATTTTGGAAACTTAGAAGGAAATATTGTTTCATTAAAATCTAATCAAGAATTTGAAAGAAAAAATGATATTGATGTATTTATTTCTTTCATTCAAGATAAAGATAGGCTTCGTTTTATTGTTGAGAAATTAACGGAGCTATCTGTAAAATCAATTACTTTCGGCCCTACAGATCATTCACAAAAAATAAAAGTTGATTTAGATAAGCTTGATATGTGGTCTACCTCAGCAGTAGAGCAATCAGGAAACGCATTTAAACCAGATATATTTATTGCAAATAATTTAGATTTTGAAAAATTTAATCATTGCCTAGATATAACTGGTAAAAATATCGTAGAAAACAGTAGTATGAAAAAAATAGCAATTGGCCCTGAAGGTGGCTGGTCTAATAATGAGAAAGATAAATTTAAATACCTATCAAATATTGGTGATTTTACCTTAAGAACAGAGACAGCCTCAATACTTGGTGTATCCTTATTGATGTAAAATATAATATGGAAGAAAAATCAATATTTGAAATGATTCTAGATAAAGAAATAGAATCAGAAATAATTTACGAAGATGACGATATATTTTCAATTAAAGACATAAATCCTGTGGCTAGAATTCACCTACTAATAATTCCCAAAAAAAGAATAAACACAATAAATAATTTATCTGATGAGGACACATTGTTGGTTGGAAAGATGATACAAGTAGCTAAAGATTTAGCAAAAAAATATGAAATAGATGAGAGTGGCTATAGATTAATCTTTAACACTAATGACGATGGTGGGCAGACTGTTTACCATATACATCTCCATTTAATTGGTGGAGAAAAATTGAAGGCTTTCTAATGGTTGTTGAAAAAGTCATTCCAAATAATATTGAAT
Organism: uncultured Candidatus Actinomarina sp.; assembly: GCA_902615855.1. Taxonomy (GTDB): domain Bacteria; phylum Actinomycetota; class Acidimicrobiia; order Actinomarinales; family Actinomarinaceae; genus Actinomarina. Next base: position 74,504 of record CACMQN010000005.1, read on the forward strand.
TAATTAATTTGTTTGGAATTAATGACAATAATTTAAAATATATAAAAAAAATTTTTCCGGCATTAAAAATCAATGCAAGGGGCAACATTCTTTATATAGAGGGAAACAAGGATAGGATAGAAAAACTAGTTAGCTTAATTGATGAAATGGTTGTTCTAAATCAAAATAATCAGACTGTCGACATTCCTGATATCGAACTTTTAATGAATATGAATGGGACATTAAATGCTAATGGCAAAAAATTAAGCACAATAAGCATTACAAATAATAAGTCCATAAAAGTTAAAAATGTAAGTCAATACAAATATATAGAAACAATTATGAATTCAACTGTCACATTTGGAGTCGGGCCTGCTGGAACAGGAAAAACCTTTTTAGCGGTTGCTAGTGCTGTAAAAATGTACTCTGAAGATCAGATAAAGAAAATTGTTCTTACTAGGCCAGCAGTAGAAGCTGGAGAAAAACTGGGATTTCTACCAGGTGACTTATCTCAAAAAATTGATCCCTACTTGGTCCCATTATTTGATTCTTTGGAATACTTTTTTGGTAATGAGAACCTGGAGTATTTGATAGAAAAAAGAAATATTGAAATCGTTCCGCTTGCTTATATGAGAGGTAGAACATTAAACAACGCATGTATTATTCTTGATGAAGCACAAAATGCCACTTCAGGACAAATAAAAATGTTTCTAACAAGACTAGGAGAGAATTCTAAAGTAATTATTACTGGTGATGAATCACAGATAGATCTTTATAATACTGATAACTCAGGTCTAAAAAGAACAAGAAAAGCACTTTCTAATATTGATGAAATATCTGTCATGGAATTTGACAATTCTGATATTGTTAGAAATCCTATTGTTTCAAAAATATTAGAGGTATTTCCAAAGAAATAATGAGAAATTACCTTTCTTTTGGTGTAAAACTTTTATACATTGCAATTTTCGGTGGTTTAGTTTGGTTTATTTCATTCTCAATATTTCCTGAAAATCAAGTAATAAAAATTAGTATTGGAGAGGAATCACCTTCGACATTTTTAGCTCCAAAATATATAGAAATTGTGGACGATGAGCAAACTAATGAAAATATCACGAAAGCTGTTGATTCAGTTAATCCAATATATTCAATAAATTCAGATCTTAATCAAACTGTTTTAAATGGGATTACGAGTATGTTTTTGACGGTCATTGAGGCAAGAACAGAAGAAGTCCTAGTATCAAGTGATCAAGATGAAGTTGGTGAGAGTACGGAACCAGTAGTTGAGGTTGTTGAGTTAAATAAAATTCAGCAGATAGAAAAAATTGCAAGTTCATTATTGTTCTCAACAATTTCAACGGCGAATATCGAAGTTCTTGTTGAGATATCAAATTATGATTTATTAAACAAAACAGGATATCTTTCTCAGCTAGAACTTGAGGCAAAAAGCTTAGCTAGTGATATTCTACAAGTTGGTATCAACAATGATAATTTAAACCAAACAAGACAGAATCTTGTATCAAATCCTCCATATTTAGATTTATCAAGTGAGTTGTTCGCATTAATCCCAGAAAGTAGATTAAGATCCTCTGTTGCAGAATTAATAGCAGAAAATTTAACAGTCAATCAAAAACTTGAACAAGAACTATGGGATGAGCAAAAACAGAAAGTTGCAGACTCAATTGATCCTGTAATTGTGAAATATTTTGAAGAAGACATAGTAGTTAGTGAGGGTGAAAAAATTAACTCTGTCCAATACAACGCATTAGATAATTTTGGATATTTATCAGGAGAGTCAAGAAGTATACAAACTGCCGCAATACCAATAATCTTTTCAGTCTTTGTTTTAATTTATTTCTTATTATGGAGATTTAAGGATTCTATGTGGAACAATAACAATGAATTCTTATTGTTATTGACATTAATACTTATTTCATCATTATTTTTGAGAGGTATTTCATATTTTTCCCAGAGTTTAGATTTAAATTATCTCAAATATGCCGTTCCAATTTCTTTTGTAGGTGTAGTTTCGGCTGTTTTACTAAATCTTAGAGCAACACTTATTTTGTCACTCTCAAGTTCGTTGTTAGCCCTTGCTGGTGGTGGAAATATAGGTCTTGTTGCTATGGGAGCCGTACTTACAGTTGTGCCCTCAATATTTCTCTCAGAGGATATAGACAGAATTACTTTGAGGCAAAGAATAATTTATATCACCTTATCTCAACCAGTAGTCGCTTTTGGAATATTCTTTTTTCTAAGAGAAGATTTCAGTTTTGTTGAAATTTTTGTATCTTCTTTACTTGGAGGGTTAGTCGGTAATCTAGCAGCATTTTCGCTAATAAATTATATTGAATTGGCATTTAGATTAACTACAAATTTTAGACTTTCAGAAATTGCAGACAGAAACCATCCGGGACTTAGATATTTAGAAGAGAAAGCTCTAGGGACATTCAATCACTCTCTAGTTGTTGGAACACTAGGGGATAGGGCAGCAAATCTAATTGGTGCAAATTCACAATTAGTAAGAGCTATGGCCTACTTTCACGATTTGGGAAAAACTGAAAACCCTTCAATGTTTGTTGAAAATCAGTTTGGATCAAGTAATCCACATGATAACTTAACTTCAAATGAATCAGTAGAAATTATCAGATCACACGTTACAGATGGTGTGAAATTAGCCAAAAAATTCAAAATCCCTGAAGCAGTTTACAGAGGGATAATCGAACATCATGGTGATTCAGTGATGAGATATTTTTATGAAAAAGAAAAACTCACAAATCCAGAAGTTACAAAAGATGATTTTAGACACCTTGGAGATAAGCCAAGTTCGAAAGAAACTGTTATTTTAATGTTTGCAGATGCTCTAGAAGCAGCATGCAGAGCAAGATTTCAATATGAAGATGCTGATGAAGAAAAAATATCTAATTTAGTAACTGAAATTTTTGAAGAAAAAATCAATGATGGTCAATTACTTAACGCACCTATAACCTTCCAAGATCTTGAAAGAATTAAACAATCATTTCAAGCAAGCTTAGAAGGCCTTTATCATCAACGAGTTTTGTATCCAGAATTTACAAAAGATGAAGAAGAATAAATATTGAAAATTGTTTTTAACGGTTATTTTTATAAAAATGAAAAATTAAAAGTAGACAAGGCTGTAAAAATTTTTTCTCAGACTTTCAAAATATCAAAAAATTTTCACTTTACTGTTCACTCTCTAAATGAGAGTGAATCAAAAGAATTAAATCATAAAACTTTTAATAAAAACAAACCAACAGATGTTTTATCTTTTCCTTTATACAACGACATTGACTCTATAAACAAATTAGATAAAAGGATGTCTGAAGATATGGGTGATATGTTTATTTGTAGAAATGTCATTAAAAAGAATGCAGAAATCTACAATAAAGATTTTGTTGAAGAACTACAATATATTGTAATTCATGGGCTTTTGCATTTAGTAGGTTACTCACATAAAAAAAATGACAAATTAAAAGCGAATGAAACGAAACTTATGAAGAAAATTTGGAATGAATCTTAAGGATATAAACCTTAATCACATTGCCATAATTATGGATGGTAATGGTAGATGGGCAACTAACCAGGGACTAGAGAGAACTGCAGGACACGCTGCAGGTGAATTTTCCCTTTCACGTTCAATTGATTGGGCACTTAAAAACAATCTGAAATGGCTTACGGTTTATGCTTTTTCGACTGAAAATTGGTCAAGGTCTAAAGAAGAAGTTGATTTTTTAATGTTTTTCAATCGAGATATTTTGATAAGAAGAAGAGAAGAATTTAATGATAAAGGTGTCAGATTTCATTTTATTGGTGATTTAGAAGACAATAGAATTCCTGATGAAAATAAATTTCTCATGAATGAAACTGAACAACTGACCAAGAAAAATAAAAAGTTGAATCTTGTATTTGCATTTAACTATGGTTCTAGAAAAGAAATTCATGATGCTTACGCAAAATTAAATAAAAATTCTATTGATAAATTAGATGAAGAAAAATTTCGAGCTACTCTATTATTGCCTGAAATGCCAGATCCAGATTTATTAATACGTACAGCAGGAGAGAAGAGAGTAAGTAATTTTCTTCTCTATCAATTAAGCTACACTGAACTTATGTTTACTGATACTTTATGGCCTGATTTTGATGAAAAAGAATTAGATTCAGCCGTTCAAGAATTTCAGAATAGAGTAAGAAAGTACGGTAATGCCTGAAGAATTATTTGATAAAGTTGTAAAAATTGCTCAATCAAGAGGATTTGTATTTAATGCTTCATCAATATATGGAGGATTGAGAAGTTCTTATGACTATGGCCCATTAGGTGTACTTTTGAAAAAGAACATCGAAAATATGTGGTGGAAAAGTATTAGTAATTTAGAAGTTGAAATTTATCCAGTAGATACTGCAATTATACAATCAAGCGATGTTTGGAGGGCTTCTGGTCATGTAGGTGAATTTACGGATCCTATGGTTGACCATAAACCTACAGGTGAAAGATTTAGAGCTGATCAGATACCAAACCATATTAAGAAAGAGGATTTAACTGAACCTCGTCAATTTAATCTGATGTTTCAGACAAACATTGGGCCGGTTGAAAATGAAAACTCAACTGTTTATTTAAGACCAGAAACTGCACAAGGTATATTTGTAAATTTTGAAAATGTTTTGAGAACAATGAGAGCAAAAATACCTTTCGGAATTGGAAATATTGGAAAGTCATTTAGAAACGAAATTACACCCGGACAATTTATTTTTAGGACAAGAGAGTTTGAACAAATGGAGATTGAATTTTTTTGTGATGAGAGTGAAGAGGACAAGTGGTTTGATTATTGGATTGAAAATAGACTTAATTGGTACAAAAACCTGGGTATTCCTGAAAATAAATTAAGAATAAGAGAACATGATGAATCTGAACTAGCACATTATGCGAAGAAAACATCAGATATTGAGTTTGAATATCCTTGGGGATGGGGTGAGCTTGAAGGAATTGCCAATAGAGGTAATTATGATTTGAATGCTCACCAAGAAAGTAGTGGTAAGGATTTGAGATATTTTGATCCAAATAGTGATAACAAATTTACTCCATCTGTTATCGAGCCTGCTGGAGGCCTGACCCGTACTTTATTTGCGGTTTTACTTTCATTGTATGAAGAAGAGGAATTAGAAAAAGAGGTAAGGACTCTATTCAAATTTGAATTTGACCTCGCTCCAATTCAAATTGGGATTCTTCCATTAAGTAAAAAAGAAGAATTAATCGAAGTATGTAATTCTATTAAATCTGAACTGGGTCCATATTTCAGAACAGAAATTGATGTAACTCAATCTATTGGAAAACGCTATAGAAGACAGGATGAAATTGGGACTCCTTATTGTGTAACTGTAGATTTTGATACATTACAAGATAAGGCTGTAACTGTACGAGATAGAGACAGTATGTCACAAGAAAGAATTAAAATCGAAGATATAAAAAGCTATTTTGACAATATGTAATGGGAATCTCAAAACAATCAATCGACGACTTAAAAAATAGATCTAAAATAAGTGATTTTATTCTTAGTTCTACAACCGGAAAATTAAGAGGTAATAAAGGTATGGCTCTTTGCCCTTTTCACGGTGAAAAAACTGCAAGCATGAGCTTTACAGATGAAGATAATTTGTTTCATTGTTTTGGCTGTAAAGAGGGCGGAGATATTTATAAGTACATTCAATTGATAAATAATGTTGAATTTCAAGAATCAGTTGAGATTGCTGCTGAAAAGTATGGATTTAATCTCACATATACTGATTCAAAGTTCGAGAGTGACCAAAAAAATCTTACAGGAACAATGAGTAAAATTCATAATTACTTTATTAACAATATGAAAGAAGGTAAAAGCTCTGAGTCAATCGAATATTTAAAGTCGAGAGATTTAGATGGATCAGATATAAAAAAATTTCGAATTGGCTTTGCTGAAAAAGATGAAAGAAATACAAACGAGTTTTTTAAAAAAAATAATCTATCAAAAACTGATTTAAAAAATCTTGGATTATTAAGTGAAAGAGGAAATTTTTTATTTAAAAATAGAATCATTTTTCCAATAACAAATTTAAGGAATGAAACGGTTGGTTTTGGTGGAAGAGCATTAGATGACTTTGGTCCAAAATATTTAAATACAGCAGAATCTTCAATTTATCGAAAAAATAGAACACTCTATTTTACAAGTGAGTTTTTATCTGATGTGAAAAAGAAAAAGTTTGTTATCTTAGTTGAAGGATATTTTGATGTAATTGCATTTAATAAACTTGGATTTAATAATGTTGCATCACCATCTGGTACTGCTTTAACTGTTCAACAAATTAATCTACTTTCTAGATATACTAAAGAAATTTATCTGTGTTTTGATAATGACGAAGCAGGAGATAGTGCAACGAAAAGGGTTCTGGAAATCAAAAATAACCAGCCTTCTGAAATCAATTTTTTCAAACTTAACCTTCCTGAAGAGTTTAAAGATATTTCAGAACTTTATGAAAGCGGTAATAGTGATATCTCTAAAATTATTGTTGAAAAGGAAGATCTTGTTGAATTCTGTATCAATAAAATAATTGATAAAGATAATACAAAAAAAACATTTCAAGAATTTAAAAAAATATCAAGTTTCCTAAGTCCATTAGAAAAAGACTTATCTATTGGATATTTGAGTAAAAAAATAGGAATTACCAAAGAAGTATTAATAAATGAATTAAATTATCAGTCTGATAATGAGCCCATGTCACAAATTGAAAATGCTTCAAGACAAATTAAGCATATCGAAACCTTTCAAGATATTTTAATTGCAGAAATTATAAAACAAAATTTTGATATTGATGATGATCTTGATTTTTTAATAAATTTAAATCTTGAATTAAAGAAATTGGTTGATGAACTTAAAGCTAATAAAAATAGTAATGAATTCGAAAAGTATGTAAATATTTCTTATTCTAATGATCAACTTAAAGAATCTATTGCTAGGATTTATATTCATTACTCTGAATTAAAAATTGAAAATCTAATTAAGGAAATGGATGAATCTAATGATTTATCATTGCTAGAAGATTTAGAAGACTTAAAAAAGAAAATTGAATTTTATCAGAGTACTCTTTAATACATACTATTATTAATTTGCTATCCGAGGTAGCTCAATTGGCAGAGCAGCGGACTGTTAATCCGTTGGTTGTGGGTTCAAGTCCCACCCTCGGAGCTTTTTAAATGGAAAAAGAAAGTATAATAACCTTGATTGGAGGAATATGGAAAATTTAGTTGAACTTATTCAAAAAAATGCAGAAGGTAAAGACCTCAGTATTTTAGGTGGAACTGTTAAGTTAGTTGTAGACGATCAGATTGTTTTCGTTACACCAGAGGGAGAAGTTTCTTCTAGTGACGAAGAGGCAGATTGCACAATGACAATTGATTCTGAGACTATGCAATCTATCATGAGTGGTGAAACCAGTGGTCAAGCAGCTTTCATGACCGGAAAATTAAAAGTTTCAGGTGACATGGGAATAGCGTTAAAGACACAATCATTCTTGGGTAATTAAATAAATTAGGGCCTGTAGCTCAGTTGGTTAGAGCAACGGACTCATAATCCGTCGGTCGCAGGTTCGAGTCCTGCCGGGCCCACTATGTATAAAAACATTTCTTTAAGTGGTTTAAAGAAAAATATAGTTGGAAAGCTTTTTGCGTTATCTTTAATAATTCCACCAAATACTGGGTTAAACTTTTTTGGAATAAATAATGAAGATATACCTCTAATTATATTATTTTCTTATTTGATTTATAAAAAACTCCAAAAATTAAAAACTAATAAATTAAATAAGTTTGATTTATATTTTTTAATTTTTATTACATCTTTTATTTTGTACACTTCTGTTTTTACTGAAGACATAAATATATTTAATCAAACAAATTTAAGATTTTATTTTTATTTTATTTTAAGTTATTTAATCGTTGAGTCTTTAACCAGCTCTGTGTTAATAGTAAACATTTTTGAATCACTATCTACTGTCATGATTGTTAACTTTTTAATTATAGTTTTTCAGATTCAAATTAGTGGTGACATAAATGGTTGGATATTGAACAATACGGATAATGAAAGTTTTTTATTATCTGGAAGGCTTGGTGGCTTACAGGGTGGAGGACCTAATGTCATTGGTATAATTTGTGCTCTTTCTTCGATAGTCTATATATTTAAAATTTTAAACGCAGCAAATAAAAAAAATCTTCTAATAAATAATAAATTTAATTCATTTATATTGGTAATTTCTGTATTCAATTTAACTTTCACATATTCAAGAGGTTCTTACCTTGCATTATTTATGGGTATTTGTTACATAATCTTTACATCGAAAGAAATAAATAAAAAGTTTAAAATTTATTTAATCCCATCAATCCTTGTATTTACATTAATAATTATCTTTCTCTCACCATCTTTATTTTTGAAGCAAACAAATAGACCATACTTAAATAGACTTGCTATGAACCAAATCAGTTTATTTTCGGGATCCGGGGGAGGAAACTATATTAAAAGCGTTTATAAAGATTATTTAGTAACACTGGATGAAGATATTTTAAAAAAAGAATTTAATATAGCTTTTGATAATGATGAGAAGTTTTTATCACAAAATTCAATGGAAGTTACTAACGAAGAGCTAGTAACTGGATACTTAAAACTTAAGTTTGACTATCGAGATAATTTCTTACCAAGATCAGTCATATCATTCTATCATTCAAACGATGGTGATACTTGGAATCAAATCGGCTCTAATCATTCACCTGGAACAATAATAGATCTTATTGATAATGATTCTTATTTTGAAGTTGGTGGCTGGGGTGATGGCCAGTCTAATGATGACTCCTTCTTAAGTGGGGACATCAATGAAGTAACTATTTTGACCAAAAATAATTCAAGAACATATGAATTTTCAGCTGAAAATAGAGATATAGATTTTTTCGTATTGAAACCTAAATCTGGTGATCAATATAAAAGAAAATTAACTTTTCCAAAAGAAGGGATACGACTTGATCGACCTAGAGACTACTGGGTAGCGTTACCTAATGATTTTAAAATAAATTCTCAAGACTTTGAAGTCATTGTCAACTTAGATTTAAATGGAATTCCAAAAGGAAATGAAACAATTTTCAGCCAAAGTTCAATTTTGCGCCTTAATGAAAAATTTAATGATCAATCCTGGAGGTGGTCAATTATAGAAGGGAGAATGTATTTTTTTTGGATTGAAGATATTGAATTTGGTTATGCAGATTTTCTTGGAGGGCAAAGTATGAGATCAGGCCAATTAATCATTGATAATGGGAATTTTGATTCAAAAATTTCTGATTTTAACGTAAGTCAATATGATGAAATAACAACTTCACATAATGGATTTTTGACTATGGCCGTTGAATATGGTGCTTTCCCCATAGTAATTTTATTATTAATGATTATAATTTCAGTCTCTAAAAATTTAAGAAATAATTATGATTTACTCATTGGGATTTTTTTGATGATGTTTATTCAAAATTTAACAAATGACTTAATATACTCACCAGATGTAAGTATTTATTTCTGGTTAATTCCTATGTATTTTGTAAAAAAATTAATTAGAATTTAAAATTTGGTTTCTTTTCAAAAAATCAAAAAGAGGTTCATTTAGAATTAGAACCTGTCGTCCATCATCAAGAGTAATAAAATCAACTGGAGTTGTAAATTTATTTACATTTGAAAGGTTTATATTTCTAAAAGTCCACAAAACCTCAACGGCTTTATTTAATGATAGGTTTTCGTCTATAACAAAAGTGTTTTCTAATGCTGTGACAAAACTGTTTAAATCAACAATAGACTCAAAACTTTTTAATTCATTTATCAACTGTGTAACTACATATTGTTGCCTCTCTATTCTTGTTAAGTCACTTACACCAGGCATCATCTTCCATTCTGAAATATCGTTTCCATTTTCGTCAATTATTTTTTCACCAACGAGAACCTCAGTTGATCTTGATACGATCCAATTTAAGGTAGTTAGTCCACTTACAGTCTGGCAACCTTTTTGAAGCTCAAAACTATAACCTTCTTTTTGAGTTTGATCTACACATATTTCAACACCCTCTACAGAATCAATTATCTCTTCAAAACCTTCAAAAGTGAAACTTGCAAAATGATTTACCTTTATGCCAGATATATTAAAAATTGCAGCAGCTAAATTTTCAGCTCGATTTCCACATTCATTACGCGAATATGTTGCATTAATTCTTTCAATTTTATTTGTGCATTTATTTTCAATTAATAAATCTCTAGGAAAGGAAATTAATGAAACTTCTGAGGTACTTTTATTTACTAATCCCAGAATAATTACGTCAGCTCTTTTACCCTGAATCTTTCCTCTTGTTTGTGCAATTTTTTCAGATCTTTCATCAGATCCAATTAATAAATAAGCATCAAAATCTGTAATTTCATTTTTATAAACATTATTTTTTAATATTTCAGTAATTTTATCTACTTGCTCTTCAGGGATTTCTACTGTATCTATATCCTCATTTATCTCAATATCAGAAACATCTATTGAAGATGATTCAGAATTTTCGACTATAGAAGTTGTTGTAATTCCATCATTAATATCTTCTATTACATCTTGATTAAATTCTTCTCTTTCCAAGTTTGGGATTAAATTTATCAAAACAACTGAGGAAATTAAGGCAATACTTAAAAATAAGATAGTGTATTTATTCAAAATTTTCATTTGTAATCAAATTACATATTATAACAATGTATTCTTTAGTTGTGAGAAAATTAAAATCTGTTATCGCTGCAGGTGGCTTGGGTACAAGATTACAAAATTTTAGAGAAAATGATTCTACGAAAATTTTATTAGATGTATTGGGTGTGCCTATGATAAATCATCAAATAAATCAACTTAAAAATTGGGGATGTGAAGATTTTGTTATAATCATAAATCCAGATTTTGGTGATCTGATAAAAAAGGTAACAATTGAAGCATTTCCAAATTTAAATATTCAGTTTGTAATTCAAAATAAACCAAAAGGTATATCCCATGCTTTAAAACAGGCAGAAAGCTGTATATATGAAGATGAAAAAATTCTTTTTATTTTAGGTGATAATTTTTTTGAAAATAATCCTTTAGAAGATTTTGACCTAAATAGTTTTAAAAAAGGTGCATACATTTTTACAAAATCAGTAAAAAATCCTGAAGAATTTGGTGTAGCTGAGCTGGATAAAAGTGGAAATGTTCTATCTATTGAAGAAAAGCCTCAAGCCCCAAAGTCTAACCAGGCAGTAGTAGGAGTCTATATTTTTGATGAAACTGTATTTCAAAAGATTAATACTTTGACACCTTCAAAACGTGGTGAATATGAAATTACTGATTTATGTAATTTATATGTAAATCAAAAAAATTGTAAAAACTTTCTAATCGATGGCTGGTGGATTGATGCCGGTACGCCTGAGAGAATTATTGAATTAGAAGAAAAGTTAAGTTAAGATTTTCATTTTTATTGAAAGTAAGTAAGTTAGTAAATAAATTACAAACAATGATGCAATAATTAAAAATGATATTTGGTTTGACGTAAAAATAGAAAGATAAATTAACACAAAACATCCGATACTATAACCTAAGAAAATTACAAGAACCCTTTTTTCAGAATATCCTTTTGCAAGTAGTCGATGTGATATATGGTCAGTTCCTCCGATAGTAGGGGATTTTCCAATACTAATTCTGTAAGAAACTACAACAAGGAAATCAATTAATGGAACAGAAAATACTAACAGCATTGGACTTAGTGTAGATGAATAAACTGTAATATCTTGTGGAACCCAGTTGTATAAGATACTCATAAACCCTAAACAAAAACCAATAAACAAACTACCAGAATCTCCAAAATACAGTTTTGCAGGTGGAAAATTGAAAAACAAAAAACCTCCAATTGTACAAAGAAGAAGAATAGAAATGTCAGTTAACTTATATTGGTTTAAATAATTTGTTAAGACTGCAATTTGTATGCATATTGCTGAGGATACAACTACAGCAAGTCCATCCATGTTATCTATAAAATTTATTGCATTCATTATCAACATAATCCAAATTGTTGAAATTATATAATTTAAAGAATTATTAAATTCTATCCCAATAAGTGACTCAAAATTTATAAAAATATTCAAGTTGTACACAGGTATGGAGACGATGATTATTTGGAAGAATAATTTGACATACCATTTAAAATTATATAAATCATCAAGCAAGCCAATAATTGAAATCAGTACTGCAAAAAAACCAATGTATAAGAAATTACTCTCTGCCTGTCCCAAAAGTCTAGTAGATATCAAAAATGCAATAGAACAAGCAATACCACCAAATGGTGGAACGTATTTAGAAGAAAGTCTTTCTTCATTTTTTCTTTTGTTTGGTACGAAGTTTTTTGTTCTTTGTAGAGTTATCCAATTTAAAAATATGGATAATAAAATTGTTGTTAATGCTGCACTTGTTAGTGAGACTTGAAAGTTAGATAAATTCACTTCTGTAGCTCTCGATTTCTTCTCTTAAATATTGGTAAATTTTATTATATGCAGCTGCAATTTTGACAGAAGTATAATTTTCATTTATTAATTCTCTGTTGTATTGAGCACCTTTTCCAAAAAAAATATTTTGTGTACTATCTAAAAAAGCATCATGATTAATAATATCATCTAGATTTCTTCTGAATTCTTGTATGTTGTTGTCATCTATAAAGAAAGAATTATTAAATTTTGAGCTAAGCTCTGTTGTTCCTGGAATATTATTAGATAAACATATCAATCCTATGTACAAAGACTCTAAAAGTATTCTTGAAGACCCCTCATACTTTGACATGATGATATTTATATCATAATTGTGAAGCTCTTTTTTTATATCAATATGTCCTAAATAATTTATATAGTTGTTATTTTTAATTTCATTTAGCTCAGAATTATTAAGTGAATCTGGATTTCCTTTGTCTACATCTCCAGCTAGATAGAATTCAAAATCAGAATCTTTCATCAAATTAGCTAGCTCAAGATATTCAAATATACCTTTGTCCTTAATCAACCTTGTCACCATAATTACTTTTAGATTTGAGTTTCGGTATTCTTTTTTTGTCTCAAATTCTTTAACGGTTATTCCAGAAGTGGGAACTATGCAAGATTCACCCTGATACTTTGAATAATTATTAAATATTTTTTGGTCTTCTTCATTTTGGTACATCAAAAAATTAAAATTTTTATTAATTAGACGTTTAATAGAAAAACCTAACAATATTTTTAAAATCTTTGCTTTAAAGTTTTCGCTAAATAAATAACCTAAACCGGTTATGGTCAATATATTTTTTGTTTTATTTTTTCTAAAAAGGTTTGCAAAAGCAAAAAGGAGACCAGATTTTAAAGTAAATACGTGAACAATATCATCAGAATTTAATTGTTTTATTATCTTTCGTAAATTCTTAATTCCCCAAAGATCGAAAATTTTATTTCTATTGATTTTCCAATCAATTGTATCTTTGTAATAATTGTCCAGTTCAATTTTATTTTGATCAATAGGGCAAATTGCCATAAATCTTGAGTCGTTGATATTTGATACAATGTCTTTTCTTGATTGAGTTAATATCCAATCCCAATGTGCTAAATAAACAATCATTAATAACATTTTAAATGTTAAAATTGTTAACATTGCATAATATGAACATTGTCATTATTGGTACAGGGTATGTCGGCTTAGTCACTGGAGTAGGGTTAGCAAGTCTTGGTAACACCGTTGATTTTATTGATTTAGATGAAAATAAAATTAAAGATCTATCCAGTAAGAAAATAACCTTTTATGAGCCTGGACTTGAAGAATATTTTAATGATGATGAAACATTTAAAAGAATGTCTTTCTCGTCAGATTATGCAAACATTGAATGGGATAACATTGATATTGCTTTTGTCTGTGTTCAAACACCAAACAATATTGAAACAAATTCTGTAGATACGAAGTTTCTAGAATCTGCCATTAAGGAAATAAATAATGTAAATAATAATGACTTAGTAATAACTGTAAAATCGACAATTCCTCCATACGAGATAGAAAAGGTATGTGAGAAAGTTGGAATGGATTCGAGTAAATTAACGTTTAATCCAGAATTCTTAAGAGAGGGTACAGCTGTTGAAGATTTCTTTAAGCCAGACAGGATTGTTCTTGGTGGGACTGACAATGAAAAACTTACCAAATTAAAAGAGCTTTACAGCGGCTTTGACTGTGAGATTATTACAACTGACTCGATTAGCTCTCAATTGATTAAATATCTTGCAAACACATATCTTCCACTCCGATTATCTTTTGTGAACGAAGCAACAAGGTTAATAGACTACTCTGGAGGAAATTTAGATGATGTTTTAAAAGGAGTTGGCCTAGACAATAGAATCGGACAACATTATTTTAGACCTTCACCTTCTTGGGGTGGATCATGTTTTCCAAAAGATCTTGTCGAAGTTAATAATTTTTATGATAATGATAAATTAAATCTTCCACTTATCTCAAACATCATAAATTCAAACGATATTCATGCAGTTTGGACTTCAGAAAATATTAAAGAATTGTATGAATCAAAAAAATTAGAAGGAATAGTTCTTGTTGGTGCAGCATTCAAAGAAGATACAGATGATTTGAGGAATTCACCTACAACAGAAGTGTTTAAAAAACTTAAAAGTTCAATTGAAAATGTTGTTGTATTTGACGAAATAATTAATGATGAAAATATAGTCAAATTTGACTATCTTGAAAATCTCAATTCTCCCCATTTATTTGTTTTAATGTATCCAGTCAAGGAGTTAACACTTGATAGATTAAATAAAATTATTGAAGATTCTAATTCTACAACTTATATTCCGTGGTCACTATGAATATCGTAATTACTGGTGGTTCGGGATTTGTAGGATCTTATTTATGTGAAAAACTTATTAATGATGGTCACAAAATTATTGTTATTGACAATTTGCTAACAGGCTCTACGGAAAATATAAATAATTTACTTGTCAAAGAAAATTTTTCGTTCATTGAGCACGATGTTCAAGATCATATAGAAATAGAAGATAAGGTTGATTATGTTTTACATTTTGCCAGCGCAGCTTCACCAAAAGCATATACTGAACATCCAGTCAATACTCTCAAAGCTGGAAGTGTAGGTACAATAAACACATTGGGCTTGGCTAAAAAACATAGTGCAGAATACTTACTCGCATCAACCTCTGAAGTTTATGGAGATCCATTGATCAGTCCTCAAAATGAAGAATATTGGGGTAATGTGAATCCGAATGGTGAGAGAAGTATGTATGATGAAGCAAAGAGATTTGCAGAAGCAGCAGTTGCAACTTATTCAAGGTCTTATGGTCTTAAAACTAAAATTGTAAGAATTTTTAATACATATGGTCCAAGAATGCAATTAAATGATGGAAGAGTAGTAACAAATTTTATTGTACAAGCACTAAGAAATGAAAATATAACTATATACGGAGATGGTTCACAAACACGAAGTTTTTCATACGTAGAAGATACTGTTGCAGGAATAATCTCATTAATGAATTCAACTGAATATGATGTTTTCAATATTGGGAATCCCAATGAAATGACAGTTGGAAAATTAGCTGAAAAGATTATTGAATTGACGGATTCTACATCTGAAATAAAATATCTTGAACTTCCAAATGATGACCCAAAACAGCGTAAGCCAGATATTACTAAAGCTAAATCAAAGTTAAATTGGGAGCCAAAAGTTGACCTTGAAGAAGGTTTAACTAAAACTATTACATGGGTAGAAAAACAACTATCTAAATAATTGTCAAAACTCTTTCTACAAGGTTACTAACAGACTGCTTTTCTAATTTTGATTGTGAAAAATTTATAATCTTAATAATCTCATCTTTTTTTAAATTTCCAATATCTGAGATTTTATTTGATAGGCTTTCTGGCGTTCCATCAAATTTGAATTTATCTTTATATTCCTCTGGTAAAAGCTCGTCATAATCAGAATTAGAATAAAAATTAATAAGCCCATATGACATAGTTTCTAGAACAGATTTATCATAAAAGCCTTTTTCGGTATTGTTAATATGAAAACTAAAATCAGAAATCTCATTTATCAAGTTCTTATGTGGCATACTTCCCAAAAAACTTATATTTTTATGTGAAGCATATTTTAATTTAATCTTTTCAAAATAAATTTTATCTTCAGATGATAGAGGGCCTCCTATAACAGATAATTTATGACTAGATCCTTTTTGACTACTGAGAAACCCTGATATTGATTCGTCTATCTTTTTTGATTTAGAAATTCTTGAGATGATTACAAAATTTTTCCCATCGAAACTATTAACTTTTCTATAAAACTCATTGAATTTAATTGCATGCCCAATTACATGTAATTTACTTTTGTTATTAAAAAATTTTTTGTAAGGGAATGAATTTTTTGATGCTGTAATAATTTTGTTGGAATAAATTGACGCTTTCAGCAAAAATAATTTTTTTAAATAATCATTAGGACCTTTATGGGTGTACCAAAATATTGATTTAATTTTTCTGATTTTTAATATTGGTGACGAAATTATTATCATCAACGATGACATATGAGATAAGCAAAATTCATACTTATTTGATTTTGTTAATTTGCTGATTATTTTAATAAGATTAATTACTTTCGAAATTCTTCCAAGTTCATTATCAACTGAGGTGACAATCACATTTTTTTCTAATTCATCATCACTTCCTTTACTGAGACTAATAACATGTACTTCATCAAACTTTTTTGCAAATGCATTTAACCATGATATTGCAAATCCCAGGGACGTATTATTGGAATCTGTAGATATATTTAATACAAGGACTTTTTTCATGAATGTTCTTCCTCAAGTAGATCTGTAAAAAGATTTTTATAAAGACTAAAAGTATTAGTTAAGCTATATGTTTCAGTGACGAAATTTTTACCATCTTCACCTTTTTTAGATGCTGTATTTTTTTCGCTCATAATCTCGTTAATTTTTGATTTAATATTATCTTTCGATACAGGGAGTTCTAATTCATATCCTCTATCTTCATTTCCTAATAGCTTTTTACATTCCCCAACAGGAGTACAGAGAACAGGTATTCCATAACTCATGGCTTCAAGTAAGGAATGTGGCAACCCCTCATAATTCGATGCTTGGACATAAATATCACTATTCAAAAAAATATTATTAATATCATCCCTTTGTAGTTTTCCATGAAAAATTATATTTTCTTTGTAATCAGATTTTAATGCAATACTTTGAAGTTGGTTTAGCTCAGGCCCATCTCCAATAATATTTAATTTAATTAATGAATTATTTAGATCTGATATTGCGGCAATTATTTTTTCAATATTTTTATGCGTAACGAGCCTGGATACAATAGTTATGTTAGTTTGATCATTTGTAAATATTTGTGCGCTTTCCTCAGGTATAGTTATTCCATTATTAATTGTCTCAATTTTGTTATAAAATCCTAAATTTAAAATAAAATTTTTTAGGTGTTGAGATGGTGTGATAACAACATCAGAGTTTTTAATACTATAGTTTCGTACTTTCTTTTGAAGTGATATTGAAACTCCATATTTTTTTGATTGAAATTCATCAAAGTTTTCAGATATCTTTCCTTTGTTGTAAGCTCTTTCCCAAACAGGGTCACCAACAATTTTTCTAATAATCTTTTTTTTCAAAAAGATATTCGCAATTGTGGTCTCTGTACCAAGACCGTTTACAAATATTAAATCTTTATTTTTACCTAATTTATAAACAGTGAAAATTGTTTTTAACCACCGGTAGATTATTGGTAAGTTCCTATCAATCCTTTTAACAAAAAATTTATCTTCTATGTCTAAATTTTTACTATCGGACAAAGTTAAGATATCTATTTCATAATTGAGTTCATTTTGAAAATAATTTGCAATTTTAGGAACAAAAGTAGCAGGTCCACCAATATCTGGAGGAAATATTCCTACAGTTACTAATACCTTCATAATTTAATTAATCTTGTCTTTTGGATTCCACAATTTCTTTAATCATTGTTTGGATATCGTAACTAGGTTTAATTCCGGTTGCTTTCACAATTTTATCTATATTGGGTGTGCGCCTTGTAGGATCTTCAAACTTATCACCAAACACATCTTTATGACTTAAAAACTTAATTTTTGAATTTGAATTAGATGTATCAATTATCAGTTGAGCTAAGTTCTTTATCGATATTTCTTCGGTTTGACCAATATTATATATTTCTCCAAAACTTTCTAACTCAGCTAGTTTCAAAAAGTAGTCAATCACATCTCCCACCCAGGTAAATGATCTCGTTTGAGATCCGTCACCATGGATAACTATATCCTCATCTTTTAATGCAGATTCTACAAATCTTGGTACAACCATTCCATAATCAGAAACCTGATTTGTACCTATTGTATTGAAAAGCCTTACTATTATTGGTTTAAGATTACCGGCTTCGAATTCAGATAGAGCTAAGAATTCATCAATCATTTTTGATACAGCGTATGACCATCTGAGTTTTGTTGTAGGTCCAATCAAACTTTTTGTCTCTTCATCCCAACTTTCTTCTTTAGAAGTTCCATAAATCTCTGAAGTAGAAGTTATTAATACAGGTATATTATTTTCTTTACATGCTTCAAAGACAATATGAGTTCCTTGAATATTTGTTAGTAATGAATCACTCAAATTATCCATTATGTATTGAACGCCTACTCCAGCTGCGAGATGAAAGCAAAAATCATACCCCTTAAATTGACTTTCTAAATCATTAATATCTTCAAGTTTTGATTCAATGAGATGTACTTTTGAGGAGTCATGAAGGTTTTCCTTCTTTCCGGTTGAAAAATCATCAATTATAAGTATTTCTTGAGCACCATCATCTAATAATCTTTTTACAAGGTTTGAACCAATGAAACCTGCACCACCTGTGACGATTACTTTATTCATTGACGTATACCAAATCTTTGAGATAGTCTTCATTTTCCATGTACCATGAAACTGTTTTTTCGATACCCTCTTGTATTTTAGTTGTTGGCTCCCATCCAATAGCCTCGTTTATTTTTTCTAAGTTTGGACGAACCACATCAGGATCTTTATATGCACGTTCTAAGTTTTCAATATTTGCTTTTTTTCCAGAGAATTCTTCAATTAATTTTATGACTTCGTTGAGTGAAACTGTGATATTAGATCCAACATTGAAAGTATGTGAATCTTCTAAACCTGACATTCTTGTGAGTGCATCGACAACATCTTCAATGTATGTAAAAGATCTTTGCTGTTCTCCATTTCCAAAAACTTTTACTTTTTCTTCATTAATTATCCAATGTATAAATCTTAAAATCGACATATCTGGCCTTCCATATGGTCCATATACTGTAAAAAATCTAGAAATTATTAAGTTTGTATTTGTGTCTTCAAGAATTATTTTTGTCAAAGATTCCCCCGATAGTTTTGTACTTGCGTAAACAGAAGGCGGTTTTATTTTTTCATCTTTCTCTTCAACCATTAAATTCTCACCACTGTCTCCATAAATTGAAGATGTTGATGCAAGAATTATTTCAGGAATCTCTATTTCTTTACAAAAATTAGCAACATTGGCAGATGCGTATGTATTATCCTCTATGTAACTTTGTGGATCTAAAAAACTTTGTCTTACTCCTGCTCTTGCCGCCATATGGTAAATTGTCGATATTTCATATTTCTTTATTTCGTTAAGACTATCCTCTTGACTTAAATTGTTATTAAAAAATGTAAAGTTATTATTTTTATCTAATTTTTCAAGTCTTTTTTGCTTTAGTTTTACATCATATGCTGAATTTAAAGAGTCAATACCTATTACCTGTAAATCTGTCTCTAATAGAGAATTTGATAGATGAAAACCAATAAAGCCGGAACAGCCTGTAACTACAACTTTTTTATCCACTTAATACATGCTAACAAAACTAATTATTATTCTTTAAAAAGATTTAAATACTATTTATAAGTATTTATTGGTTATTATCTTTAATGATGGGGGTTAAAAATAAATAGGCTTAAAAGTTTTTCGCCTTTATATCTTTTATTTTTTATTTCAGTCATTCCTCACTTCGACATTATTCCAGGAATTGTTCATACCGATGACTTGCCAATTTTATTATTTTTTTCATTAGCAATGTATCTTCTTTTTAATATTGAAAATGTCTCCTTAAAAATTGAAAAATACATGTATTTTGTATTTTTTATTTTTTATCTAATAATTCAAAATTTTTTTGTGAATGGTGAATTTTTGCATTCTGAAATCCTGCGATTTGGATTTTATCTTTTTTTATTTATATTTATATCACTTTTAGGTGAAAAAAATTATATAAATACTTTTCCTTTCTACTTATTTTTGTTTTTTAAGTTCGTTTTCAATTCTTTCATATTTATTTTCGATAAATCTTGGCAAAGATGTCTACCAGACTTGGAATATTGGAATTAATTTAAGTGATATTGAATATATCAAAGGACGAACAAATGGATTTCAGGCGGGGGGGCCAAACAGTTTTGCTGATTTGATTACCGTGACAGGAATATATTCAATGTTCAGGATGGAAAGTAATTATTTACGTGTAATAATTCCATTCTCAATTGTTGGATGTTTCTTTACATATTCTCGGTTTTCTCTAATTGTTTTGGTTTTATTTATATTTTTTAGAATCATGCTTCATGATAAAAAACTAAATACGGTTTTATTATTAATTGGCTCTTTATTGATATGTGTAAATTTTGGTTTAATAGATAGATTCATTCAAGATGATAACAGCGGTATCCAAGACAGAGTTGAAATGCAATCAGGAACATTACAATATGTTTCAGAAGATTCAATTATCAATAATATTTTTGGAAGAGGGTATGATAATTTCATAATAAAAGGAAATGAGGTACTTGATTCCAAAAACTTTGATGATAATCCTTTTTTCTTATGGTCCTCACAATTCATATTTATTCATACTCCTAAATTACGGGATTGTTGGCCTGTTTTTGTACGGATTAATTTTCAA
The DNA here is from genome assembly GCA_902615855.1 of uncultured Candidatus Actinomarina sp. Lineage (GTDB taxonomy): Bacteria > Actinomycetota > Acidimicrobiia > Actinomarinales > Actinomarinaceae > Actinomarina. The sequence goes on from CACMQN010000005.1 coordinate 95,577, forward strand.
GGATCTTATATTAAGTCTTTTTAAATTAAGAGATTTAACAAACTACTCACCAAATCTTATGGCAATTATGGCATTTCTGTTATTGAGTTTATCAAGTGATTTATTACAAAATCACTCTGTATCTTGGTTTTTTTACTTTAGCTACTTTCTATATCTTAATGAAAAGGAGAATTCTACATTTTGAAATACTGTTTTATTAGAAAACTCAAACATATACTATATTTAAGATGAAAATTTTAGTTGTAGGTGGTGCCGGATATGTTGGAGGAGGAATCGTTGATAAGCTTTCTCAGGAACATGAAGTTACTGTTTACGATTCATTGATTTATGAAACATCTTATCGAAAAAAAGTAAATTTTATTCTTGGAGACATAAGGGATACAACAAAATTAAATGGTATTTTAAATAACTTTGATGTTGTTGTTTGGCTTGCAGCGTTAGTTGGTGATGGTGCGTGTGCCATTAATCCAGACCTAACCTTTGAAATTAATTCTGAAAGTGTGAAAAATCTTGTTGAAAATTTTGATAACAGAATAATATTTTTGTCGACTTGTTCGGTTTATGGGGCTCAAGACGGAGTTCTAACAGAGGCTTCCGATACAAATCCATTATCTGAATACGCATCATCTAAATTAAAAGCAGAAGAATATCTGCAAAATGCAAATGCATTAATTTTTAGGCTTGGAACTTTATTTGGGATAAGTGATGAATTTTCGAGAGTACGTCTTGATTTAGTAGTAAATGTTCTTACAGCAAAAGCACTTATAGATAAAAAAATTAGTGTTTATGGCGGTGAGCAGTGGAGGCCCCTCCTTCATGTAAATGACGTTTCAAATGCAATAAGTCACTGTCTAAACACTGATGTAAGTGGTATTTACAATCTTCATCACAAGAACTATAGAATCATCGATATAGCAAGAGAGATAGAAAATAAAGTAAAAGATGTTGAAGTAGAAGTGACTCCCATGAGCTTTGAGGATGCTAGAAACTATCAGGTATCAAGTCAAAAATTATTGGATGAAACAGGATTTGTAGCTTCAATAGAGCTTATCAATGGAGTTAATGAGATATATGATTTAATTTTTCATAACAGGATAAAGGACATAACAGATCCTAGGTATTCAAATCAGAACTTTTTGCAGAAGTTTGGTGTATCTTGAACCTAGAAAGATATGAAAGAGGGTTTTCTGAAGACCACAGAGGAAATGTTGAGTTTTTTAATGAATTAAACCTTAGTGATTACAAAAGATTTTATACAGTAACAAATCCAAAAATAGGAACTGTGAGAGCATGGCACGGTCATAAAAATGAAAAAAAACTTATCAAAGTATTATCAGGCAAGTTTTTGGTCGGTGTAATAAAAATAGATGATTGGGAAAATCCAGATAAGACAATTTATCCAGAAATGGTCGAAATGGATATAAATTCAGACTTATTATCCATTCCAGAGGGTTATGCAAATGGAGCCATGAACCTTGAAGAAAATAGTAAAATAATGTATTTTTCTTCTTCAACTCTAGAAGACTCTCTAAATGATGATTACAGATTTGATTCAAAATATTGGGATCCGTGGACAAGCAATGGAGGTGAACTGTTTGAGTAACCTTCTTATACTTGGCTCAACAGGTATGTTAGGAAAAATGGTTTCTTTAGTTTTTTCTGATTATTCCAAAGATAATCTTTTTTTTTACATCACGTTCTGAAAATAAATTTATTAGTGAATTGAATGGTGAAAAGATTAATTTTGATCCTACCAAAGATAACTTTGATGATTTATGTAAATTAACAAATCCTAGTTTTGTCATAAATTGTATCGGAGCAATAAAGCCAACTATCTCCGAAACAAAAGAATCAATTAGCAATGCAATATCTATAAACTCCTTTTTTCCACTAACAATTGCGAAAGCAAGTTTGGATTTTAATTTCAGCTACATTCAAATTGGAACAGATTGTGTATTTTCTGGATTAGAAGGAGAATATATTGAAACATCTATGACAGATGCGACAGATGTGTATGGTAAAACCAAAATTGTTGGAGAGGTTTCTAGTAATAATAAAACCTTGTTGCGTTCGAGTATTGTTGGACCTGAAACTGGGAGTGGAAGGTCACTTCTTAACTGGTTTTTAAGGACAGATGAATCAGTAGTTAATGGATTTACAGATCATGAATGGAATGGGATAACAACATTAAACTTTGCAAAAATTGTATTAGGTATTATAGAGAGCGAACAAACTCAAATTAAATTGCAACACATAGTGCCAAGTGACAAAGTTAATAAGTATGAGTTGTTAAATCTTTTTAAAGAATATTTCACAAAAGATATAGAAATTAACAATGTTTTATCAGACAACAAAGTTGATAGAACATTAAAGACATTGGATTCAAAAGCTAACCAAGAACTTTGGGCATTAGGTGGATACAAAGAAATTCCATCTATAAGAGACAATATATCTGAATTAGCTGAATATGAAGGAACTAAAAAGATATTGGAATTTGTATGAAAGACCTTGGAATCATTCTAGGAATTAGACCTGATGTTATAAGGGCAAGTAAAATTATCAGACTTTTGTCTGAAAATAAGAATATAACGTATGATTTCATATGGTCTGGCCAGCATTATTCCGAGAATATGAAAGATGTTTTCTTTAAACAACTTAATGTTCCAAAACCTGATGTTGAATTTGAAATAGATACTACTAACGATGCATCAACAGTTTCATCAGTGATTAAAAATACATTCAATCACTTAGAAAACAATAAGTATCAAGCTGTTGTTTTTCTTGGTGATACAAATACGGTCATGGGTAGTATTGGAGCAGCACAGCACAATATCCCAATTGTTCATATTGAAGGATGTATGCGTTCATACGATTGGAGAATGCCTGAAGAAAAATACAGAAAAACCATAGATCACTTGTCAGACAGGATATATGCTTATCTTGATTCATACAAGACGCAAGGTCTAAATGAGGGAATTTCTGAAGATATAATAAAAGTAACTGGGAACCCTATAGTTGATATTATTCAAGAAAATCAAAATATTTTTGATTCGGGACATGAAAGCTTAGATAACAATGTTTTAAATTTTATTGGAAAAAACGAATTCTTATTAGCAACATCTCATAGGAGAGAGAATATATTAAACATCGATTCTCTTAACAATATTGTAAATCTATTTAATTCTTCTGATATGAAAATAGTATTTCCTGCAGGATACAAAACTCAAGAAATGCTTAAAGCATATGATCTAAAACCCAATTCGAACGTTTTGATGATTGACCCGTTAGGGTATCTTGAATTTATGTATCTTCTTAAGAACTCAACCTTTGTAATGAGTGACTCAGGAACAGTAGTTGAAGAGGCATGCATTATGAATGTACCTTCTATTCAAATGAGATACTCAACAGAGCGTCCAGAGGTATATGATGTTAATGCTTCTATAAAATTTGATCCATCTGAGAAGATAAGTGACTTTCAAAGTTACTTAGATAAGGCTATGAAGTTGGTTGATACAAAATGGGCTCAACCATTCGGTGATGGGAAAGCATCTGATAATATTGTTGACGACCTTGTGGAATTATCAGAATCAAACAGTTTTCATAAACACAATAAAGAAAATTATCCATTTGACATTTCAAATTCATTTAAAGAATGAAAAAAATTTTATTTCACTCTTTAACAATACCTCCAGATAACGTCTCAACAGGAATGTTAGTTGCTGAAATTGCAGATGGATTTAAAGAGCTTGGTGTTGATGTTGAGATATTGGCAAGCTCTCCACAATACAATATAGAAAATAGTAAGAATCAAACTTCAGATAAATATTACACATCATCATATAAAGACATAAACATAACACATATAAGTTCAGCAAGCAGGAGTTTTAACAAAGTAACTAGGTTTTTTCAATGGATAATGTTTCACTATCAAACAATTAAATTTTTATCTAAGAACAAAAAAAATTACTCTCACATTTTCATATTTAGTTATCCACCAACTATGAACCTAGTTGTAATTTATATAAAGAAATTTCTAAAGATTAAAGTTACATACTCGTGCTGGGAACTTTATCCTGAAATCGCTAACAAAACATTGAAAACAAATGCTGGAATTTTATTTAACATTTTTAAAAAAATCGATACATACGCAATGAAACTTGCTGACAATTTGGTTGTAAACTCATCAGAATTAAAAGCATTTCTTATTAACAGTCGTGGATTAATAGATAAAGACATAAAATCGATTTATCACTTTTCCCCCTATGAAATATCAAATGAAAATCCAAATCTAGATAAAAAAACAATTTTATATGCCGGTAATATGGGTAAACCTCAAAATATTAAAAGATTTGTCGATACTTTTAATTCTATTGAAGAGAAGAATTGGAAATTAAAATTTTTTGGAGCAGGTGAAGAATTTGATTCTATTAAAGATTTAGAAAGTGATCAATTAAATGTTTTTGAGCATTTACCAAGAAACGAATTATACGATAAAACGAAAGAGATTCCTGTTGGACTTATTTCGTTAGACAAAGAAATTACAGTAGAAGGTTTTCCTGGTAAAACTTTTGACTATCTTTCAATGAATAAAATTTTATTGTGTTTTGCTAACAGTGATTCTGCTGTTTCAAAGTTTATAGAGAAATATGAATTAGGTTTTACCATTGACCCATATGATGAGACTTCGATGAAAAAAATATTTGATAAACTAAATGATCAATCACTACTTTTGAAATATCAAAAAAATATAAACAATCTAAATGAAAATATTTTAAATAAATCAAAGGTAGTTGAGGGCTACTACTCCTTAATCTAGTTTGCCCCTTTTCTTGATATAACAGAGATAATTGTCTGAAAAAGTATTTTGAAATCAAGGACAATGTTGTAGTTTTCAACATATTCAATATCCCAATAAAGCCTCTCTTGTAGGCTTAAATCTAATCTTCCCTGGACTTGAGCAAGACCAGTAATTCCAGGTTTTACTGAATGTCTCTTTTTCTGATAATCACCAAGTAATTTTGATTCATAAACAACCAAAGGTCTTGGACCGACAGTTGACATTTCTCCTTTTAGAACATTTATTACGTTAGGCAATTCATCTAGGGAAGTCTTTCTTAGAAAAAGACCAATTTTTGTTATTCTGTCATCGTTTTCAATTCGTATAGGATTTCCAGGCTCTAAAGATGGCTCAATTGTTTCTTTATCAGCTAATTTTTTATAATGCTCTTCGTGTAGATCCTCATCTGAGCTTTCATCCATAGTCCTGAATTTAAATAATTTAAAAATTTTACCGTTTTTACCGACTCTTTCCTGAACATATATTGCTGGATAACCATCTGAAATAATTATCAACAGGTAAATGATTGGAAAAAAGAATAAAAAAACTGGAATGAGAAAAACCATGATTGTAATGTCAAAAATTATTTTCATACAATATTTACTCTAAACTATTCAAATTAATTTACTTGAATAAAAAATATAACATTAGAGTTAGAGAAATGTGTGGAATTGGTGGAATTGTTAACACTAACAATTCTAAAATCGACCAAAATATTGCAAATGATATGAAAGTCTCCCTAGAACACAGGGGACCAGATCACTCTTCCATTAATTATATTTCAGATTCAGAATGTTTTATTCACAGCAGGCTTTCAATTATCGATTTAGACTCAAGATCAAACCAACCTTATCAGGATGACGACAAAAGATATACAATTGTATTTAACGGTGAAATCTATAATTTCAAAGAAATAAGAGCTGAACTACAGAGTAAAGGTGTTAAGTTTTCTACGGAAGGCGATACAGAGGTATTACTTAAAGGATATATTGAATATAGATCTGAAATTTTAAAAAAATTAAGAGGCCAATTTGCCTTTGCCATTCATGATGCAAAGACGCGCTCTATTTTTTTAGCTAGAGATAGAATTGGAATCAAACCTTTATACTTTGCTAGGAATGATGATTGGTTTATATTTTCTTCAGAATTAAAGACTATAGAACAATCTAATTTAATTCCATTTGAGCCTGATATTGAGTCTTATATTGCATATCTAAGGCATCTTTGTGTCCCAATGAATAGAACAGGAAATTTAAACATATCAAAAGTACAACCTGGTGAGTTCATAGAGTTTTTTTCGGACAATTCAATAAAATCTAATCAGTATTGGGATCCATTTGATATTGAAGTTAATAATGATATCTCAGAAGAAGAAGCAATTGAAAATATAGATAGATTATTAAATGAATCTGTTGAGTATAGGAAAGTAAGTGACGTTGAAGTAGGACTATTTCTATCTGGAGGGCTTGACTCATCCTTGATTGGCAAGCTTATGAAACAAAATGAAAAATCTGGACTGAAAGGTTTTAACATAGATTTTAAAGACCATTTCCCAGGATACGAGGGAGAGTTAAACGAAGCAAAATTTGCGGCAAGTAATAATGACATAGATTTAATTGAGGAGAATATTTCTTATCAAGAATTCCAAGAGCTTCTTGATAATTATTCCATCTATCAAGACGACTTAGTTGGGGATGAGGTTGGAATTCCACTTTATTTCCTAGGTAAGAAAACTAAGAACAGCAAAATTAAAGTTGTTCAAGTCGGGGAAGGTGCAGATGAATTGTTTTATGGATATGATCATTGGAATAGATATCTCAAATTGAATAAATTTTTTAAGCCCTTTTTTAAATCTACAAAAAAATACTCAAGTTTTAAGAATCATAGATTAAATATGCTTAGCAATATTCTATTTAATAGAACTTCATTTGCAGGCGGAGCTTTGGGTTTTAATTTAAAGGAATTAGATAGCTTGATAGTAGATGGTTTACCAAATCATTCTGATCTAATATTTTACGCTGACAATAAATGGAAAGAATATTTTTCTAACAAAAATTCAACAATTTCTAAGTGGATGACTTTAATTGATTTAAAGATAAGGCTTCCGGAACTTTTACTTATGAGAATGGATAAACTTGTAATGCAATCTGCTGTTGAGGCAAGGGTGCCTTTTCTTGATCATAAATTAGTAGAATATGTACTTTCCTTGCCGGAAGAATTACTTATTGACTTAACTAATACAAAAAGTCTTCTCAAAAAGGTTGCGTTGAAATATTTACCTAATCAAATCATAAATAGAAAAAAACAAGGATTTAGGGCTCCAATAGGTGAGTGGATCAAGAAAGATGAGGAAAAATTCTATGAATCTGTGCAACAGTTCAATTCTCTAGTAAATTTATTTAATGAAAGAGAATTAAATCATATCCTTAATGGAAATGACTTCCAAAAAAAGTGGTATTTAATTAATCTTTCAAATTGGCATTTAGCAAGGGTTGCGAATTGATAAAAAATTGGAAAGAAAATACAATTTACATATCTCTAATGCAATTAACTCTTTTAGGAGTTAATTTTTTTTTAATCACAATAATAAGTAGAGAGTATGGAGCAGAAATATACGGTGAATATGCAGCTTCAAAAAGTCTTTCTGTATTAATTGGAACAGCAACCGTATTATCTCTTGCATTAGTTGTTACAAAGCTGAGAGCTCAAAATGTTGGTTTCAAAAATTCTCTTTTTGCTAACTCATACTTTCTGGTTTTAAGAAATCTTGCACTAGCCTTGGCGATAATTTTTCCATTAACAATTTTGTTTGGCAGAGATTACCCGATAACAGCAATTTTTCTAGTAGGTTTTGTTTTTAACGAAATGATTCATATTGCTCTGGCATATTTTCAAGCGGATGGCAATTTTGTAATTACTTCCAAGCAGATAATCGTTAGAACAATCCTTTATGGATTTGGTGCTTGGATTATTGTGATTAACAGTCTAGAAATAATATGGGTAGTAATGTATCAATCGGCTATATTATTTTTATTTTTTCTAGTCGCTCATTACTACATCCCTAAAACCGAGAAAAAAAGAAATTTAGATCAAGATAAGTTAACAAGAAAAGAGCTGAACAATTCGGGAAGAAAAATGGTTCTTACAACATTCTCCAGTGCTTTGATTTCCGAGTTAGATATAGTTTTGTTAGGTCTATTTTATCTTGGTCCAGCTTTGGGTGTCTTGGCATGGTCCAGAAGAATACTAGAAATTATTTTTCAACTTTTAGCAGCAAGCCTTGATATATTATTTCCACAATTATCAAAAGCAAAAGACAAAGACGAAATTCAAAACATAAGGGAGCGTCTAAAGAAAGTTTTCTTTATTTCATTTATCATTCCAGCTATGTTTTACTTGTTAAGAGATACTGCAGGAAATATTCTTGTATCACTTCTTGGAGAAGAGTTCAGAGATGTCTCTTTACAAACTTCTTTAATTCTTTTTTCATTACCTTTAATGGTTTGGTCTAGAATCAATATTATCTTTTCAAGAGCTCTTGGTTTTGAGGTAAACATAACAAAAATTATTATTTCAGGTTCAATAATTTCTTATATTGTTTATTTTGCACTTCATAATTTGAATATTTCCAATCCAGCAATTTGGTCAATTATTTCATCGCAAACTATTATTGCAATGTTTACTTCTTATAGTTTTAGGAAATCTTATGCTTAAACTTTTTTTACAAAGAACAAGATTTAATCTAAGAAACTTGTTTGCGAAGAAAATAGTTGTTCCCACTAATTTTAAATCTTTTGAGTACACAAATCCGAAATATCATCAGATGTTGGCTTCTTACCTGTTAACGAATAAAGATGACGAAATTAATTATTCCAGAAAAATTTTTGGAAAGGAAACTGACGATTTAGTAACATCAAAGGATATTTTTAGTAATAATGATTTCCAAGCACACAATAAATTTATTCCTGCTTATTTCAACAAAAGTGATGTAAAAGTTCCCTATGAAGCCTCTAGGCTTCAATTTTTACAAAAATTAGATTTATTATCCATTTTGAATAAAGATAAAATTTTATATGAAAATATTGATGTAACCAAATTTCCATTAATTTATTGGAATAGTCCTATGGACGTAGCAATCAGAAATATAAATTTAATTTTTCATCGAAATTTTTTAGAAAACAATGATTTAGATTCAAAGATTCTTGGCAATAATAAAGACTTAATTGATACATTTATTAGTCAACATTATCAATACATAACGGAAAATCTTGAAGACGATGGAAATGTTGTTGGAAATCATTATTTAATTGAATTATGTTCAATAATTTTGACACTAGCAACTTATAAGTTTGATGGTTATGAAGATGATACTACATATTATTTGAATGAACTTAATAAAGAATTAAATAGACAGTTCTATAAAGATGGAACTAATTTTGAAGGATCATCCCATTATTCTGCATTTGTAACTGAAGCTTTAATCATCTTTAAACTTTCTATAGATGAAATTAAACCTCATTCATCACTAGTTGAATTGATTGAAAAATTAGTATTTTCAAATAGAAGCTTATTGAATTTACTTATGGTTAACGGAGAACTTTCTCAGATTGGTGACAATGATTCGGGGAGACTTTTCTACTTTTATCATGATGAAGATGATCCATTAAAAATGAATTGGTTGATAAATCTCATTGATCATTTTTTTAATTTTGAGAAAAAAACGATTGACGTACCTAATCTAAAAAATGATTCTATAGATTTAACGAGTTTTTCAAAGGTTGACCATCCTTTAATTAAAATATTCCAAAATGATTTCAACCTTTATTCATTTCCTGATTTTGGTATTTTTATTTGGCGAAATAATGATGGTTCAGAATACTTTAGTATCAGATGCGGCAAAATAGGACAAAATAATGTTGGTGGACATTCCCATTATGACCAACTTTCAATAGAGTGTTTTACTGACGGCAAATGGGTTGCAAGAGATCCAGGTACGGGAACATATACAGACGATATTAAAACAAGGAATGAATTTAGATCAATGAAATTTCATTGGGGCCCAAATGCAGATTTAAAATTTCCAAAAGAATCAGAATTTGATTGTTTTAAACTTAACTATATGGAAGATGGTAAATTGTTATTTTTAGATAAAAATAATTTCATAGGAAGCGCAGTTTTTAATGGAAATAAAATTTATAGAAAAATAGCAATTGAAAACGGAAATATACTGATAAGTGATTTTTCTAATGATACGAATTTAAACCCCTATGAAAACTGGGGAGAATTGAATGAGGGAGTTAAATTTAAATTCTCTAAAGGATACAAACGTATAAATTGAAAACAAAAAAAATTACACCACTTTTCTATCTTTTTTTAATTGGTATTTTCTTTGAAAGCCTTGATGCTTTTAGTTTATTTTCAATACCCTTGCCTTGGATAGGAGTCTCTATTTTTATATTTATTTACGTAATATATTATTTTTTTGGTTTTGAAATTGAATTTAATCAATTCGATTCATTGAGGATCTTACTTTTATATTTTACCTCTGTCACTTTAATTAGAGCTCTAGCTTACAATCCCGATCTGCCAGAGTTTGCTACCTCTTCATTCACTCAATACATTTCACTTAGATTACTTAAGCTTCTTGGATTTATTGCTGTTATCTGGTTTGTTTATACTTTAAGTAATTACTTCGAACGAGATACGATTATAAAATTTATATCTTTCATCGGCATTACAGTTTCATTTTTGTCACTAATTTCATACTTTTCATACATATTTGATTTTCAGGATTTTTCAAGAAATAGACCCGGTTCAGGAGGTTGGTCTCAACCAGTAAAGAGAGCATGCTCGATTCTTAGGAATTATGGAACTTTCAGAGAACCAAGTTTCTTAGCAGTATGGTTAGCACCTATCATTCCCTTAAACTTTTATTTGGCACGAAAACAAGCCATTTGGTACGGGTTGTCAACATTGCCTATCCTTGCAATTATTTTATCGAGAAGTTTAACAGGAGTAATTAGCTTAATTCTTGGAATCCTATTTGCAGCTGTTTTATGGACATTAAGAAATAAAAATTTTGATCTTCTATTTATTATTCCAATAATATTTTTATTATTTTCCAGTTTTATAGGTAATAGTCTTGGTTATAAATTTCCAGCATTAGATCCTTCAATGTGTCCACCAGAATCTCCTGATAAATGTAACTGTTCATTATATGACAATAAATTAGATGAAGCTAAAAATTCAGAGAGTGTAACAAAAAGCGTATTCGAGAGAATCACCTTAATCACAAGGGGAGGGTTAGATGGTTTTGAAAATATATCTATACTAAATCAATACATTTCTAGTGAAAACATTCAAATATTTGGACAAGGATTAGGGATTGCTAATTTAAATTTCTCTCCAACTTTTGATGATTTAACAAAGAAAAATGTAGATGGAGAAATTGTTTATAGGAATCCAGGCCAAATTGTTTCATTTAATAATTTGTATATAAATCTTTATTTTTCAGGTGGAATTATAGGGTTGATGTGGTTTTTAATATTTTTATTTAACATTTTGAAAAAACTTTATAAAAACGGAAATGAATATTCATTTTATATTTTCTCAAATTTAATTGTCATCTTGTTAATGTATTTCTTTCAGGCTGAGGAGTTAAGTACAATGTTGGCGATTTCACTAGGCTTAATGCTTTTAGAGTTTAAAAATGAAAAAGTATAAAAAAATATTAATTGTTACCCATCAATACTTACCACATGTAAGCCCCCGAACAACTCGTTGGAAATTATTGGTAGACGAACTTATTGCCAATGGACATAATGTAAGTATCTTAACTGGGATGTATCCAGATTTTGATACAAATAATGTTGAAATACTATATTTTGGAAATAAAAATAATTTCAATATAGTTTCAAATCTAAGAGAAAAATCTAAACAAGTTGCTTCAGGAGATGCAATTAAAAAAATATTTTACGGAGTTTTGAAAAAAATATATCGATTTTTTATCAATTATCTTGCTTGGCCTGATTATTCAATGTTTTGGCTTCTTCAAATTTATAAAAATAGAAATAAAATTTCAAAAGATTACGATGTCATAATTTCTGTTAGTTTGCCTTTTTCTTCCCATATGGCAGCTTACTTTATTAATAAAAAAGTTAAAAAACATTGGATAATGGATATTGGTGATCCATTTTCTTTAAAGATAGATGCACCAGAAAATAATCAATTTCTTTATTCTCGTTTAAACAAACGATATGAAAAAAAACTTTATTTCCTTGCTGATAATATTTTATTTACTCACCAAGACGCATTGAACAATCACAAGCAATTTTTTGGTATATCAAGTGATAAATTAATAGTCGCAAATCCTATAAGTAATTTTGACAATAATCTTTTTAATAGTGCTTTATCTTACAACTATTCATCCAAACCAATAAAAATTTCTTATTTTGGAATATTCACAAAGGGCGTGAGGTCCCCAAATTCATTCTTAGGATTAATTAAAAAAAATAATGAAATGGAATTTTCATGGTATGTAAACGAGGATTCTAAAAAGATAATAAAGTCATGTGACTTAAATGTAGATAAACACAGTTTTTATCCACAGGTATCAAGAGAAGAAGCGCAGAAACTAATGGTAAACTCTGCACATTGCTTACTCTCAATTGGAAATAAAAATCCAAATCAAATTCCAAGTAAAGTTGTTGAATATTTAGCAACAGGAAAGCCAATCATCCATTTTACAGAAATTGATAACGATCCAGTCATTAAATTAAGTGATGAATTTGATAACTTAATAACTTTAAATAAAAATGATGAAGAAAATCTTTCATTATTAATTGAAGAAATGTTTAGTAAAATTGAAAAATTTGATATAGATAAATTTAATAATAACTATACGGCTAAGTCAATTATTAATAATTTAGATGTTATCTAATACTATTTTCCAGTTCTCTGAATAATTTAATGTATCAATTTTTTCAATGCTTGAAGATTTAGCATCATCAAGTTTTTTTAGAGCATCATCTGGATCATTAATATTGTACAGAAAGACGCTTTCTGGACTGAAATACTGAGTATATGAACTTATTGGTGCTACAACTTTTAAACCAAGGTTTTGTGCTTCATAAAGTGGTAAACCTACTGTTTCATGCTCACTAGCATGAAAATAAATTTCATTATTAGACAATACTTTTAGAGTTTCATCATGAGTTTCTGTATTTACAATATTAAAACTTTCCATATCCCTCGGTGGGTTGATAACTGTGACCTTTTTTCTATTTGGCAATTGGCTCAAAACATTTTTCATAAAATTATAATTCTTATTTGCAACATCGCTTCCGAAAAAAACTATGTTTCCACTTTTATTTGATATTTTGACTTCTGAACTTGTTGTTTCACCGATTTGTATAATTTTTGAATGAAATTTCTTATCTATGTCTTCTTTTAAATGATCTAGCTGGATCAGTATGAAATTAGATAATTTCATGCTTCTATTTATTAGTACTTTAAGAATTGAGTTTCTAATACCTCTTTTTACGAGCGGAAGAATATTTTGAATTAGTACAAATGACTTTTTTAGTGTTTTGAACCCAAAATTACCAAAATGAATAATTGCATCTGAATTATTTATCTCCCCAAGGATTTTTTTAGGTAAAAAATAATTTAAAAATGGATGAAGATACCTTTTGTTTGTTGTTTTGTAAAACTTGACTCTTGGATTTTCATAGAATTGATTGTTTAAATCTTTGTAAAATTCTATCTCTGAGTACAAAACAATGATTTTTGAATCAGTCTTTGAAAAGAAGTCAAAAGATTCAAGAAAAAGTTTTAATCCACCTAGAGACTTTACACCGCAAGCATTTAATACTATTTTTTTCACCAATTCAATAATAGTTGTTCATTAAGCATTAATACTATGACTAAAATCATAAAGTAGTGATAAATAATTATGACGCAATATTAGTTGTTGGTACTAGACCAAACTTTATTAAAGCTGCACCTTTACTTGAATATTTTGAAGAAAATAAAATAAATACTCTTTTTATTCATACAGGGCAACATAAAGATAAAAGTATGTCTTCAAATATTTTTGAAGATTTAAATATTCGTGAACCAGACATATATCTTGATACTCCAACAACAAACATGAACAAACAAACTACTTATATCGTTGATAAACTAGATACATTATTTGACACAAATAAATCAAAGTATGTAGGTGTATTTGGCGATGTTACATCAACACTTGCCGCTGCTATATCTACAAAAAATAAAAAAATGGAGTTATTTCATGTTGAATCTGGATTGAGATCACGAAATATGGATATGCCAGAAGAACGAAACAGAATAATGGTAGATTCTATCAGCGATTATTTATTTGCTCCATCAGATGATGCTGTAGATAATCTAAATTCTGAAAATTTGTCAGCAAAATATATGGGTAACGTTGGAAATATTATGATTGATACACTTGAAAAAAATTTAGAAAAAATATTACAATCTTCTGATCAAATTAAAGAAAAACTAAACATCACTGGCAAATATTTTGTTGTCACAATACATAGGCCGTCAAACCTGTCCGATGAAAATTTAGCAAAGATATTCGCAGGCCTTAAAGAATTTAGTAATGAATATCAAGTTGTCCTACCAGCTCATCCAAGATTAAAGAAATATATAAATGATAATGATGTTGAACATGAAAATATATTTATTTTAAATCCACTCTCATACATTGATTTTCTCGGTCTTGTCAGCAGTTCTGATTTAGTTTTGACTGATTCTGGTGGACTTCAAGAAGAAACAACTCATTTAAATGTTAAGTGTCTTACTTTAAGAAATGAAACTGAAAGACCAATTACTGTCACTGAGGGTACAAATAAAGTAATTGGTATTGAGACAGAAAAAATAATTTCTGAAATAAATACCACTATTCACAGTAAACTTTCAAAGGGAACAGAAATTAAATTCTGGGATGGTAAAACATCTGAAAGAATCTACAAAGAGTTGTATGAGTAAATTTGAATATGATTTAGGGATAATTGGTCTTGGATACGTTGGTCTTCCGTTGGCAGTGTACTCGATAGATGCTGGTCTAAAAGTTTTTGGATTTGATATAAATTCTGAAAAAGTATCAAAACTAAATCAAGGTGTCTCACCAATTGAAGATGTTAGTGACAAAACATTGAATTCGTCAATTGCATCAGGTCTTGTATTTTCAGATGACTCAAAATCACTAAGAGATTGTGAACATATTGTGATAAGTGTTCCAACTCCACTTACAGATTTTAAACCTGACTTAAGCTATGTAATTAGTGCGGCTCAAGAAATAGCAAAAAATGTTGTTAAAGGACAAATTATTATTCTAGAGTCAACGACTTATCCAGGTACAACTTTAGAGGTATTGATACCAGAAATTCAAAAATTGTCAGATCTAAAACCAGGTGAAGATATCTATTTTGGATATTCACCTGAGAGAATTGATCCAGGGAATAAAGAATGGAATTTCAAAAATACTCCCAAAGTAGTTAGTGGAATAAATGATGATTCATTATCAAAAATTAAATCTTTTTATGAAAAAATAATTGATACTGTTGTTGTTGTATCAGGAACTAAAGAAGCTGAAATGGTTAAACTTCTTGAAAATACTTATAGACAGGTTAATATCGCCCTTATCAACGAGCTTGCAATCCTATGCAATATGTTAGAAATTGACATCTGGGAAGTTGTCGAGGCAGCAAAAACAAAACCATTTGGATTTGAATCTTTTAGGCCCGGACCAGGTGTAGGTGGCCATTGCATACCAATAGATCCAAAATATTTGTCATTTAAGACAAGACAAATAGGCAAACCTGTAAGATTTGTTGAACTAGCCCAGGAAATCAACAATTCTATGCCTGCATATGTTGTAAACCGAATAATTGAAAGAATGAATAAATTAGGAAAACCAATGAAAAATTCAAGAATATTAATCTTTGGTGTTGCATATAAAAAGGACATAAGTGACACTCGAGAATCTCCCGCATTGGATATAATTGAAAACTTTAATTCAAAGGGCGTTGAAATATCTTATTATGATCCATTTGTCGACTCTTTGATTGTTGATAGTAAGGAAGTTAATAAGGAAACATCTCTGGAAAATTTTGAAAAATATGATATGCTTTTAATGCACACTCCACATTCAGAATTTTCATCCATTAATTTTTCAAAAATAAATGTACCAATTTTTGATGCAACAGGTAGCGAATTTATAGATGATGCAGAAAGAATCTAAAATAAACCCAGATTTCAGTACTTTATCTCAAACTATAAATATTCTTGGAAGTGAATTAGGTAATGTAATTAAACAACAAGCTGGTAAAAATAATTTTGAACTAGTTGAAGAAATAAGGGTTAATTCAAAAAAATATAGATCAACAAAAAATTCGAAATATTTAGAATTAATTTATAAAAGATTAAAGACTTTAGATAAAATTGAGCTTTTGACTCTGACTAAATCATTCACATTATTTTTTTATCTTTCAAATATTTCCGAACAGGTCTTTAGAGAAAAATTTCAATACAAAATTGATAAAAATGATTTGGATAAGAATAAGGACAGTCTTATATTCTCACCAGTTTTTACTGCTCACCCTACTGAGAGTGCAAGGCAATCAACCTTGAAAAAGCTTTATAAAATTGCAAAAATTATTTCCGAAAATAATTCAACTGATTTAAATGAAATTAATAATTTAATAACTCAACTTTGGTACACGAGAGAAGTTAGGTCAACAAAACCAGATCCTATTGATGAGGTCAAAACTCTTTTGTATTATTTAAAAATTTTATATACAGATGTTTACGATGAAATTGAACAGACATTTACCGAAAATAACATAAATCAAAAAGATATTATAAAGCTGGGTACCTGGATTGGTGGAGATAGAGACGGAAACCCATTTGTTACTTTAAAAGTAACTGAAGAAGCTTTAAAAATTTACTCAAATCAGATTATTCAAATCTATAAAGAAAAAATTATAAATCTATCTGAGAGTTTTAGTATCTCAACTTTATATGCAGATGAACCTCAACTGCTAATGTCAAAAATTAAAGAATACTCAAATTTGTTAAATAAAGAATTTCGTCACTACACAAAAATCAATTTTGACGAGCCTTTTAGAATATTTCTTTCACTTGTTTTTCATAGACTTGACAATTTTCAGAAAAATAAAAAAGGATATAATTCTTTTTCTGAATTTCAGGATGATCTCAACTTATTTGAAAACGAAGTAAATAAATGTTTTAAGAACAATTCTTCGTCTTTAGATTTAAGATATTTTATTGATTACGTGAGTCAATTCAAATTTCACGGTGTCGAAATGGATATAAGAGAAAATGCAGATGTCTTGAGATTTAATGAAGAATTCAAAAAAGAATACTCTGAATTTTCAACTCTCATAAAACGAATTCCGGAATGGAAAAAAATATACGGTGATACTGTTATAAGTTCGATAATTTTATCAATGACTAAAAACGAGAAAGATATTTTAAATTTATTTAAATTTTGTAAAAAATTAATTAAAAATAAGTCTGATATCCCTATGCTTGTTCCTTTGTTTGAGGAAATTGACGATCTTGAGAAATCACATATTATAATTTCAAATCTTTTTGCAAATAAAGATTACAAAAAACATTTAAAAAATTTCAATAATAATCAGGAGATAATGCTTGGTTATTCAGATTCAAATAAAGATGGAGGTATTGTAGCTTCACAATGGTCAGTGTATAAATCTCAAATTGCTTTATTCAGTATTGGCCAGAAACATAATATCGATATTTCATTCTTTCACGGTAGAGGTGGAACTATTAGTAGGGGAGGCGGACCTACTTATAACTCAATTCTGTCACAACCTAAAGGAACAATAAAAAACAAATTAAGATATACAGAACAAGGAGAAGTTATATCTGATAAGTACTCAACAACAAGTCTTGCAACAGAAAATCTTAAACTTGGTTTATTCGCATTCTTCAAAGCAAATAAAACAAAGAATCGTGAAATCAAACATGAACATAATTTTCTTGATGAGCTTTCTAAATTATCTTCAAAAAAATATAGATCTTTGATTGAAGATAAAAATTTAATTTATTATTTTGAATCTGTCACTCCAGTTAATCTCTTATCTGTATTAAACATTGGATCGAGACCCTCAAAAAGATCTAAAATTAGCTCTGTAAAAAACTATCGAGCAATACCTTGGGTATTTGGTTGGGCTCAAACTCGACAGACAATCACAGGCTGGTATGGCTCAGGAACAGCTCTAGAAGAATTAATAAATAAATTTGGAATAAACCAGGTAAGAAAAATATATAACTCATCATCGTTTTTTCAAAATTTGTTGAGCAGTATTGAAATGACGCTTGCCAAAACAGATTTAAATATCTCAAAGTTTTATGCAGAAAACCTTGTAGAAAAAGAAATGTGTTATTTATACGAGAACATAGTTGAAGAATCATTGAAAGTTGAAAGTGCAATAAAACGAATTACGTTGTCGAAAGAATTACTCGATTCAAATAAAATTTTAAAGAACACACTAGCAATTAGAGACACCTACCTTGATCCTTTGTCACTAATTCAGGTTTTTTTATTACAAAAATTACAGAAAAATGAGTTAACAGATTATGAAAAAATATCCTTACTTCTTTCAGTAAATGGGTTAGCCGCTGGCTTGAGAAATACTGGGTGATAAATCTCTTAGTTCAAAATGCATTTCATCTGGAGACGTCCAAGTTCCACCCCACGCAAATCCCCATGAATTAAAAATTTCAACAACTCTTGGGTGATATCCAGACTTAACATTTATATCAATTGCTATACCCCACGCATGTCTTGATATAGCACCTCCGGCATTGAATCTATTTATTCGTCTTGGTGCATAACATCCACCTGATTTTTGAAATTCTTCTTTAGACAATGTTTCTTCTAAGCCTTCATCAATGACCTGATTTAGTGCTCCTAAAAGAGGTTTCCACATAATTTTATTACAAGTGGCTCGACCAATTATTGGCATATTTTTTCTTTCAATATTTTCATTTCTCCATGCTGGTTCAACAATGATCCATGTCCCATCTCTCTCTTTAATTTGAAAATCACCAAAATAATTTTTTATTAATGCAGTAGGTAAAACCCAGTTTTTGTTTGGCTTAGAATCTCTAAATGTAATTCTAAGTTGTTTGTATTTAATATTTTTATAAAGCTCTACAAAATGATTCTCCGTAACCTTTGTGTCCCAAATAATCGCTTGTATATTTCTATTGATTCCTAATTCGTAACCTATTTTTTTACTTACCAGAGCTTCGAACCATCCAACTTCAGAATCGGGAATTATTTTTCCTATCTCTAATTCTGTAATGACTTCATTCATTCCAACTAAAACCAATTTATCGCCGGTATTCAGTGAATATTGTTGTGCAGTAAGTTCAGACACTATAACCTTATTTTCTTTCAGTAAATTACTAACTTCGTCTGAATAAAATAAATCTGCATACTTGTTTTCAATAGTTTTCACAGAAAGACTGTAAAGATAATCAGGATTAGTAACCAAAGTTTCATTGTTATAACTATCAAGGACTTTGTGCAGTCCAATATTGGCCCTTCCAATGAATGTAACTTTACTTCCCAGGTTTTTTACAGATTCTAAAATTTGATTTGTAACGCTATAGTAAAGAACTCCAGGTTGAGAAATTGATATGACATCATAATTTTCAATACCATTAAATAATTTCTTTTGTTCCAATTCATTTTCACCGTCATGAGCAAAAGCTGATGTTTGTAGTGATATAAATACTGCTATTAAAAAAAAGCCCAACTTTTTCACGTCATAATTATAAGTAAGTTATCAGAAAACACTTAATAAACTTTTAACGTTAAAAATACAAGTAAATCTTTACGTTGTTTAATATTTAAGAATGCAATTTAAGTATCAATCATGAAATTATTAACTAACTTTTTTTCATCTGCTGCAACTAGATTCCCTGTAATTACAATTATTGTGATTTTAGGAATCACTGGATTTTTTGGATATATGACCACTCAAGCAGAGGAATTAGATACTGGATTTGGGGGAGAGATTGATACTCCAGAAATTGAAGCTCAAGGTAAACTTTCAGATTATTTTGGAGGATCAGGAACACAGAGTGTTCTACAACTTGTTTTTGAAGGTGAAGATGTTCTTACAGTTGAAGGCTATGAGACTTACACAGCAGCAATTGCAGTAATCGAAAGTAGTGAATTGTATAAGTATCTTGTAAATGATCCGAATCAAGGATTAGTTCAAGGGTTTTTTGCTCCTATAGATGTTGCTAAAGCCTTTAATCCAATGCTTGATGTTAGCAGTTTGACTGATGAACAATTTAAACAACTTTATAAGGCTACATCAGCACAAATGCCTCCAGAATTTCAACAGTTTGCATCTGCGCTTTTATCTAGCTCATATGATGAAGAAACAGTAACAGCAACGGCAGGACTAGGAATAATCACCATCAATTCAGCAATAATTCAAGGTGAATATGGATTTGAGGGAGCTTTTGAAGTTCAACCAAGATTAGAAAATGAATTAAACAAAGAATTACTCGAGCTTAGTGATGACTTTGAAAATATTGATATTGCTGGATTTTCTCTAGCGTTACTTTTTGGTGATGAACAAGACGACTTTTTAGAAGAAGTAGCCCAGCTTTTTGGAGCAGCTTTTGGAATTATCTTTTTAGTTCTTGCATTTATTTTCTTTATAAAACCAACAAAAACATTTGGATTTTTTAAATCTTCCAGAAGGACCTTTGCAGATATATTCAATAGTTTGGCTGCAATAATGCTGGCTATATTATGGATGCAAGGAATTGGTGTTGTTCTTGGACCAGGTTATTTAGATATAATTGGGGCACCAAATCAACTTTCACAAATTTCAACTATCATCATCCTCGGTTTAGGAGTAGACTACGCAATTCACTTTACTGGACGGTATAGAGAAGAATTAGGTTTAAAAAACTCAGTAAATACATCTGCTTCTAAAACATTAAGTTCTGTTGGAATTGCTTTAACTCTTGCAACGTTAGGAACAATGGTTGGGTTTTTGACAAACATTGTTTCGCCACTAACTCAACTTCAGGATTTTGGAATAACAACTGCATTGGGTATTTTCTATGCATTTATTTTGGTAATGACTCTCGTTCCAGCTATAAGAACATTACTTGATAAGAGATCAGAACGAAAAAACACAATCGATACAGATGCATTTGCATCATCTGGAGAAAAACTGTTTAACAAATTGTCAGAAGCAACTTCAATAATTCCTAAACGACTCAAGATTATCGCAGTTGCATTAATTTTAGGAATCGGTGGTTATGGATACTATAGTTTTACAAACATATCAACAGTGTTCAATTTCACAGATTTCTTACCTTCAGATAGTCCAACTGTTAAAACATTTAATACTTTACAAGACGAATTTGGTGGAGGATTTGGAGAAACTACAAGCGTATTAATTGAATCAGACAATGTCGCTACACCTGAAATTCATAATGCTTTAATCGATTCGTTAAGCAATCTATCAGATGTTGATAATGTATTAGTCTTTGCTGGGAATGCAGCCGCTGAATCAGTTGTTGGATCTCTAGGAGCTATGTTAGTACCACCTTCAGCAAATCCTCAAGCACCTCCACCAATGCCTGATATGGCTTTAATTGGACAGTTAGGAACTTATGGTGTTCAAATTATGAGTGGACAAGGACTAGATGCATTAAAGGTTAGTTCTAGTGGTGATGTAGAGGGTTTGTATACATATTTGCTTGAAACAGACGAAGACACGTTTAGTACTAGTTTATATGTAAATGAAAATGATTTAATCTCAGCTATGCAAGTTAGAATTACAACCTCTGCAGGAACATCTGGAGCTGCCCAAATAAGGGATGATTTATATACAGCTTTTGAACCACTTTCAGATCTTGGAATATTTGTAGGTGTTACATCAGATAATATAGTTACAGAAAGTGTCAATGAACTAATTAACTCATCACAATTTCAATCCTTGGTGTTTGCGATCTTAGCTTCAATGATATTTTTAGTCTTATATTATTTGATTGATATGAGAAGACCCTTCTTAGGTGTTATAACAGTACTTCCAGTAGCAGCAATTGTACTTGGAACTTATATGGGGATGTATCTATTAGATATACCACTCAACCCTGTAACCTCCACATTATCAGGATTGGCAATCGGTATTGGTGTGCCGTTTGTAATTCATGTAACAAATAGATTTAGAGAAACAATCTCTTCAGGCATCGAGCCTGTTGAAGCTATAAGGACAACATTAAAAACCACGGGTGGTTCCCTATTTGGTAGTGCATTTACAACTATGGCAGGATTTGGTATTTTAACTACCTCTTCCTTAGTTCCGTTTCAACAAATGGGTACTGTTATTTTAGTTTCTATTGGCTTTGCATTGATTGCATCACTGATGATTCTTCCAACATTTTAGTCATTTGGGCAAATTACCATAATAGAAAAACTGCAAAAACTTTATAAAAATCGTTATTACTATAAATTAAGTGAACGTTTCTATTCTTCTTGAGCATATAAATAAATTAACACCTCTTAATTATGCATTTGAAGATGATAGTGTAGGTCTTTTGATCGGGGATGAGAGTAATCAAGTAGAAAACTTGACAGTAGGTCATGAGCTTGAAGAATCCTTACTTGAATATTGCAAAGACAATAGTGTCGATACAGTAGTTACTTATCATCCACCACCATATAAACGTATAATCGATGAAAATGATATTGAAACCTATTTACCTGATCCGATTACGAAGAGTTTTGTTGATTCATCGATAAATGTAATTTCAATACATACCGCTCAAGATGTATGCGAAGAAGGCAATGCGGAAACATTAGCTGAGTTATTTGGAATGTCAGATGTATCCATATTTGCTAACTCTGTTGATACTTTTGGAGCAGGACGTAAGGGCACAATCAATAAAATATCTCCAGCTGATTTAAAAAAGGATATCGAAAATAAACTAAATACAAAAATAATTCGAACTAATGAGTATTTTAATGAAATAAAAGAAATTCAAAATATTGCAGTATTACCTGGATCTGGTACTCAGTTTATTGACGAAATAATTGACTCAGTCGATGTATTTATTACTGGAGATATTTCACATAGGTACTTATTAAAAGCTGATGATGCAAAATTAGGACTAATACAAGTAGGTCACATATCAACCGAAATTCCGGGTATGAAAAAATTTGTTAAAAAACTAGAAAAAGAACTAAATTTAAAAATAAATTATATTTACAGAAAATATTATGAATGAGCCATTTTTATTAAGTAATTTAGTTGAGCTTCAAGATTTAGATAATAAAATTTATAAACTTATTGATTCAAAAACTAATGGTGAAAATGTACTAAATCTGAAATCACTGGAAATTAACTATAAAGAATTATCAGAAAAAATAACTGAAAATAAAAAAGAATTAAGTGAATTTTTTATTAAAAAAGAAGATAATGAAAAAAAAATAATATCTTTAGAACTTCAAATAAAGGAAATTGAGCAGAAATTATCAGGTGATACTTTAGATCCAAGTGAAACATTGAATTACTCAAATCAAAAAGAATCTCTAAAAATACAAATTGATAAATTGAAATTAGAAGTGGAAGAATTAAATGAACAAAATGGGGATCAATTGCAAGTTATGAACGATTGGGAAAATTCTTTGGAGGACATAAAAAATCAATTAATTAATCTATCAAAAATTGTAAAAAATGAGTGGGATAAAATTGATAAACAAATACCTGATTTAGAAAAAGAAAAACTAGAATTTATCTCAACTTTTCCTGATGAACTCAAAGAGTTGTATGATAATTTAAAAAAAAGAGGCGTAGAAGTTATAGCTGCTTATCGTAATGATAATCAATGTGGTTGTTGTGGTGTAGAGTTAACTTCTTCTGAGATTGAACAAATTCTAGAATCAAAATTTCAGCAATGTAGCTACTGTGATGGTGTGGTTATATGAAGTACAAAGTTTTTTGTGATGGTGCATCTCGTTCTAACCCTGGTGAAGCTGCAATAGGTGTAAGTATAGAAACTGATGGAAAAGAAATTCATACGATATCTAAAACTATAGGAATTGCCAGTAACAATGAGGCCGAATATTTAGCATTAGATAGTGCACTTGAATATTGCTTAAAAAATGATTTTATGAATCTCGAAATATTTCTAGATTCCAAATTAGTTGTAGAGCAAGTAAACGGAAACTTTAAAGTAAAATCCAATAATTTAAAACCACTAAGAGATAAAATTTTGGAGCATATTGAAATGCTTGAATTTGTAAGTATTAATCACATATACCGAGAAAACAATAAACGTGCAGACGAATTAGCCAACCTAGCTTTAGATTCATAATATGTTATTTTGGCACGTTGGATTTTCAATTTTTATTTTTAGATATGTTTATAAAGATTATGGGGCAGATCTACGATATTTAGCTGGAGGGGCATTACTTCCAGATTTTGTTGATTTTTTATTCAACATAGTTGGCTTTAAAGTTGCTTATAATCAACCTGGTCATACATTAATATTTAGTGTTACGATATTGGTCATCACAATGATACTAACTAGAAGAAAGACCGCATTTAGAAATAATTTCTTGTTAGTTGCTATTGGTATTTTTCTACATCAGTTTTTAGATTTTATGTGGTTAAATCAGCATATTTTATTTTTCCCACTTCCTTTTGATTCAGTTGAAACAACTTCTAGAGGATTTTTAATTTTACTTCTTCAAGAAGTGGCTGGCTTTTCTTACTTATATTCAAAAATTAATACCGTAGAGAAAGCAGATATTTTCTTTAGAGAGGGTCTAATTTAATCTTTTTTAAGATAAAGATTAAAGCTTACTAATAATAGAAATATTGCAAAAATTGTATTTAAAATATTTTGACTAAGCAAAAAAGCAGTATTTGCTCCTATAATCGAGCCGATGATTCCAAAAACACCAATATACGTTCCTTGCTTAATTAAATCTGGACTACCTTTAAGTTTTGTAATTGCAGCTGTCATTGCAGTAGGAATAGTAGCTATAAGTGAAAATCCCTGAGCAACTATATTTTCAAGACCACCAAAAATAATTAATAATGGGATTCTTACAATACCTCCACCAATACCCAATAATCCTGACAATACACCAGTTATTAAACCTATAAATATATAAAACATAGGATTTTCGTTGAAAGCAGATTGGAAGCTCGTATTCAAAAACATTCGAATTGCAACAATTATCAATAATATTGAAAATATTCTTTCGAGGGATTTTGTTTTGATTATTGCTGTAATTTTACTTCCAATATACCCACCAAAAATTCCTCCAATTATAAGGTAAAAAATGTTAAAAGTTAGAGAAATACCATTTAGTACGTATGTAAATCCACTTGCAGATGCGACAAATATGATTGCCATAGAGGAAATTCCAGTGTTAATTTTAAAATTTTTGTTTGTCATGTAAGTTAAAAGTGGAACAAATATAACACCACCTCCGACACCTAACAAACCAGAAAGTAAGCCACCAACTAGCCCAATAAAAAATAATTTAAACAAATTTTATTTCTTTAACTTAGGCAAAAGCTCTTTACCTAGAAGCTCAATTGTTTCTTCTTGATTAATTGATGATATTTGAATTGTCACAATTTCTGACTCAAAATCATCTACAAGTGGTTTATAGATATCCATAAGTTCATCAACTGTTCCTGCTCTAGAGAATTTAGACATAAGTTCTTCACGATCCAACGAATCTGCTGTTTCTCTCAATACCATTGGATCTAATTCTTGCAATCTATTGGGTGCTCGAAGACCTCTCCACGATTTTAATGACTCCCATGCGTCTTCATCATTATCAGCAAACATCGTCCACCTATATGTGTGCACTCTTAATTTAGACTTACCAAGCTCCTCAGATTTTTGCATAGAGGGATTAATTACTTTTTCATATGCTTCAGCAGGATTCTTTACACTAATCATGAGTCCATCCGCATATTCTGCAGCCAGCATAGATGATTTTGGCCCTCCTGCTGCCAGCCATATTGGAACTTCTTTAAGAGGAGGGGAGTATAATTTTGCAGAATTAGTTGAGTAATATTCTCCATCAAATGTTAATTTTTCTCCAGACAGTAGTCTTCTTATTATTGTAAGAGCTTCTTTCATTCGATTAGCTCTCTCATCATATTTTGGAAAATTGTAACCTAATGGTCCTTCATTAATATTTTCTCCTGTACCAACACCAAGATGAAAAGTTGAATTTGTTAATCTATCAACTGTTGCAGATGCTTGAGCAATCACTCCAGGATGAATTCTCCACAATGGTGTTGTAACACCTGTTCCTAAGTCCATATCTTTCAAATCTTTTGCAAGGGCTCCAAGCGTTGTCCATGTAAAATTTGAGGCTGAGTGATCGTCAACCCATGGATGAAAATGCTCTGAGATCGTGACCATATCGAATCCTGCTTCTTTTGCTAATTTTGCGTGCTTTAATAAAGTCTCTGGTTGCCATTGTTCAGAACCTAGAAAATAAGAAAATTTTGTCATCTTTGTAGATTAATAACGTTGAATTTTTAGGTGGGTGCCTCAGTAAAGAGGCACCCAAGTTTTCGTAAGGCTATAAGCCGGATTCTGTTCACACATAGTGTAAGATAATCATCCATCTTGTATATTTGTTACCAAATATATCTAGCTACCTACCCACAATTTTTAGCCGAGCAAGCTAATTGCTTTTTGGTATTGCTCCGAGAGGGGTTTACAAGCTAATTTAATTTCTTAAATCACTGGTAGTCTCTTACACTACCTTTTCACCCTTACCCAACTAAGTAGGCGGTTTACTTTCTGTTGCACTTTCCGTCAATTTCTTGCCTGGGAGTTACCCAGCTCTCTGCTCTTTGGAGTCCGGACTTTCCTCGATAAATCGCGATTATCCACCTCACAATTTAACATTAGTAGGGTTTTGTAAACTTAAGGAAAATTATTTACAATTTCTTCAACATTTGAAAGATTCAAAGGACCAATAAATTTCTTAACGATTTCTCCGTCAATAATTATGTGTGTTTCAGGAACACCAAATACACCTGAATCGATAGCTAATTTACTTTCATTATCAATTGCATAAACTATATTTCCATAACCATAGTTATTCAAAAACTCAATCGAATTTTCAATATTATCTTGAAAGCTTACCATTACAACTTTTCCTTCTAACTTTTGTGACTCTGCAAGAGAGATTAAAAGTTCATGTTCCTCAATGCACTCTAAACACCAGGATGCCCAATAGTTGATAATTAAAAAATCAGTCTCAAGTTGAATTTTATCCTCTTCAATTAAAGGTTTAAGATTCAAATTATTTAATTTAATGGTATCGGTATTGTCATTTGAGGAACTAGAGCAAAATGAAATAAGTAGTACTAAAAGGACGAGAGAAAATTTATTTTTCATAGTTTTCTAGAACTTCAGTGATAAATTTTTTATCTTCTTTATTTAACTTTTCTGATTTGATAACTGAATTAAGTATTTCTATACCCTCTGTTTTTGTTTCAGGATCTTGAATGTAAATAATCCCAAGATACGATTTTGCAACAAGTGAATCATTATTTATTCTTAAGGATTCATTTATGTACGTTGTTGCAACTTGAATATTGTTTGATTCATAAACCATCCATCCAATTTGAGCTAATGCAAAACTTTTTAATTCACTGTCAGAACTATTCTCTGCAATATACATATAATGGGGAAGTGCATCTGAGTAATTCACTTCATCAAAATATCTATTTGCCAAAGCCATTCTCATTGGATGAATATCGGGATTTTCAACTATAACTGCTTCCATTTCTTCATTCGATACGTTCGCTAAGTTTGTATTGAATTCATCTTTGACTTCAGAATTATTTTGAACATTAAAAAATAGGATAATAATAAAAACTAGAACTGAAAATGATGAAGCTACCCATTTAGTCATTTAGTACCTTTCGGTAAAAAAGTGAACCAAATACAAGAGCAAAAATTATGGGAAATAGAATTAGAATATAATTTGAATTTTGTGGATTAGTATTAATCCTCTCTCCAAATCTTGCCGTCCAGTATTCCATTATTTGCTTGTCGCTCATTCCATTATCAATCTGTTCCTTTAAAACGATTCTCATATCATCTGCATATTCAGAGGGTGAATCATAAAGAGTCTCTCCCTGACAAACTGGGCATAATAGACTTTTACTTAATTTTTCATACCTTGAGTTGTTATCCTCATAAATCACTAAGGGCAAAAATATAAGAATAATAAATAATGTGATTGATAAATATTTTTTCATTTTCTCATTCTCGTCAAAAAAGATGCAGAACTTATACCTAAACCTAGCCACAAAATAAAAATTCCGTAGTTTTCTCTAAAAATAAGTTTAAATTTATCATCATCTATTACTTTTATAGTTACATATGTATCACTTTCAATACTTCTAAATACTGCAGGAGAACTTATTGCTTGTTGTGATGAGTTTTTAAAAATATTTAATGTTGCATTTTTTTCCTGATCTTCAAATTCAATTGGTAAATTTATTACATTTTTTTCTTCTTTTATTTCTTCGTATGGAGGCAAGATTATAAATTCCTTATCCCCAAAATTCACTATGTCTCCAGTAGAAATTATCAATTCATTTGAAAAACTTTGAGTAACATTAAGAATTAATCCAATTGTAAAAATACCAATACCCAAATGTGAAATTTGTCCAGTCCAATACGATCCCTGCAATTTCGTTTTTTTATACCTTTTAACAATATTTTTTCCAATGATAATTACTAACAAAACTGATCCAAATATCGTTAAAACAAATTTGTATGATGCCCTAAAGTAAAATGTCAAAATTATTGAGATAAGAAGAGATACATTTAACTCATTTTGATATCCAATCAGCCATGTTTTTAAATCTAAATTAACTCTTGATATTTTTGTAGAGAATATCATGAGATAAACGAGAATTAGAAGTAGGGGTCCAATTAATATATCATAAAATGACCTTCCAATAGTAAGTTGTCTAGAAAAAAAAGACTCATAAAATATTGGATAAATTGTTCCAATCAAAACAATTAATGCTGACGCAGATAAAACAATATTGTTTGCAACAAAAAAACCTGATCTACCTAATAAATTTTCAACTTTATTTGATGTTTTAAAATATTCAATATTTCTAATCCCAATAAATATAAATAAAAATGAGAAAATAAATAAACCAATTAGTAAGTATGTTCCTATATTTCCATTAGAAAAAGCATGAACAGAAATTAATACTCCAGATCTTGTAATAAATGTTCCAAAAATTACAGATAGAAACATTAAACAAGCCAGAACATAATTCCAATTTATGAGAGTTTGCTCTTTTATTTGAGTTTTTGACGAATGTAAAAATGCAGTCGCTAACAACCAAGGTATAAATGAAACATTTTCTACTGGGTCCCAAGCCCAATATCCACCCCAGCCAAGAACTTCATAAGACCAAGCAGCTCCCAGAGAAATACCTGCAGTGAGAAATACCCAGGGAAAATAAGTTGCTCTCTCCGCAATTTTTATCCAGTTTTCATCTTTATGTTTATTAAATAATTCACTTGTTGCAATCACAAATGGAAGAACAAGTCCAATATATCCTAAATATAATATTGGAGGATGGATTGCCATTAGAGGGTGATTTTGAAGCAAAGGATTAGGACCTCTTCCAGATTCCGAAGTAACTAAATCTTGGAAAGGTAATAATGTAAAGTCTTGGCAGCCTATTGAAGCTAATTGAATACAACCAGAAAAAGGTGAAGAGCTAAATATTGTAAATCCACTAAAGAAAAGAAGTATTGATGCAAAAATTTTAATGTCATAAAGTTCAACACTTGCTCGATAGAATTTTATATACAGATAAAAATATATACTAAGAACTAAGTTCCATAAAAGTATAGACCCGTCTAATGAACCCCAAAGTGATGCAAATTTGTACAAAGGAGGAGTGCTTGCTGCAGAATGATTTGCAATATAGTAAAGAGAGAAATCATCTAAAAATAATGCTATTTCTAGTATGCAAAATAATAAGAAATGAATTAACAAATTTACTCTAACAAGTGTTTGAAAGAGATTTTTATTAGATGATATGAAAAGGATGATCAAGTTTAAAAAGCCAAACCATGTTAAGATAATTCCAATTGATGATATCATTTTTTATAATTTTCTACGTTATAGACTTCTCCATCCTCTGAAATGTATTCATTATCATGTTTTACCAACATATCATCAGAGTAAAATATGCCATCATCAAAATAACCGTCTAAAATAACTCCCATATTATCTTGAAATAGATCTGGTATAAAACCATCGAAATTAATTTGCATTGTGACATTTCCATCTGTGATTTCAAACTTTGTAATTCCAAGATTTTCTTTTTTGACTGAATCTGATACAACAAATCCTCCTAGCTTTATTCTCTCATTTGAAGTTGTTGCTAAGTAATTAGCTTCTGTTGTTGTGTAGTAATAAATCGTGTTATTTGATGCAATCCTAATGCTTGCAAATACAATAATTGTCACTCCAAAAAGGATAAGAAATAAATTTTTTTTCACTTATTATTTAGATTTTAGCCCTTGATTTAGGATTTAGATAATCATCCCATACTTGGTCAGCAGTAATTCTGAATTTTTTAGAAAGAAAAACATGAACAAGTGTCACCAGTACAACACTAATTAAAAGGGTAGTAAGTATATCTGGAGACATTGGTGCATCTCCACTAGAAACTGTTTCTTGGCTTAATATTGAAGCTTGTTGATGAACTGACCTCCACCAGATAACACTGAAGTGCAAAATTGGAATTTGAATAACACCAAAAATACCTATAAATGATGAGTTTCTAGCAGTCCTACCAATGTCATCACTAAATCTTCGAGAGGCTAAATACCCAAGATATACAAGTAGTAGAATGGCAGTTAAATTTAGCCTTGCATCACCCCAAACCCACCAAGTGCCCCAGGTAAATTTTCCCCATACAGATCCAGCTAAAAGAGTAGATGCAGTGAAGATTACACCTGATTTTGCATTGGCAACAGCTCTTGAGTCATACTTTGGATTTTTTTTGATCAAATACAATAACGAATAAATAAATGTAAGTGTGTATGCTAAATATGCTATCCATACAGTTGGAACATGAACATAGAGAAGTTTTGAGGACGGACCTTGAACAACGTCATAAGGGCCAAAAGCACTGATTAATACCCAAACTAAAAGGGGACCGTATAGCATCATTGTATAGTTTCCTTTTCAATGTAGTAATTTGTTGTAGCAAATATAACAATTGTTATACCTAAATACATCAATAAGTAAATATTAGCTAGTTCCTGTCCTAACCCTAGCCACAATGGACCAATAAAAAATGAAAGGGCTAGGTACATGGGAACTATTAAAATAAACTGAACAAAACGATTATTAAAACTCGTAAATATTTGAAAAATTATATTTATCATACAAGCGTTAATTGCAAAAAAAACAATTGAGATCATAAAATACAGAATTGATACGTTAACACTTGAATTAGTAAATGCAGAAAATAAAATATTTAAAATAAAAATTTGAGGAAGAAATATCAAAAACTCTGCAAGTGACTTGCTGTTAAAAAATTCAATTTTCTTGTAGTTTCCAAAATTCAATTCTTTAGTTAATTGATTTAAAATTATAGGTTTTCTTATTGCGAAAAGAGTTGAAAAAATAATTAGAAATAATAAATGTGAAATTATAAATAAGTCTTCATCAACTGCAAATCTGTTTTCAATTAAAATTGGGAAAATGATTATCAGAACAGACATTGTAGGCGTGATTAGAAAAAGAGAAGAACTATTTTTAAGTTCAACAAGAATTTCTTTTTTTAAAATATTTTTATTAATATTCATTTAAATTTATAACCTCAAACTCTAATCCCTCAAAGTCAACAAACTCTTGTGAGGATAGAATATTACATTTGTTAGCGATAGATCTATCTTTAATTAGATTCGCAAGCAATAGAACCCCTTCCGAATCTAAAAAGTTTAATGGTTCATCTATACAAAATACTAAAGGACTCTTTATTTCAATAATTGATAGTTCTGCTCTACGAAGCATTCCACTAGAAAAACTTTTTATTTTTTCATTTAAATAATCTTCAGGTAAATATTTAAATACAATATTTAATTTTTCTTCAGATGCTAAAGATGTTTCCGAAGTGTAGTAATCAATATTTTCTGAAAGTGTAAGTTCCTGAATTAATGTTGAAGTTGATGATATTTGATTTATTGAAATTTGTGATCTATTTACTTTCGATTCAAAATATGATCCATCAAAATTTAATGCTATGAAATTCA
>CACMQN010000006.1 GCA_902615855.1 uncultured Candidatus Actinomarina sp.
TCATGCCATCCTTTAAGAGAGTTCCAAAATATAGACCTACCTATCGCAAAGCCACTATATCCATCAACAGATGCTCCAGCCCTCAACCACTCATTAACTTTTTCGTCATTTGCACCTCTGCCAAGAACAACAGCTATTACATCGTCTCTGCCACCATCTTTGATTGCAGATGAGACTTTTTCACAATCTTCCTTTGTGTCTAATCCTTCTATCTTCCAAATGTCAGGATCTGCTCCTTTTTCTCTCATCTCTTCAACAACCTGAACAGCTAGTTTTGGCCTTATTTCTGAATCATATCTTGATTGATCTCCGTCTACACTTGACAATTGCTCTTCGGTTGCAGGGACTAGGAATTCTAACAAAAATTTTCTTTCATTTTCTTCAAGCCAATCAGATAATGTTTTTATTCTTTTACCTTGAACTTCTCTAGTTTCTTCATCGTCATTCGGATTCCATCTGACTAAAATTTTTACAAAATCAGCATTAACTTCTTTTATCTTTTCTCCAAATTCATCACCATACTCAAAATCAAATACTTTTTGACCTGATTTCTCAACAGGGGCTGCAAACTTTACACCCATTTCTTTTGCTTTTTGTTGTACTTGTAGTCCGAAAGTCTCGTCTACAAGTATTGCGGGTTCACCTATTCCAATACCTGTTTCTTTAGCTTCTATAAATCCATCAAAAATAATATCTTTCATTGAAGACACTCTTGATGCCTCTTCCTCGTTAGGCGGTCTTCCTTCTACACCTAAAAGGCCTTTTGTTAGAGTTCCTCTGTGGTCAAATGCAAGTATGTAGAGTTCATTAGAATAACCCTTCATAGTAATTTATCTCCTTAACTTTGTACTTTACTCTTATTCCTTCTCGTAATAAGTATGTACGCTGTCAAGATTATCACAATTATTGTTGCAATGATGATGTTTTGAGTACTGTCTGAGCTGCCAAGATCACTTTCTAAATATTTTGCTTTATAGACTAAACCAGGATCTTCATTAAATTTTGTTATTTCAGATAATGTATTTATCAAATCAACAGTATTTACACCCCAATTATTTGCTAAGTTTTCATCAAGGAAATAAACATTCTCATTTGATACGGCATTAAGACCATCCCAGCCTTGTCTTGTTGAGATGTCTTTATTCAAAAAGTCAGAGTGTCCAATTACAATTAGATCAGGGTTTGCATTTAAGACCTGTTCTTCTTCAAGAAGTGGGTAACCAGATCCGTAGGGGTCTTCAGTCTTGTCTGCAATATTGCTAACACCAAGAATATTGTAAATTTCTCCTAAAAAAGAATTTTCATTAATTGAATATATGCCATATGTGTAGCCAATTTCGTGATAAACAGATACAGATTCAGTTTGTGAGTTTGCAATAATTTCATCAATGTCAGATTTCATTTCTAAAACTAAAGAACTTGCCGTATTTTCTTTGTTAATAATTGTTCCAATAGTTTCAATTTGGTAATAAACGTCATCCAAATTTTGCGCAGGTGGAAGAAGAGCATATTCAATATTTAAATTTTCTAATCCCTCTACGATACCGTTAAAATCAAAAGCGACAATTACAATATCTGGATTGAGTATAAGTAGCTCCTCAGCTGTAACTGTATAGGCATCTATTTTTTTTATTGGAAGTTCTGTCTCTGAGAACGAATCAACACCAATTAGCTGGTTCTCAGCTTCAAGCATTTGAATAATTTCTGTGTGAGTGGTTGATAGTGAAATAATGTTTTTTTCATTACCTTCATCAGATGTGCCTCCACACATTGAAATTATCATGGCAAGAAGAAGTATTTTTGTTTTCATATTTTCCTTTCTTACCACGAGAAAAAGTACGATACTCCATTCCTTCTCTCGAGGATTGTTGTAAAAAAGTAATAAAGTCGACCTGACTTATCTTTCGAATCACAGTTGCGGGACAGTGCTAGATTTTCACTAGCTTCGCTTTGTTACTTTATTTATTTAGTCGTTAAGTGTAGCAAAAATTACTGTTCTGTATCGTTTTCAGGATAACTTTTTAAAGTTTCTGTGAGTGTTTCTTCTTCAATGTCTCTTGGGACATCTGGTCTGGGCATTTCTGGAACCATAAAATCATCATTTCTGTTTTTTTGTCTCTTAAGTCTTCCCAGAGCTTTGGCAATAGGCATTGCGGTGGTCTCTGTGTTTTCATCCCTGGCGTTATCACTGGTAGGTTTTGAGCCTGTTTCGTTATATGACTCCTCCAGTACTATTACCTCGATTCCACCAACCAAATCTGAAATTAAGTTGTAAAAGAATGCTCCCAGAGTTGCTATTGCTGTTTGTGTTAATAAATATACAGTTGCAAAAAATAAGACACTGGAAAATAAAGTTTCTATATTTCCAACTAAAGATGCATTGTCGTCTAGTAGTGCTAATCTTCTTGCAATTTCTTCAAGTCCTTGAGGAACCCCAGCATTTACAAGTAAAACCCATAAAATTGAAAATCCAAGAACAATAGTTAACGAAATAATAAAATTGAAGACAAAAGAAACTTTTAAGACGGTCCAAGGATCAACCTTTCTTATAATTCTTCTAACTCTGTTTACTCTTACCATTACGATTCATTTTTAATTGGAATAAAGGCAGATATTTCTTCTTCTTTTGAAAGTTTCATAACCTTTACTCCTTGAGCAACTCTACTCATTTGTTTTATTTGTTTTACAGCACATCTTATTGCTGTTCCACCAGTACTCATAAGCATAACCTCTGTATCTTCATCAACGGGTCCTGCGCCAATTAAATCTCCTTTGGCTTCTGTAACCTTAAGAGCTTTAACTCCCAGCCCTCCTCGTCCAGCTCTTCTAAATTCATCTAATTTTGTACGCTTTCCATATCCTTTAGCCGTAATAAATAAGAGTGTTTCCTCTCTGGATGTTGCTGCGCCTACAACTTTGTCCCCTTCACGAAGTTTTATTCCTCTAACTCCCATTGCTGATCTACCTTGGGCTTTGAGGTTATTTTCATCGAATCTTATTGCTTGTCCCTTCTGAGAAACAAGTATTATGTCTTCTTTCCCAGACGTTGTTTTTACAGAAACAACTTTGTCACCATCCTTTAGCTTTATGGCTTGTAATGATTTATAGTTTGAATCAAAATCTTTAAATTTTGATTTTTTTACCGTTCCTTTCTCAGTCATTATTAATAAGAATTTTTCTGTTTCATAGTCCCTTGTGTCAATTATTGCCTGAACTTTTTCATCTTGTCCCATTGAAAGTACATTGTGAATTAAAGATCCTTTTGCAGTCCTATTTGTTTTTGGAATTTCATGTGCCTTAGCTCTGTATACTTTTCCGTTGTCAGTGAAGAAAAGTAAATAAGAGTGAACAGATGTTGAAAGAAGGTGCTCAATTACATCTTCCTCTGAAGAAGCTGCTTTCACACCCTTGCCTCCTCTACCTTGTTTTTTATAGGAGGTTGAAGGAACTGATTTTATATAACCTTCAGATGAGATGGAAACAATAATTTCCTCATCTTCAATTAAGTCTTCAATTTTTACCTCTCCAACATCTGGAACAATTCTGGATCTTCTTTCATCACCAAACTTGTCTGTTATTAGATCAAGCTCTTCAATAAGTATTTGATTTTGTTTTGCTCTACTTTTTAATATTGCCGTAAGGTCTTTAATTGTTTCTTTGAGTTCTTTCTTTTCATCTTCGAGCTTTTCTTTTTCCAATGCAGTCAACCTTCTTAGTGGCATATCAAGGATGTGTGTTGCCTGAATTTCTGATAGTTTAAATTTACTCATCAGTGATTTTCTTGCTGCCTCCACATCTTTGGAAGATTTAATAACTTTTATTATTTGATCGATTTTATTCAATGCAAGTAATAAGCCATCAACGATATGTAACCGTGCTTTTGCCTTTTCAAGTCTGTATTTAGATCTTCTTTGAATTACATCTATTTGATGGTCAATGTAGTACCTAATAAGTTCAGGAACCGATAATACTTTAGGTACTCCTTCAACGAGGGCTACTGAATTAACTGAAAAAGTATCTTGAAGTTGTGTAAATTTAAAAAGATCATTTAATACAACTTGTGGTACGGCATCTCTCTTTAACTCAACAACGAGTCTGGTTCCATTTCTGTCACTACTTTCATTCCTTAAGTCTGAGACCCCGGTTAATTTTTTGTCCTGTACCAAAGATGCAATTTTTTCCATAATTCTGTCAATTGAAGCCTGATAGGGAAGTTCTTTAACAATAATTGCAGATCTTCCTTTTCCTAATTCTTCTATGTCTGCAACAGCTCGAAGTTTTATAGACCCCCTGCCTTTAAGTATTGCTTCTTTTATCGTGGGAGTATCTACAATTAATCCTCCTGTAGGAAAATCTGGACCTTTTATTATTTTTAAATAATCTCGTGGTTTCGGATCTTTTGTTTTTAATGTAAATTTAACGGCCTCTGTAATCTCTTTCAGATTGTATGGTGGCATATTTGTTGCCATAGCAACTGCGATACCCTCAGCTCCATTAATTAAAAGGTTTGGAAATCTTCCCGGTAATACTTTTGGTTCACTTGTCTCTCCGGAATAATTAGGCTCAAAGTCTACTGTCTCTTCATCAATTCCATCTAATAGCTGTGAAGACAGAGAGGACATTCGAGACTCTGTATACCTCATAGCAGCAGGTGGATCATCGGGGGTTCCAAAGTTACCCTGTGGTTCAATCAGGGGGTATCTAGTACTAAAATTTTGTCCCAACCTTACTAAGGTTCCGTATATAGCGTCGTTTCCATGTGGATGATAGTTACCCATAACATCGCCAACAACCTTTGAACACTTTCTGAAAGGTCCTGTTGGTCTAATTCCTGTTTCATACATTGAGTATAAAATTCTTCTTTGTACTGGTTTTAATCCATCCTTTACATCTGGAAGAGCTCTGGAAACAATAACCGACATTGCATAATCTAAAAATGACTTAGAAATTTCATCTTCGACAGCAATTGAACCGTTTTGTATATCAGATTTAATTGTTGGTTTTTTCTTTGTAGCAGTAGCGGTTTTTGGTTTCTTTGCTGCTGGTTTCTTTGCTGCTGGTTTCTTTGCTGCTGGTTTCTTTGCTGCCATATTATACGT
Source organism: uncultured Candidatus Actinomarina sp. (assembly GCA_902615855.1). Taxonomy (GTDB): domain Bacteria; phylum Actinomycetota; class Acidimicrobiia; order Actinomarinales; family Actinomarinaceae; genus Actinomarina. The sequence continues at coordinate 5,100 of CACMQN010000006.1, forward strand.
CCAAGAACCTTACATCTTTAGCGTTTTCCTCAATGAAAGTCTTTCTTTTTGCTACGTCGTTGCCCATTAGTACTTCGAACATGTTTGCTGCTCTAGCTTCGGCTGCCTTTCCATCAGCAATGCTTACTTTTATAAGAGTTCTGCTTTCTGGATTCATTGCAGTGTCCCAAAGCTCTCCTGCGTTCATTTCTCCAAGACCTTTGAATCTGCTGATATCAAATTTCTTATTTTTGTTTTCTTTTTTAAAATTTTCAAGGGCTTGATCGTCTTTCAAATAGTTTATTGAACCAGAAGACTTAGCTCTATAAAGCGGAGGTTCGGAGATCCAAACCTTTCCTTCTTTAATGAGTCCGGGCATAAATTTAAAGAAGAATGTTAACAACAAGGTTCTAATATGAGCACCATCAACGTCTGCATCTGTTAAAAATATAATTTTGTCATATCTTGATTCTTCACCGTTATACTCTGCTTTTATTCCTGTTCCAATAGCCTTGATAAGAGAACTTATTTCTTCATTTTGTAAAGCTCTGTTTTCTGTAACTTTTTGAACATTAATAATTTTTCCTCTAATTGGAAGAATTGCTTGCGTTCTTGAGTCTCTTGCTTGCTTGGCGGGACCAGCAGCAGAATCTCCCTCTACAATAAATAATTCACTTTCCGATGGATCTGTTGAAGAACAGTCTGCCAGCTTTCCTGGAAGGCCTGAAGTTTCAAGTATGCTTTTTCTTTTAGTAAGCTCTCTTGCTTTCTTTGCACTCATTCTTGCTTTTGCCGCAATAGCGCACCTCTCGACAATAGCTCGTCCTTCTTTTGTATTTTTAGAAAGCCATTTTGGAAATTCTTGGTTTACTAGAACTTGTACTTTAGATTTCATTTCGGTGTTCCCAAGTTTTGTTTTTGTTTGACCTTCAAATTGTGGTTCTTTCACCCTTACAGAAACAACGCCTGTTAAGCCTTCTCTTATATCATCGCCTGTTAAAGAAATATCAGAGTGAAGATTTCTAGATTTAGCAAAATCGTTTATTGCTTTAGTAACTGCTGTTCTAAGACCTTCTTCGTGAGTTCCTCCTTCAAGAGTATGTATGTTGTTTGCAAAGCTTTTTATATTTACGTCGTCTTCGTTTTTCCACTGCATTGCAACTTCTATTTCTGAGTCCTTGCTTTGGTCTGAAAATGAAATTGTTTTTTCGTGAAGAACCTCAAACCCCTCATTTAAATAATCAACAAAATCAACTAAACCACCTTTATAAAAGAACTGTTCTTTTGTTGCTGGTTTTACTCTGTTGTCAGTTAAGTTAATCTTGAGGCCTTTGTTTAAAAATGCTGTTTGTCTCAATCTTTCCGAAACAACGTTGTAGTCGAAAACCTGTGTTTCATCAAATATTTCAGGATCAGCCAAGAAGTTTATTTTTGTTCCTGTTTTTTTGGAAGCTTTTCCTTTTTTAATTTTTGAAGTGGGCTTTCCGTAATCAAAATTTTGATTCCATACATGTCCGTCCCTTTCTACTTCAACCTTCACAAAAACAGAAAGTGCGTTTACTACCGATATACCAACTCCATGTAGACCACCACTTACTGTGTAGGCTCCTGACTCAAACTTTCCTCCAGCATGAAGTGTTGTTAAGACGGTTGTTAGGGCAGATTTTTTTGTTTTAGGGTGGGGCTTAACGGGTATTCCGCTTCCGTTGTCTTTTACTGTGACTGAGCCGTTTTTTTCAAGCATTACATCAATTTGAGTACACCTTCCCGCCATTGCCTCATCAACAGAGTTATCCACAACTTCCCAAATTAGATGGTGGAGGCCGTTTGGTCCGGTCGAACCAATATACATTGCTGGTCTTTTTCTTACCGCTTCTAGACCTTCTAAGACCTTTATGTCTTTAGAATCATAGCTTTTTGAATCTTTTTTTGGCACGGATCTCCTAAGATACGTTTCTTTTTTATATTAAGTACAGCCCCTTGCTGAACTCTTATTTTAGTAGAAATACGTTATTATTGTTGGCTATTTTGCAATTCAACACGTATAGAATTCACCGAAAATCCAAGCTTTTTTTCTATATTGTTAATTATTTTTAGAGACTCTAGTTCAATTATGTCTTTTAGTCTTTTTGAGTCAACATAAATTACAAGACTATCATTAATTACTGGTCCTGACGATATTTCGTCCTTCCAGGGGTAGGAAGAGTTGTTAAGGTGTTTTTTAACTTGTTCTGATTTTTTAAAATTTATTCCAACACTGTTTTCTTCAATGTTTATTTTTTCAGGTCCACTTGCTTGTTTCACGAGGCTCTTACTGGCATTAAGAGATATTTATAGTTCTCTGATTCTCCTTGTACTACTACGGGTTTTTCGTTTCCAGAGAATCTGATGTAAACCTTGTTGCCTTCTAAAACTTCGATGCCTTGAATTAAGAAGTTCGGATTGAAAGACATTTGAAAGCCGTTTATATCCCCTGTTTCAACACCAAGAATTTTTATATTTAAGCTTTCGTTTCCACCACCAACATCTTTATTAAGTGTAGTGATTGTTAATTTTTCGTTGTTTTCAAAAATAAAGGTTACGGGTATATACCCCTCAGCAACGACAGTAGAGCGATCAAGACTTTCTAATATTTCTTTCTTGTCAATCTCTGCTGTAAACAGTGTTTCTTTTGGAAAAAGGTTTTGATATTCTGGAAAAGTTCCTTCTACTTTTCTTAATGAGGCAAAATATTTGTCATTAAAAAAGTAAAGATCTTTTTCGTTTGAATTAATGTTTAGTGTTTCTTCTTCGTTTTCAAAAAGCCTAATTACTTCGCTTAACGATTTAAATGAAATAATTCCCACATCGTTTATTGGGAAGTTGCTAATTTGTTGTGTAGCTAATCTATAACTGTCTGTTGCTGCTAGTTCTGTTTTTTCGTCTTGATTGTTGAAATAAACACCTGTTAACACAGGTCTTCCACCCTCTGGAGTAGAAGCAATACCTACGTTCTTCAACGAATCAAACAACTCTGAAACCAACACTTCTTGTGTTTGTTCGTCTTTTTCGTGTTTTTTCAAGAATGCTTCTGGATAGTCCTGGTCTTCTAGTTTTCTTAAAGTGAAGTCTAATGATTTGGTTTCTATTTTTAACTCACTCCCTACATCAGAAAATACAACTTCTCCTTCAGGAAGTTTTCTTACAATTTCTGATAGTTTATTTGAATTAACAAGACACTTTCCTTCAACATCTACGTCAACAACTATCTTTGACTTAATTGTTATATCCAGATCAGAACCTATAACCTCTACAAAACCGTCTGACGCGTGAAGATAAAGACCTGTTAGGACAGGTGTTGAGGGTCTGGGATTAACAACTCGAGAAACAGAAGAAACTACTTCCTTTAATACGTTTGTTTGTGTTTTAAACTTCATATTTAATCTTTTATAAATTTAATAGTAATAACAACGTCTGACATGTATAAATAGAAAAAAAACCAATTTACAAAAAGGATTTTAGAGGAGTGAAAAGACAACAAAACCGACAAAGAATTAACCAACCTCTTTTATTGAGAGCGAACTGTCGAAATTGTTTATTTCTTTGATAACTAAAGGTGAGTCTTTAGATTTATTAATATAGCTTAAAACTGTTGAGTGGCTTCTACCACCAAGATATAAACCTATTTGATTTAATGATAGATCTGTATGTTTCCTTGCCAGAGATGCAAAAAGCCTTCTAGACTCATTAACCTTCGATGTTCTGTTTTTTGAAGATATTAGTTTTTTATCAACTTGAAAAACCTTTGAAACGTAATCTAATATCTGATCAGGACCAATAGACTCTACAAATCCAGACTTAGAAACAGAAATCAACTCCTTAATATAATCGAAATTACCCTTTCCTGTTTGTTTATTTATTAAGAGTTGGTTAACAATTCCGTTTATATCTCTAAAACTATCGACCCTTAACCCACTTATTTTTTTAATCTCTTCCTTAGAAAGCAAATAACCGCCCTGTTCAACATTTGCTTTCTCAATCGCTTTAAGAAACATTTCTTCATCAGGTTTTTCAATGTCAGTAACTAAACCGTTTAAAATTCTTGAAATTAGGCGATCTGGAAAGCCTAAAAGTTTATTTGGTTTTTGATCTGAAACCAAAACAACTGCTTTCTGATTGTTTAAAAAATAATTAATAGTGTGGAAAAGCTCCTCTGAAACACCCTTTTTACCCATAAAAAACTGAATATCATCTACCAGTAAAATGTCGACGGACCTTATTTTTGATTTAAATATATCTATATCTTTATTTTTTATTCCTTGAATATATGAATCTAAAAAAGATTCAGAATCAATATAAAAAGAAGAGGGGTGAGCTTTTTCAATAGTTTTTAGAAGGTGTGTTTTACCAACTCCGGGAGATCCATAAACAAAAAGAGGGTTAAAACGTCCACCAGGATCTTTAACAACATTTTTTGCAGCTGTTACTGAAAGATTATTAGAGGATCCGACAAACATCTCGTCAAAAACAGATAAATCAGGCTGAACTTTTTTTATCTCTTCTTGGTTTTTTAATAGATCTTCATTTTTTTCTTCAAATTCATAGGCTTGAAAGTCTTTTTTCATATTCTTATCCAAAACAAAAACACATTCTTTAAATCCGGTGCTTATGTTGAATGTTTTTTTGATTTTTTTATATAGTTTTTTCTCAATTGATGATTTTACAAAGTCTGATCCTACGAAAATACTTAAAGACCCATTGTCAATTTCAAAATTTACTTGTTCTAACCAATATCTTTCAGTTTTAGATAAATCTAGTTTATGTATTTCAGATTTAAACTCTTTAAGTAAATTACTCATTCTGAACAATCTAATAAAATCTCTTCGGAAATCATAGAGTGGTAAAAACATATTAATTTTTAGAGAAAAAACACACACCAACCAAAAACCCTACGATTGTTGAGTTTATTAGAGGATATAATAAGAAAAATAATAAGTGAATTTCAGATTATAAAACCTAGTTAGTTTTGTTTTCGCGAAGATGGTTTTGTTTTCGCGAACTTTTAAATTAAATATTAATTTACTTTGTTTAAATAATTTTTTAATATATTGTGTTTAAACAGGAAGAAAAATGAAAAGAACTTATCAACCTAGTAATAGAAAAAGAAGTAGAAAACACGGTTTTAGATCGAGAATGAGCACCAGAGCTGGCAGAGAAATTCTTAAAAGAAGAAGAAGAAAAGGTAGAAAAACACTTTCTGCATAAGCTAATTGGTTAGATTTACTGCACTGAATAAGAAAAATGATTTTTTCAGACTGAAAAAAGAAACAAATTGTTTTACTGAAAAAGGATTAAGGGTTTATATAGAGAAAAACCAAGAAAAAGTTTCAAGACTTGGTATAAGCATCTCAAGTAAGCAGACAACCGCAGTAGAACGTAATAAATTTAAAAGAAGGATTAAAGAGGCAGTTAGGGGTTTAGAAGATAAAGAAAGTTTTGATATTTATATTATTGGATCGAAAAAAAACTTAAATTTAAAGATTTTAGAAATACAAAAAATAATTTCTTCTCATCCCAAACTAATTAAAAAATGAAGATAACAAACATTTTGTTTACAGTGTTTCGTTCACTGCTTGGGCTCTTTGGCATAGGTCAGGGAAATTGTTTATATTACCCAACTTGTTCAAACGTGATAAGAGAAAGCTTTGAAAATAAGGGTTTAATTAGGACTCTCCCTGTTTTTATAGAAAGGGTTTATAAATGTAATCCCGTATATAGAAAGTTTGGTAAAAATTGGCAATAATTGAACCTTTTGCACTGGCTATTGGCTTTTTGCTTTCATTTGTTTACGGATATGTCCCCTCATATGGTATTTCCATCGCCATTTTGACGGTCATAATTAATATAATTATTTTCCCATTAACTCTTAGGCAGACCAGGTCTACCAAAAGAATGCAAGATGTTCAACCAGAGCTGAAGAAATTACAGAAAAAACATAAAGACAATAAAGAAGAATTAAACAAAGAAATAGCAGCTTTTTACAAAGAAAAAGGAATCAACCCGCTTGGTTGCGTTGTTCCTTTATTGGTACAAATGCCAGTTTGGTTCGCTTTGTTTAGAGTGTTGAGAGAGCCTCTCTTGTTTATACCAAAATCTGAATCTTTATTTTCAGACCTAGAAAACAATATAAACATTCTTTTCTTTAACATGGATCTTCAAATACCTGCATCTGAAATATCAGGATGGGTAGAAAGAGCTCCATACATTGTTCTTATTTTAATGGTTGTTGCAACCGCACTATTTCAACAACAACAAATTACAAAGAAACAAGGAAAAAGCGACAACCCACAAGCACAGCAAATGCAAATGATTGGAAAGGTTATGCCAATATTTTTCGGGTTCATTTCCTGGACTTTGCCTTCAGGTCTTGTCGTATATTTCTTAACAGGAAATATTTTCAGAATTGGTCAACAAGCCTTAATTATTCGTATAGAAGATAAAGAGGAAACAAGTGACAAAACTGAAAAAGAAAATGAAGAGAACGAGGAAACACCAGAAACCAAGCAGCAAGAAGACCCTCGCAAAAACAGAAAAAAAAGAAGGAGAAAATAATGTCAGACAAATGGGTAGAGGTTGAAGCAAAAACCATTGATGATGCAATTAAAGCAGGTTTAAAAGAGCTTAATTTAGAGGATGCAACTGAAGCTAACATAAGTATTTTACGCGAACCTGAAGGTGGAGTTTTTGGGGTCGGAGGGACAAAAGCCCTTGTAAGAATTTCAGTTAGATCTGGTTTTAAAAACAATAACTTAAGACAATACAAACAAAGGAACAAAAGAGACAATAGAAAAAGAGAAAAAAGAAGCTATGAGCCAAAAAAACCAAGGGTTGAAGCAGATCCCAATGAACAATTAAAGGTATCAGTTGATTTTTTACAGGGACTAATTGACTCTTTTGGCCTTGATGGAAAAGTTGAAGGGGAAGTTGAAGATAAAAATCTTGTTGTAAACGTTAAAGGAGAACAAACCGAAGCCCTTGTCGGGGAAAAAGGAATTATTATTCGGTCACTTCATGAACTAACACGAACAGCAGTTCAAAGAAAAACAGGTGCTGGAACAAGACTAAGACTTGATGTGGCAGATTATGCTTTAAAAAGGAAAGAGGCTCTAACAATTTATGCTGAGAGACTTACTAAACAAATATTAGAGGACAAACAGGAAGTTATGCTCGAACCAATGAACTCTGTAGACAGAAAAACCCTTCATGATGCTGTTGCAGAAATAGATGGAATTAAATCATATTCTGAAGGCAGAGAGCCATATAGATCAGTAGTTTTTGCACCTAATAGTAACGAAGAAGAATGAATTTTGAACCCCAGATACCAGAGTGGGGTTTAGATGACTTTAAAAAACATCAAGATAAATTATTTGAATATCATACGTGGCTAAAAAATACTGCCATAAAAACGGGTTTAATTAGTAAAAAAACAGATCAATTTATTTGGGATGAATTTATAATTCACTCACTTTATTTTGCAAAATTAATTAAAAAATTCAAAAATTTGAGTGAATGTGAAATTATTGATCTTGGGACAGGTGCTGGAATACCGGGCATACCCATCTCAATTGTAAACAAAACAAATGTTTCATTAGTAGACAACAAACAAAAAAGAATATATGAACTGGAAAGATTAGTAAAAATTTTAAATTTGAACAACGCTAAACCCAAAAAAAAAGATGCAAAAATAATTCTAAAAGAAGCAAAAAACTCAATAATTGTAATGAGATGCTATGTTTCAACCTCTAATATTCTGAAAACATTAGAAAAAAAGAAACTAAAAGAAAATAATTTAACAATATTTGTCTCATCTAACTCTAAATCATCAGAAATATTTAATTCAATGTTTCACGTGAAACAAGAAAAGTTTCTCATAAATAAAAATAATTTTCGTTACATAGATGTTATAACTGATATGTGAAATCTTTATCAATATTATGTCAAAAGGGCGGTGTTGGAAAAACCACTATTGTTGTAAATATTGCAAAAATATATTCAAATAATGGAATAAAAACACTAATTATTGATTTAGATCCACAAGGTAACACTTCAACGTATCTTGATTTTGATAAACAAAATAAATCAATATTTACTTCACAGAATCTTATGGATGGAAAATTGGAAAAAGAAATCGCTTTTCTTAGTAATAATTTAGCCTTAATCCCCTCAAATGAATCTATTCTAAAATTTAATAATGAAAAAATAATCGGGGGTTCTGTTCTAGCAAAGGCTTTGCAATCATTAATTTTTAAAGATTTTGATATAGTAATTTTTGATACACCTCCAACAATGAGTTCACTTGTACAAGAAGCATTGTGTGCTTCTGATTTCTATTTAATACCAACAAAACCAGAATTTTTAGCAATAGAAGGAGTATCTCAAGCAATGTCTTTTGCAAAAGATACGATTTCAAAACAGATAAAAGTTAACCCAGTTTTCTTAGGGGTTGTTTTAAACCAAATAGAAACAGGAAGAGCAAGCTATCTTGATTTTGAAAAAGAACTGGAGTATTTATTGGCAGATAAACTCTTAAATACAAAAGTTTCAAGCTCACCAGATGTTGCTGATAGCCCATATTATCTAAAAACCGTTGAAGATTTCACTAATGATAATAAATCTAAAAAAGAGTTTTATCAATTAGCTAATGAATTACTAGAAAGGATGAATATTAATGAAAAGATCATTGAGCAGTCTTATAACTGATACAAACGTAAGAGAATATAACGTAAGAGAAATAAATGTCCAAAATATTAGTGAAAGCAATTCTCAAGCAAGAACAACATTTGACGACAATAAATTAATTGAGTTAAGAAATTCAATCCAAAAAAATGGCTTGCTTCAACCACTAATTGTTCAAGAAGTAGAGCCAAATAAATATAAGTTAATTGCTGGTGAGAGAAGATTAAGAGCATCAAAAATGGTCGGCCTAGAAAAAGTACCCTGTCTCATAAAAGACATAAGTGAGAGAGACGCAGCAATCGTCGGCCTGGTTGAGAACATTCAAAGAGAAAGATTAAACCATATTGACGAGGCAATGGGTTATAAAGAAATATCAGAAAAATTCAATCTAAGTCCTGAAGAAATAGGGCTTCTGGTCGGTAAAAGTAGAGCACACGTTTCTAATATTCTACGTTTAACAAATCTAAGCGACACAGTTTATCAAGCCCTAAAAGAAGAAAAAGTCTCAATGGGGCAAGTACGGCCACTCATAAATTTAGAATTTAATTTACAAAACTCTATTCTAAATGAAATTATTTCCCTGAAGCTTTCAAGTAGGGCGGTAGAAGATAAAGTAAGAGATCTTAGTAGTGAGAAAATTTCTGATCAAGAAGTCACTTACTATAAAAACTTTTTTGAGGACAAAACAGGATCAAAAGTAAAAATAAATAAAAGCAAAGAAAAGTATAAGTTATCTTTTACCTTTGATTCAAAAGATAAGCTTGATAAGTTTGTTAATAAAATAAATTAGTTTTCAAATTGATTCTTTAAAGAATCAACCAATGATTGTATTAAATCATCAATTTTTAATTTTTGGTAAAATTTACCATTTATGACAATTCCAACTGATTTTGTTTCTTTAAGAATGTTTGATGACTTACCTATTGATTCAATTTTCAAAGTTTCAGATAAATGTTCTGCAACTTTTTTTCCAACAACACTCTCAGAAAACCTTCCTTTAAAGAAATTAACTGATTCCTCTTCTGAGTTATTAAATGAAACAAACAAAGTTGGTTGAAGATTGTTAATATATTGAATTTTATTTTTTAGGTTTAGCTCTTCATTAATTTCTGATGCAAATATTGAAATAATTCCATGATTTATGCAACTCTTTTTTATCTGATCATAAAATTTAATTTGTTCTTTATAACTTCCTAAATTTGGAACATCAAAACAAACATTAAAACCTATTGTTCCAGTAGTAAGGTTTGGTGAAATTGACTTTATTGCTTCGTTTAATGAGATCTCTTGACCAGGCCTTACCAAATTTCTAATTTCATAAACAGTATTAAGTCCAACCACTCCATCAATAGTTAAGCCTCTGTTTTCTTGAAATCTTGTTACAGCTTCAACAACAGAATTTGAGTATATTCCGTTGATAGGTTCGGAATAAAAACCCATTCTTGATAAAAGTTCTTGGAGTTCTTCAACATCTGAACCATAAAGTTCCTTGGTATTAAAACTTAATATTCTGTCTCCAAGTTTGTATCCAAAATTAATGAGCTCTCTCCAAAGATCTTCTTTATTGTTTATGTTTTCTAAATTATTGTCATCAACAAATATTTCAATAACTGTTTTTAACTCGTTAATGTCTTTATTGATTGAGTAGCCAACATAATTTAATTTATTTTTTAAATCTTCAACTTCGTCATTCGATAAGTTATCAACAATAGAAGATAAATCAAACTTAATTTTCAAGCCACCTTTCAGCATCAATTGCTGCTTGGCATCCGGTACCGGCTGCAGTTACGGCTTGTCTATAAATTGAGTCAGCAACATCTCCTGCTGCAAAGACACCAGGGACGCTAGTACTGGTAGCAGTAGTAGATCCAGTCTTTATATATCCTTTTTCATCAAGCTCTAAAAATCCATTTAAAAAACTTACATTTGGTGTATGTCCTATAGCTATGAAAACTCCATCAATTTCTTTTTCTTCTACCTCGTTTGTTTGACTATCTTTGAGAAGAACAGATGAAACTTGACCCTCACCTTTAATTTCCACAACTTCTTTGTTCCACGAGACATCAATTTGGTCGTGACTAAGTACCCTGTCTTGCATTATTTTACTTGCTCTAAATGAATCTCTTCTGTGGACAACAGTTACATTTTTTGCGAATTTGGTTAGAAATAAAGCTTCTTCCATAGCTGAATCTCCTCCACCAACAACTATTACATTTTTATCTTTAAAAAAGAAACCATCACAAGTTGCACAAGCCGAAACACCATGTCCTTGTAGCTCTTTTTCTCCCTTTACATCAAGCCAGTTCGCAGATGCTCCAGATGAAATAATTACAGTTTTGAACTCGTAAGTATTTTTCGAAGTTGTTAGCTTAAATCCATTTTCAATTTTTTCTATTGAATCTACAGTCTCAGTTAAAATTTTTGTTCCAAACCTTTCAGCTTGATTTTTAAATACCTGCATCATTTCAGGACCCATAATTCCTTGATCAAAGCCTGGATAATTTTCAACATCTGTAGTGAGCATTAACTGTCCACCAGACTCTAACCCTTCAAATAAAACTGGTTCAAGGTTGGCCCTTGCAGCATAAATTCCTGCTGTGTATCCAGCAGGTCCAGAACCAATTATTGCTAAATCATCCATTTTTTTTCTTTCTGTAACTATTTAATGACAAAATCATAAATACTAAGCCGAGTGCACCCATTGCAAATCCAGTAGGGTTAACGCCTAGTAAAAGACCAAGTCCTTGCATAATCTTTAATATTCCTGAGAACAAAAATATTACTGCAGTGATTAATAATACAACAAGTAATAAACCTAAAGATGCAAAACCAGTAAGTCTTTTTACGGGCTGAACGATAAGGTCTTTTACACTTTTTATTAAGCTCTCAACCGATTCAATAAAGCTATCTTCCTCCATAAGTTAATCATAAGCTATGTAAAACTATTCATGAAGTTTTCATAATTACAAGCTTCCTCGGTGAAATCTCAAATTTATTTTTTTTATATAGATTTAGAGCCGCAATATTGTCGCTTTGGGTATTAAGTTTCATATTTATGAATTTTTTTTCAATAGCAAAATTGATCACACAATTAAGTAAATTATTCCCAAGACCTGATCCTTGATAGTTCTTTACTATTCCTATTCGTTGAAGATAAGTAAACTTTCTAGTCTCTCCTAAAATTGCATAACCATCAAGATAATTTTCGCCTCCACTTTTGAACAAATAATTGTTGTTACAGCTCTTCATAGTTTCTTCAAGACTTGATCTTGAATTTTTCCAATAATCCTCAAATATTTTGTGATCTAATTCAAGCAAATATTCTATATCTTTATGTTCAAGTTTTTTAATTTCTATTTGTTTATTTTCACTCAGATATCTATGGTTTGAATTTTTTAGATTTAATACACAAACATTTAATTTATGATTGATGGTCCATCCTGATTTAATCCAGGGTTTGATCGAATTTTCATTTATCATTGACGAACTAAAACTCATGTTTGAATTTTTTGATATTTTTAATATTTTTTTTAAAAGACCCTCTCCTCCATAAATTTTTTGGAACAATATATCATTAACAAATTCATTAATACTCCTTGTATAAAATATTCCGTTGTAAAAGTAATGAATCTTTTTATTTTCTGTTGAATACATATTTTAAAATTTTTTTATCTTCTTCATAGGCTAGTAATTTATAGGCCTCTTCAAAGGGAACAATGGCAATTTCCTCTATTTCATCATCAGGTTCTTTTGAGAAACTTTCAACGACATTCATTTCATAAAACCAAACAGTTTTTTTAACTGGTTTACCATCTTTTTTTATCTCATAACGGGACTCTGCAATAGGTTTTTTTCCAACTGCAGAAACTTTAAAACCAGTTTCTTCGTAAACTTCTCTTTCCGCAGCTTTTATTGGTGTTTCTTCATCGTCAAGATGACCTTTTGGATAACCCCAAAATCCAGAATCATAATCACCTGCATATTCTTCACTTAATCTATTTTTTACCAGCAGTATCTTGTCGTCAATTAAAACGATGCCACCAGCTGCAAAATCAACTTCTGAATTCATACTTTATTGTTTCTATACATCTTCTAAGCTATCAATATGGTACCAACAACTCTAATAAACCGAATTGAAGAGAACCCATTTTTAATGGAGCTGTCCTCATTATTTAATGACAATCAATTTAGTTTCTACTTAGTTGGCGGTGCTGTCAGGGATTTTATTTTAGATGTCGATACAAAAGATTTTGATTTTACAACAAACGCAACACCTGAAGAGTCAAAAAAATTACTTGAGGATAATAATTATAAGACCACAAGTATTGGTATAAAATATGGAACAATTGAAACCGCCCTAGAGGATTTAACTGTACATATTACCCAATTCAGGAGCGACATATACAACGAAAACTCTAGAAAACCAGAAATAACAGACTCCAAAGATATTAATGAAGATTTAATACGAAGAGACTTTACAGTTAATGCAATTGCATTTGATATTGAGCAAAATGAATTAATTGATCCGTACAGCGGACTTAAAGATCTTTCAGAAGGAAAACTAAAAACACCTGACAATCCAAATCAGTCGTTTTCAGATGATCCACTAAGAATGATTAGACTATGTCGATTTATAAGTACTCATGGTTTTGCTCCTGATAATGAAACATTTAAATCAATACAACAAAACATTGAAAGGGTAGAGATTGTAAGTAAAGAGAGAATAAGAGATGAGTTTTCAAAATTAGTAACTGGAGATAATGTAGCAATGGGAATTCAGGCACTAGTTGAGACCAATTTGATTGACTATATTATTCCTGAAATTAAAGATTTAAAAATTGAAATTGATCCAAACCACCATCATAAAGACGTCTATGAACATACTTTACAAGTAACAAGCAAAGTATCATCTGATCTAATCTTAAGATTGGGTGCGTTATTGCATGATATTGGAAAACCAGCAACAAAAGGTATTGATAACGGAAAGGTTCACTTTAGGCATCATGAGGTTGTGGGTGCAAGAATGACAAAAGAAATACTATCAAAACTAAAATATCCAAAAAAATTGATTTCGTCAGTTGCTTTATTGGTAGAAAATCATTTAAGACCTCATACTTACAAAATGGGTTGGACTGACTCAGCAGTAAGAAGATATATTATTGATGCAGGAGAAGTTCTTGATGAACTTAATGAATTGGTAAGATGCGATGTCACAACTAAAAACAATGAAAAAGCCGAAACAATATATAAATTTCTTGATGATTTAGAAAAAAGAATAAAAGAAGTTAAAGAAAAAGAAGAACTTAAGAAGTTGAGACCTCCAGTGGATGGAAATGAAATTATGAAAATTTTAAATATTGAACCAGGACCATCTTTAGGAAAAATTATGGAATCGTTGTATGAACAAAGAATTAATGAAGGTGAAGTATCAAAAGAGGAAGCAATCAAATTAGCCAAAGAAGTTTATAAAAAACTTTAATTGTATAAATATTCTAAATAATGTATATTTATACAAATGTCAAAATCAACTTTACAAAGACAAAAATTAATTGCTGATTTAATTGAAGAAGGAAAAATTACTTCTCAGAATCAACTAAAAGGAATGTTGAAAAAAGAAGGTATCTCAATTACTCAAGCTACCCTCTCTAGAGATCTAACAGAAATTGGAGCAAGTAAAAAAAGAGATTCAAATAATAATTTGAAATATATTCTTCCAAAAGACGATGTAAATAATGCTCAAAAATCAATTGCAAAAAAAGCTTTAAGAGATTTTGTTTTAAGTGTCGAACCAGTTTCTAACCAGGTAATTGTAAAAACAACAACTGCTGCTGCTCAAGTCGTTGCCGAAGCTATAGATAATCTATATGTTGATGGTATAGCTGCTTCTATTGCAGGTGATAATGTTGTGTTAATCATTTCTTATGGAAAAAAAGAGGCAATTTTAATTTCAAAATTACTCGATTCTTACTTGATATAAAAATCTACTAGCAATTTTCTACCCATCTCCATTATCCTTATTTGAATGATGGAATTATCTAAATTTAATAGAGAAAACCTTTCAAATAAAATAACTGAAGGCGCTGTTCTCTTACATGGAAATAATACTGTTTATAGAAACAATGATGTTGCTTTCGATTTCAGGCAAGATTCAAACTTTCATTACCTAACAGCTTGGCCTGAGCCATTTGCACACGCAATAATCACCATTAAAGAAAAACAACCTGATCTTTATTTGTTTGTTCAGGATAGAAATGTTGAAATGGAAACCTGGGATGGAAAGAGATTAGGACCAGAGGGTGCAAAAAAATATTTTGGTGCAACAGAAGCATTTACTTATGATGATTATGAAAAAATAGCCCCTAAATTACTATCAGGAATACAAGATATTTATTGCGACTATTCAAATGAGATTTTTGAAAAATATGATAAAAAAATAATAAATCAGGCAACACCATACGACCAAAGAGGAGCTAGTTTCAGTGATGCATCAATAAGACCGCTTTCTCCAATACTTTCTGAGCTTCGACTTATAAAAAATGAAGATGAAATTAATTATTTGAAAAAAGCTTGTGAAATTACAGTTGAAGGACACAAAGTGGCAATGCAGTACGCTCAAAAAAATATGTTTGAGTACCAAATTGAAGCAGAAATGGAAAAAACATTTTATGATCTAGGTGCTGAAAGACTTGGCTATCCGTCAATTGTTGCATCTGGAGATAACGCTTGCATTCTTCATTACTCAACAAACAGGGAAAAAGTAGACAATAGCGGTTTAGTTTTAATTGATGCTGGAGCAGAATATAACATGTATTCTTCGGATGTAACTAGAACATTTCCAATAAATGGGAAATTTTCAGCTCCACAAAAAGATGTTTATCAAGAGGTACTAAAAGCTCAAACCCTTGGTATCAATAGTGTCAACACCAAAAATACCATGTCTGATATACATAAATTAACAGTGTCATCAATTTCTCAATCATTGGTTGATTTAGGACTGGTCCCAATGGGGGTTGACGAAACAATTTCTATGATGCATTATTTTGAATTTTTTATGCATGGAACAGGTCACTGGTTAGGTTTAGACGTTCACGACGCAGGAAGTTTAGAAGAAAATAATAAGCCAAGAAAATTAATGCCAGGTATGGTTACAACAGTTGAGCCGGGTATCTATATAAGACCAAACAAACCCGAAATCGACTTTAAATTACTTGAAAGAGACCCGAAAGAAATAAGAGAAAGAAGAAAGCTGCTTGGTATGGAAAAAGCGACAAAATTAGAAAATGAAGAAATTAAAGATGCCAAATCTATAAAGCACAAAATCCCAAAAGATCTTCTTGGAATCGGGATCCGTATTGAAGACGATATTGTTTGTACTGATGATGAACCAATTAATTTGACTGAGAAAGCACCAAAATCTATAGAAGACGTTGAAGCAATTTGTAGTTAATTATGGTCACTCCTAGATTTGTCTACTCTGTATATGAAAATAGACTTCAAAACAAAATAAAAAACGAAAAACTTCCACAACACATCGGCTTAATTCATGACGGACATAGACGTTACGCAAGAAGGGAAAACCTTCTTACTTATGAAATTTCTTACAGGATTGGAATGGTCAGATTTAAAGAGTGTTTAGCCTGGTGTGATGAGCTTGGAATTAATTATGTTACAAGTTGGTTGCTATCTAAAGAGAACTTATCAAGACCTGAGGAGGAATTAAATTCTTACTATCTTGTTTTAAATGAACTATTTCAAGAATTACTTATAGATGACTTAGTTGACAATTTTAAGATAAACTTTGTTGGAAGCATTGATTTACTTCCAGAATATCTTCAAAACTCAATTAGACAATTACAAGAAATCAGAGGTGGTGGTGAGAAAATCCTTACAATTGCTCTGGGTTATGGTGGCAGGCAGGAGATAGTTGATGCCATAAAAAGCTTGCTTAAAGAAAATAAAGAATTAGAAATAGATGATTTAATAAAGAGCATTAATGATGAACAAATAAGAGACCATTTGTATTCTCCTGACTCACCAGATATTGATTTGATAATTAGAACTAGCGGTGAATCAAGACTGTCTGGATTTTTACTATGGCAAAGTGCTTATTCTGAAGTTGTATTCCAAGATGTTTATTGGCCTGAATTCAGGAAGATTGATTTCCTAAGGTGTCTTAGAGAATATGTTCAGCGGGATAGAAGATTTGGTAAATGAAGATAAGAAACTTAGATAATCTTCTCAAAACTGGTTTATTTTTTTTGATTTTATTTTTTGTTTTCGGGATTATTTATCAAGGACTTGGTGGAGGTGAATGCATAGAACAAGAGGGAATCAACGGTTGCGTTGTACAGGATAATTTAGGGCTACCACTATCAATGATCTCTTTACTCTTATCAAGTCTTAGTTTTTTTATTTTTACTATCAAAAAATTATTTAGAAACCGTCAAAACAGTTAATATTGTTTGATATGGAAATTCTCAACACTATAGAATCAATTAATTTCACAACGCTATTTATTTTGTTTATAGGATTGAAATTTACTATTGAGACATATTTAAAATATCGAAACATAAACTCTATAAAACAAAACGAAGGAAGAGTTCCAAAAAGATTTGAAAATATTGTTAACAGTGAGGAATATAAAAAATCTACAGACTACAACCTTGACAGGTTAAAGTTTCAGATCCTTGTTTCTTTTGTAAGTATATTCATCCTCTTACTTCTAACTCTTGGGGGATTGCTTAGTTGGTTAACTCAAATTGTTCTTGGAATAACTTCATCAAACATACTAGGTGCTATTCTTCTCGGTTTTTTTATTATTATTATTTCAGAAATACTCGAAATCCCATTAGCTATATATTCAACATTTGTCATTGAGGAAAAATATGGTTTTAATAAGACATCCAAAAAAACGTTTGTGACAGATATTTTTAAAAATCTGATTATCTCATCTATAATCTCTTGTTCAATTTATGCTGTCGTCATTGGAATAATTGAAAACTTAGGAAGCAATTGGTGGATATTTGCTTTTGGTGCAGTATTTTCAATACAGTTGATTATTTTCTTTCTTTACCCAGTACTTATAATGCCTTTATTCAATAAATTTGAACCTCTTAATGATGAGCAATTTAAAAAACCTATAGAAAAGCTATTAGAGAAAGTGAAATTTAAAGCAAAAGGTCTTTTTGTTATGAACGCTAGCCTAAGAAGCTCACACGGCAATGCTTTTTTTACTGGCTTTGGCAACAATAAGAGAATAGTTTTTTATGACACATTACTAGAAACAATCACACCTGATGAAATGGAAGCAATTTTAGGTCATGAGTTAGGTCACTATAAACTTGGACATATCAAAAAGTCACTTATCAGTTCATTAGTTTTTGGCTTTATTGGTTTTTATATTTTAAGCGAGGTTTTTAAGTCAGAAAACTTTTTTATATCTCATGGGTTAAATGACATTACTTTATATTCCAAATTTATTCTTTTTTATCTTGTAGCTGGAACATATACTTTTTTTACCCGACCAATTACCTCTTACCTATCAAGACAAAGAGAATTTGCAGCAGATGACTTTTCTTTTAAATTTACTGATGGTAAGTATATGATTTCTGGTCTGTTAAAACTAACCAAGGACAACGCAAGCAATCTTACACCTGATCCTCTGTATAGTTCTTATTATTATTCGCATCCACCAATTGCTGAGCGTGTTGCAAGTATAGAAAGAAAGCTAGCCCACACTCAAGACAAATAGTGCTTGAAGCGTCAAAGCAACTGTTATGAATAGAAATACGTATTGGGTTTTATCACTTTGCTGGTGGCCAAAAAGCTTCACTGCTAGGTCATGAGCTAATATAACACTTAGCATGTGACCTAGCAGTGTAACTATTACTTGTATGCCCCAAATAAACAAAGGTTCTATAAAATAATTAATTGTTGGTTCCTGTGCATTAAATAGATTTACCCCAGTTCCTATTGGGTCATTTAATCTGTAAAGAAAAGACTGAGATTCAAAAAGTAAAAGTGTTAAGTAGTGAGTTACATGATATGCAAAAGCAATTGGTAACATTGTATGTCCAAATAAGTTTGAAACTTTATTGAGTTCTAAGTTTGACCCACCTACTTTAATTGCAAAAAAGCAAGCAAAACGGTAAAAAAGTATTGTTCCTATGTTCATTAAAAAAAACATGAAGGTTGAAAATATTGTGTCATTGATTCTTGATCCAAACTGGTTATACCAGAAAGTGGTTTCTCTTAAACCATCGTAAGTTACTGTTCCAATCATTAAAAGAACAAAATATTCAATACCCTTAAGTTTTGCCAGATTTCCAATATTATTCAGAAGAGATCGGAAGTAAGGTTTTGAATTAAACAGCTTAAGTTTGCTATATAAGTAATGAAGCAAAAGTAAGGGATCCACCTCTATTAAAGATTTTTTAAAAAAGTACCTCAGTAAATTCACAATGAAAAATAACGATATGATCACAATACCAATATTGAAGGGATCCCCAGGTTTTTTCCAGACTAGCTCAAACCAAGTAAGTCCTATGAACAATATACATGCAGAATAAACTGATTTGGGTTTATTTGAAGTAATGGAAAATAAATTTAAGGGATTAAATTTTGCATAAACATCTCCAAAAAACAATCCTAAAACAGGTACCCCAATCCACAAAAACACCCACAACATAAGAGGAGCTATAGATGTTTTTGCTGATTCATTCCCAATTATTCCAGGTGCAATAAGTAAGAACAGAGTAATAATTCCAAATAACTTTCCGATAAAATTTTGTTTATCATTAAACGTTTCCTCGTAAGATGAAATAATTGATTCTTTCCACGAAATCTTTAAATATACAAAAGTTATAAGAACGACCAGAGCAGATGCATTAAGAACTAAATCAAAAGGTAAAGGCAGATCTCCAACATTTACTACACCATGGTTTAGTGACTTTGGATATATATTTTCCATCTACTGTTTACATTAAACATTTAATTTTATAAAATAATAGACAACAGGGAATATATTATGTGTGTAATTTGCAGCTTAACTGACCAAGGATATGAAACAGCTTATCTTGCTGTTCAAAATGAAACAACTGAAACAATGCTCGTCCCGGTCGTAAACAGAATGCTAGAACTTCACAATTTTAATGTAATTGAATCTATGCTCATCCAAGCATCTTTAATAGGGATCATACTCTAGATTTAATTACAATTTTTACAAAGGTCTGTACAAGTTCCAAATAATTCAAGTCTATGATCTTCTATTGTAAAATTAAACTTTTTTTCTATCCTTTTTATTTCTTTTGATAAAGTTTTTTCAAAATTTGCAGCCATTTGAATATCGATTATCTCCCCACAGTCACTACAAAATAAGTGATGATGGTGAGTTTCATCCTCAAATATTAACTCCACAACCGTTGCATTTTCAGGGGTTGTAAATTCATTGAGCACTTTAATATTTTTAAGATCATTTAATACTCTGTAGAGTGTTGATTTTGCTACCTTGTTTTTTAATTTTGATTGCAGTTCATCTACAGTGATAGGATTCCTATTTTCAAGCAATGATTCAAGAACTATAATTCTTGGATTTGTTATTGAAACTTTGTTTTCTGACAAAATTTTTTTAGAGTCTTTCACAAATTAAATTATAATCGTAAAAAATTAAAAAATGAGAATTATTCTCATTTATTCTTGACAAATAAATTAATGAGACTTATTCTCATTTATTGTAATTTATTTTTAAGGGGAATTAATGATTAAAAACAAAAGATCAAAAGTTTTTGTAATTGTTTTATCTATTGTATTGGTTGCATGTAGTAGTACGGGTGTGCAAGCTGAGTGCAGAGATTTGGAAGAAGTAGATGTATTAAATGTTGTTGCAACTACTCCAATGATTGGTGAATTCGTTAATCAAGTGGGTGGTAACAACATAAATCTAACTGTTTTGATGCCTCCAGAAGCTGATCCACATACTTATGACCCTGCTCCTCAAGATGCAGAAACAATAGCAAATGCAGACCTTATTTTTTACACAGGACTTAAATATGAGCCTGCTCCATTAATTAAATTATTAGAAAACTCTTCTTGTGGAGTAGAAGCGTTAGCTGAAGTTGGTGACGCTGTATACCCAATTGAATTCAAAGAGAGTGGTCACGATGAACATGGAGATGATGGTCATGACGATGAAGAAGAAGATGCTCATGCAGGACACGACCATGGTGAATATGATCCACATTTTTGGTTTGACCCCAACAGAGTGTCCTACGCTGCATCATTCATTGAAGGTAAATTAGTTAGTTTTGACCCGGAAAATAAAGAGAGTTATGAGGCATCATATAATGAGTTTGCAAGCGAATTGAAGGGACTTGTTAATCAGGTTATTGAAATAATTGGGACAATACCATCTCAAAATAGAAAAATTATTACTACACATGAATCCTTGGGTTATCTAGAAGCAAAATTTGGATTAGAAGTAATCTCAACAATCATACCAAGTTTAAATTCTGCAAATGAGATATCACCACAAGACTTAGGTGAAGTCATTGAGGTTATTGAAGATAACAAAGTTAAGGTCATCTTTATTGAGTCAGAGGCCCCTTCAGTTTATGCAGAAACTATCGTATCAGAAACTGGAATAAAGGCAGTAAAAGGGTTGTGGGTTGAGACACTTAAACAGGATCAAACATATGCTGACTTTTTAATAGAAGCTGTTACATTAATTGCTGAGAACACTCAAGAACTTGACTAGGCTAGACATAAGTTAGCTAAATCTTCAAAAGAATAAAATATGAATGTTTCTGAGTCCAATCAAACAGTAGAAAAAGCTATTATTGTATCTGATGGATGCTGCGTACGGCTTGGAGATTCTTCCGTACTCGATGATGTTACTTTCTCAATTGAAAAAGGAAAGAAAGTAGCAGTCGTTGGTCCAAATGGTGGCGGAAAATCTACATTATTTAACGCTATAACGGGTTTACTACCAATAGACAATGGCTCTTTGACAATTTATGGAAAAAAACCAGAAGAGGTAAGAGGATCGATAAGTTACGTACCTCAAAAGGATCTTTTAAACAAGAATTTTGAATTAACAGTTAAACAAGTTGTTGAGATGGGATTAATAGGAAAGAAAACTTTAAGTATATTTTCACAAAGAAAAACAAATTTAAAAATTCAAAAATCTTTAGAAAGCGTTGGGCTTCTTGAAAAAATTGATGAAAATATAAATAATTTATCAGGGGGCCAGTTTCAGAGAGTACTTATTGCAAGAGGGTTGGCGCAAAATGCAGATATTTTAATTTTGGACGAGGCTTTCAGTGCCGTAGATGTTGGTGCTCAAGAAGATATTATGAAACTATTAAATGATATTAATTTAGAAGGCAAGACTGTTCTCATAGCAACCCATGATATAAATAACCTTGAAAATAAATTTGATGAAGTTCTTTGTCTAAATAGACATTGTTGTGCATATGGAGACCCAAAAGAGGTTCTTACTCAAGAAGTTATTAATGAAATGTATGGGTCTCACAATGAAATGTTTAGGAATCATAATATTGAGAAACATACTAACAATAATGATTGAAATACTAACAGAGCCTTTTAGTTATAACTTTATGGTGAGATCATTAATTGCTGCTGTAACTTCTGGAATTACACTTTCACTACTTGGACCATTTACAATCAATAGAAATATGGGTTTTATGGCAGATGCAATAGCTCATGCAACCTTACCAATTATTGCAGTAGGAGTATTTTTAGGATTTAGTATTTCTGAACTAGGCGTTCCAGCCTCTATATTGATCGCAATCTTTCTTGGGTACATAATTAAAAATTCTAATATTGGTGAAGATACCGCAATAGGGATTATTTTCTCATCCTTTTTTGCTTTAGGATTTGTTTTAATTTCGGTGTTAGAAGTGACTGTAAATTTAGAAGATTTACTTTTTGGTCAAATCTTAGCTGTAAGCAGGTTTGATGTTTTTATTATTCTAGGGATGTGTATATCAGTAGTGAGCCTTATTACAATCTTCTTTAAACAATTAGTTTTTTATTCTTTTGATCCAGTTGGTGCTGAAGTCAAGGGGTTGAATACAAACTTTTTAAATTATCTATTTTTAGTCTTACTATCTGTTTCAATTGTTGCTTCATTGCAATCAGTTGGGATTATATTGGTACTAAGTTTGTTATTGATTCCTGCAGCCTCTGCAAAGTTAGTTACCAATACATTTCATTCTTCAATTTTTGTTAGTATTTTATTTGGTTTAATTTCTTCAGTGAGTGGACTTTATTGTTCATATTTTCTAAATTTGCCTTCTGGTCCTTCGATGTCTTTAATGGCATCACTAATATTCATTATTTGTTTTTTCATCAACAAAATAAAAAAGAATGTGGCATTTTTTAATAATTAAAAGTTAATATTGTTTTAATTTATGTTTTCTGTATGGCTAAAGTCTTCAAGTAATCAACTGGATGAAATTAAAAACTTAATACACACTATTTCTGAACAAGAAAAAACTGATTACATTGACCCTCATGTAACACTTGTAACAAATTTACAAACAGAAGAATCTGGAAAAAACTATTTAGATAAAATTGTTAAGAATAAATTTGATATTATATTCAATAAAATTCAAGAGGGAACAACATTTTTCCAGAGACTTTATTTAACAGCGGATGATAATACTGATTTTTTTAATTCTGTGATAGAAATAGAAGGGTGGCCTAGTTTGTGGACTCCCCATCTTTCACTTTATTATGGGAATGAGTTACCAAATTCTTTTCCGTCGAAAAGTTTCGATAACATCATCCCCATAACTGTTACGTTTGATACTCTTGGTTTGTATAAAACAGGTCCAATTGTATCGGAGTGGAAGGAGATAACCACTCTATTTTTGGACTGATTCCAACGCAATGCTTACTTTTTCAGATGGAAAATCATAATCAATCAATTCTCCACTCAAAAAGGTTTCGTAAGCTTTCATATCAAAGTGTCCATGACCACACATTGCTGTCAAAACTGCAATTTGTTCCGAACTTTGATCTGCATTCTTCACGGCTCTGATAGCTGAAGCAATTGCATGAGTTGCTTCTGGAGCAGGAACTATTCCTTCTGTTTTTGCAAAAAGTTGCCCAGCCTCAAAACATTCTTTCTGACCAATTGCTTCAGCCTCAATAAGATTTTCTTCGTACATAGCACTTACCAAAGGAGCCATGCCGTGATATCGTAGACCTCCTGCATGAATAGGATCTGGAATAAAACTAGAACCAAGAGTATGCATTTTTACTACAGGAGCCATACCAACTGAGTCTCCAAAGTCATAAGTATATGTACCTTTTGTAAGAGAAGGACATGCTTCAGGTTCAACCGCCCTAATGATTGTCTTATTATTATTTTTCATATTATTTCGTGCAAATGGTGAAAATAAACCAGTAAAGTTTGACCCTCCACCTGTACAACCAACAATTACGTCTGGATAATCCTCAGCAAGCTCCATTTGTTTTATTGCTTCAAGTCCAATAATTGATTGGTGCATTAATACATGATTTAAAACACTACCTAATGCATATCTTGTCTCATCTTCCTTTCGAGCGACTTCGATTGCTTCTGAAATTGCTATGCCTAAACTTCCTGGAGTCTCAGGGTCTTCTTTCAAAAATTGTTTTCCAATATCTGTTCTCTCTGATGGACTTGAATGGACAGTTGCACCATATATTTCCATCATTGTTTTTCTGTAAGGTTTTGACTCAAAAGAAGCAGATACTTGAAAAACTTCAAGTTCTATCTCAAATGCTTGACATGCGAAAGAAAGGGCAGATCCCCATTGTCCTGCTCCTGTTTCTGTTACCATTTTTTTTATTCCTTCTTCAGCGTTATAAAATGCTTGTGGAATTGCTGTATTTGGCTTATGAGAACCAGAAGGTGAACCTCCTTCGTACTTGTAATAAATTCTTGATTTTGTTCCTAAAGCTTTTTCTAACCTCAATGCTCTATACATTGGCGAAGGTCTGTAAAGCTTATAAAGTTCCAAAACTGGTTCAGGTATATCTATATAACTTTCTTCTGAGACTTCTTGCAAAATGAGTCCCATGGGAAAAAGTGGCAATAAATCTTCTGGACCAATAGGCTCCATAGTCTTTGGATTTAGTTGTGGAGGTAACGGATTTGGTAACTCCGGTACAATGTTGTACCACTGTTTTGGAATATCTTTCTCATTAAGTAGATATTTATACTGTTCTTTCATTTTTACTCCTTTTCTTGGGTTGAGCCCGGAGTTTTAATTTCAGTGACAGTAATAAAAAAACCGGGCTGTGCCCGGTTTAAAAACTAACTATTAGGGCACCTACCTATGTAGATGTCCACCAATTTAAGTTAGTTATATTTTTCATAACAATAAACATACCAAAAAACTTTTTAGTAACAAAATTCATTTAAGTAAAAATTTTATTTCTCCTATTCTTGTTAACGTGGAAAAAATAATAGAAGCAAAAAATTTAACAAAAATTTATGGAGAAGACGGAACATCTGTCACAGCATTAAACCAGGTAAATCTTGATTTCTATGAAAATAAATTTACTGCAATAATGGGTCAATCTGGATCAGGGAAATCCACATTATTACATTGTCTTGCTGGATTAGACAAAGTTACATCTGGTTCAATAATTGTTAAAGGCTTAGATTTGGGAAAGCTTAACGATAAAGAATTAACAAAAATTAGACGAGATTCTTTTGGTTTTGTATTCCAAGCTTTTAACCTTATACCAACTTTAACTGCCGAAGAGAACATAACTTTACCTTCATCAATCGCTGGAAGAAAGCCAGATGAGGAATGGATCAATCAAATAGTTAATGCTGTAGATATTGGAGATAGGTTAAATCATCGACCAAATGAACTTTCTGGGGGGCAACAACAAAGAGTTGCGGCTGCTCGGGCAATGGCTACAAAACCTGAAGTAATATTTGCTGACGAACCATCAGGAAATTTAGATTCAAAATCAAGCAAAGAACTTCTAACTTTTATGAAATCAGTAGTAACTGAATTAAATCAAACAATTGTAATGGTTACGCATGATCCCTATGCAGCTTCTTTTGCTGAAAGAGTAATAATGCTTAAAGATGGAGAAGTAGCAAATGATATGGAAGAACCTACACAAGAAGAGATTATTTCAAAGGTCACATCTTTAAGCGATATCTAATGTTTGGATATACTAAACGACCACTTTTATTAATTGCTTGGAAGAATTTAAAAACCTATCCAGTAAGGATATTTTTAACTACATCATCAATTATTCTTGGCGTCTCAGTAATTATTGCTGCGAATATTTTTTCTGAAAGCAATAAAAATGCCTTTGACAATTTATTCTCTGGGGTATTTGAAGGAATTGATTTAGTTGTCCAGCCTGTTCAAGAAGATTTTGCTCAAGGATTTGGTGATGACGGAGGGCAAGGTCCAATATCGTTTGAGCTCAAGAAGATTTCAGACAAAAAAATAAATGAAATAAAAAGCATAGATGGAGTAAAAGACGCATGGGGAGATGTCATAGGGTTTGCTCAATTTATAAAATTTGGACCAAGAAAAGATTGTCACTCTTTTAATCCTGAATGTAATAGGGAAACAATACTTATACAAAACGGTTTTGCTCCTACTTTTGGTGCTGCGTGGGATACGTCTCCATACGCTACACAGTGGGAACTTATTGATGGTAATCCACCTACAAATAAACAAGAAGTTGTAATGGATTCAACAACAGCAGAAGGAAATGGCTTTTTAGTTGGAGACAGAGTTACAGTACTTGCTGGAGCAATACCAGCTTCCTTTACAATTGTAGGAATAGCAGAATTTGCGAATACGGGTTCTCCTGGAGGAGCCTCTTTTGCACTTTTTGATTTCAATACTGCACAGATTCTTTTGGACTCAGTTGGAGAAGTAGATTTCATCAATGTTGTAGTTGA
Organism: uncultured Candidatus Actinomarina sp.; assembly: GCA_902615855.1. Lineage (GTDB taxonomy): Bacteria > Actinomycetota > Acidimicrobiia > Actinomarinales > Actinomarinaceae > Actinomarina. The sequence goes on from CACMQN010000006.1 coordinate 31,744, forward strand.
TGAAAATGCTGATATAAATATAGTTCGTAATGCAATATCTAATATTGACAATCAGGGTTTAGAAGTAATAAACGCTCAAGAAGCTGCTGCAGAGCAAGCAGATTCTATTAAGCAAGGTCTTGATTTTTTTAATACAATACTCAATGTTTTTGCAGGTATTGCTATTTTTGTTGGAGCATTTATTATTCAAAATACATTCAGAATCCTTTTACTTCAAAGAACAAAAGAACTTTCATTATTAAGAGCTTTAGGTACATCAAAAAGACAAGTTTATAGACTAGTTGTATCAGAATCGTTATACATGGCCATAATTGGGTCTGGTTTAGGAGTTGCATTAGGTATTGGGCTATCAATTGTTGTTAAAGAAGGTTTAAAATACTTTGATTTTGGACTACCAGAAGGACCGTTAGTTCTTACTCCAAATGCTGCCATTACTGGAATAATTATTGGTGTTGTGGTAACGATACTTTCTTCATTATTGCCTGCAAGAAAAGCTTCGCAAGTTAGTCCATTAGAAGCGATAAGAGATAGCCAATCAACACCAAAAAGAAGATCACTTTTTATAAGACTACTTATTGGATCTCTTGTCTCATTAATAGGCTTGACAATTCTTTTTGGAGTACTTTACTCATTCTTTAGAACACCATCTCTAACTGTATTACAACAAGTTGGTTTAGGTGCAAGTATTATTTTCATTGGCATATCTGTAATAACACCATCTATAACAAAACCATTTGTTACTATTTTCGATAAACTTTATAAATCATTTTTTGGAATTTTAGGAAAACTTGCGACTGAAAATTCAAAAAGAACACCACGTAGAACCGCTTCAACAGCATCAGCGCTAATGATAGGGTTAACACTAATTTCACTTGCAAATGTTTTAACTACCTCTTTTAAAGCACAAGCTGAGAAAGTTGTAAAAGAGGTAGTACTAGCTGATTATCAGGTTAGTGCTGCTCAAATTTTTGCTTCACCTGGGATACCAACTGGACTATCACAAGAATTAATTGAGCTTGATGAAGTTACAGATCTTTCAAGAACAAGAGCAACAGTCGTTGGTTACAATAATAGACCATTGATATTGGGAGCTGTTGATAAGGCAGTTTTTGATTTAATAAAAACAGATGATATTGCTGGCTCACGAGAAGATTTTTACAGTAAAGATGCAATAGGTGTTCTTAAATTCAAAGCAGAGAGTGATGATATTGCACTTAATGATAAAGTAACTTTAACAATCCCCGAGGTAGGAAAAAAAGAATTTGTTGTTAGATATATTTTTGATTGGACAACTCAACCACCTGCAGAGTTTTTCCTCCTTTTAGATAATCATGAATTTTTTTCAAATGAGTCTTTAGATACCGAACTTTATTTTAATGTTGTGACCAAAGATGAAGCAACTAAAAATAAGCTAGATGACATTATAGATCATTACCCAGGTGTTACCCTTCGTGATCAAGATGCTTTAATTGATGAAGCTAATAGTCAAATTCAATTATTGTTAAACGTAATTTATGGATTTTTATCTATATCTATTTTTGTCGCTCTTTTTGGAATTACAAATACTTTATCTTTATCTGTTTATGAGAGAACAAGAGAAATAGGATTGATGAGAGCAATCGGAACTTTAAGAAAACAAATAAGAAACATGGTTTTCATTGAGTCTTCAATTATTTCAATTTTTGGTGCAATACTTGGAACCGGATTAGGAATCTTTTTTGCATGGAGTTTAATTCAAGCACTGGAAGATCAAGGATTTACAGAATTTGTTGTTTCTACGCAACAAACGATTATATGGATTGGTATAGCAATATTTGCTGGGATAATTGCTGCAATAATTCCTGCAATCCGAGCATCAAGACAGAATATTTTGGAAGCTATTTCTTATGAGTAAAATTTAAGGATTTCCAGGAGGCGGTGCTTCTCCACCAGGAGGAGGTGACTCATTTCCACCAGGAGGAGGTGACTCATTTCCACCAGGAGGATTATCTTCACCACCAGGAGGCGGTGCTTCTCCACCAGGAGGATTATCTTCACCACCAGGAGGTGGATTATAACCCTCTCCTTCAGGAGGTGGTCCTTGACCCTCTTGTTCAGGTTGACATCCTGGTGCAGCTGGATTATTTGCACAATCTTCTTCATTTTGTTGTCCACCAGGAGGTGGTACTTCTCCACCAGGAGGATTATCTTCACCGCCAGGAGGTGGATTATAACCCTCTCCTTCAGGAGGTGGTCCTTGACCTTCTTGTCCACCACTTTGAGGACAACCAGGTGCATAAGGGTTGTCATCACAATCTTGGTCTTGTATTATTCCATCTTGAGGAGGCGGAGGAGCAACTTGTGAACATGAAGGATCATCTTGATTTTCATCGCAATAGTTTCCTGCAAATTCAGTAAAATTATCTGATTGATTTTTAAATTCATCTGCTTTCTCAGCATCTCCCCAAAAACCACCTGGTGCAGGTTGTGTCCCAGGGGCAAAACCTCCTTCAGGAGGTGGACCAAAAGCATCACCTTGACCAGGCCCTCCCCCCTCTGTTGGTTGAGCATAACAGAGAGGATCTTGAGGATTGTCCTGACAAAGTGAACCTAGATCTTCAGGATTGAATGCTTCAAATTCTTGTACACCACCTTCTCCACCGGTCAATAATCCCGATTCTGCTGGATCAAAACCTACTTGACATCCTGGTTCATTTTGATTTCCAGGAGCAGAGCAATCAAGAACAAAATAATCATCATGATTACCATATCGCTTAGATCCTAAATCATTTGCTCCATCAATTGAATTATAAAAAACTCCTTGCTGAGCTAAATCAACATATGAATCATCACTAAACATATTTTCTAAGAACTCACCTTTATCAAAATTACTTTCTCCGTAATAATCTCTAAAACATTCTGGATGGTTAGGATCTTCTGTACAAAAATTAGGTTTTTCACCTGCTCTAGCATTTGGATTTGGAGCCGCGTATTGAGCTAACAACCCGCCAGTCAAAGGACCTTTCAACCCTCCTTCTTGTCCAAAATTTGAATCACACTCAGGTGCATCAGGAGTTTGATCACAATATCCAGGAGCTATATATTCCCCTCCGGAGAAAACATCAGCTGGTCTGTAATTATCTCCACATTCAGTAGCTTCAGGATTTTCTTGACAGAATTCTGGTGGTGGACCAGTTAATTGTTGAGGTCCTCCATAAATATCAAACATATCATTTCTATCCAATGCAAGACCTGTTGCATCTCCGACATGTTGATGGAAAAAGTCTCCTTCACCACTACACATTGAATCATCTGGGTATTGACTACAATCTACAGGTTCCCAATCATCACCTAAAACTTCTTCATCATAAACATGAAAAAACTTATAAACAGCTTGAGCATTTCCACCCATACACTCCGGAGAATCAGGACTATCTGCGCAGAAAGAATCTTCTTTAGGACCTCCCCCAAAGAACATTTTTCCAGCATCGGTGCTACCTTCTGCACATCCCTCAGGATTAGAGTCACAATACGCACCTCCTTCTTCAAAAGCATCTCCTACAAATTGTGGACCATTCGAACACTCGGGTAACCAAGACTGTTCATCGCAATAACCTGGTTTAATGTCATTTGCTGTAAAACTATATTCAAATCCCATTCCCTGGACCATATCCTCAACAAAATGATTACCTGCAAATGCTTGAGCTAGAAACTCTGGAGGTGGAGCTCCAGCTGCACATTCAGGATCAGTAGGATTATTCGCACAATAGGTACCTTCAACAAAATTATCTTGACCTGCGTTCACAAACATATTTGCAGCCGCCAGTGCCATAGCGTTAGCAACATTACCTGTATTTGCTAATTCATTAACGGCATTTGTATCTGCTGAAATAAATTGCATCATTCCATGTTGTGCACGAAAGTTACCGTTTTCATTATGGTCAAAACCAAGATCTTGAAATTTTTCATTTTCGTGAACAGTTACAGCATCTTCAAATATTCCAAAAAATTCAGAAACCGGTGGAAGTTCTTGAGCTGGACCATTTTCAGGTGGTTCTTGCCAGTTTGCAGTTATGAACTCCTCAACAACCTCATCTGGTACTGCTACTTCTTGTACTACTTCAGAAAGGACTTCAACAGAATTTGTTATTTCTTCTGGTGCTCCTGCTGCTACTAGAAGGGTTTGAGTTAAATCCAATCTCTCAGCATCGCTTTCAGTAAAAACTGCATTTACAGCAACATCTGCTGTTAATTGTTCACTTCCCACAGCAAGACCTTCCTGAGTTGTAGCTTTACATGTGTAACTACATGCACCTTCCATATTTGAAACAAATTCATCGACAATCAGGGCAACAGTTGATGACTCCTCATCAACCCAACCTGAACCTCCTGTTGTTCCACTTCCAAGTTCTGTTCCTGCAGTTTGAGAGACAGCTACTAAAACTGGATCACCTTTTTCGTTAGGCAATAATTCACTAAATACTGCATCGTCTGCTTCTTCCCCACCTTCTAAAACTGTACTTTTTGCAGAAAGAGTAGTTACGTCATATTCAAACACACCCTCAGTTCCATGAACAGAGAGTTCTGCAGTTGGGGTAACAATTTTTGCAAGAGATGCTGATAGCCCTTCACTCTTGATGTCATACGCAATACTTCCAGAGATTACATCTACTGTTAAAACTCTTGCATTTTCTTCCTCATCATAATCAAAACTTCTTATGTTAATAACGGAGTTGCCACCCATTAATAGTGATGAACCATCTTCAAATGTCATCTGAGCAGTACCATTGTCAGCTGTTCTAATCTTTACACCCATATCTAGCGGGACAATCTCACTAATCACTTCCCAGTCACTAGAGGCATCAGTGAGAATACCTGTTGCTCCAATAAGAGGTTTTAAGAGAATTGGAGGAACAACTAAATCTGCTTCGTTATAGACTTCTCCAGAGAATATTTCTTCATCCGCAGTTGTGGTTGTTGTAGTCTCTTCAGTGGTATCTGTATTTTCACTTGATGTGTCATCTGAACCACCACAGGCAGAAAGAATTAGAAAAAGAATAGTTAAAATAACAAAACTTTTTTTATGTTTCATGTCTATGTTCTTAATCCTAGACAAAATTTCTCTCACGTTCTATATTGATGAATTTAATATTTACCACTCTTTTTAGTAAAAAAATAGATGTCTTTTACAATAATTACATATGAAAAACCCGATTATTACTGAGTTATTGTCGAAATTAGTGGAAATTCCATCTATAAGCTCTCTTGATGAAAACCAAAAAGATGTATTAGATTCGGCAAATTATATTGCTGATTTATTTAGTGAAATTGGTTTAAATTCGAAGGTTACTTCAAGTGAAAATAGTAAACCAGCTGTACTTGCCCAGACCGAGATAGACCCATCTAAAAAAACTGTTCTTCTTTATGCACATCATGATGTCCAACCAGTTGGGGATATAAATAAATGGGATACAGATCCCTTTAAACCGGAGATTATTGATGGAAGACTTTTTGCAAGAGGATCTGGAGATAATAAAGCAGGAGTTGTAACTCATTATGAAGTTGTTAAAAAATTGATAGATGATCTACCCATAAATATAAAAATCTTTATCGAAGGTGAAGAAGAAATTGGCTCTCCTTTTATGGCAGAGTTTATAGAAGAAAATAAAAAAGACTTAGAAGCAGATGTAATTGTCATTGCAGATTCTGGAAACATTAAATCGGGTGTTCCAACTATTACTACGTCCTTAAGAGGTTTGGTTGATGGAATTATTGTTGTTGATCAGAAGATGAATCCTGTTCACTCAGGTCTTGGAGGTGGTGTTGTACCTGACGCATTTATGGTATTAAGTAAAATTATTTCATCATTTCATAATGAAAAAGGAGAATTATTAATTGATGGATTAACTCCAACTGACCAAGACGTGTATGAATTATCTGAAGAGTTTGTTCAAAACTCCCTTTCTTCCAACGGTGTAAATTTATTTGAAATGGATAGCTATTCAAAACGACTATGGCTGGAACCAGCATTGAGTATTTTAGCTATCGATGCCCCACCCGTAGAAGAATCAGTTAACCTACTTATTCCAAAAGCTAGAGCAAAAGTAAGCTTGAGATTACCTCCAACAGAAGATCCAGATCATGCAATGGAGATGCTCCACAAACATATAAAAGAGAACACACCTTGGAATGCAAATGTTGAATTTATCCCTGAAGCAAAAGGAAAAGGTGTACTTGTAGATCCTCAAAAAGAGTTCTCAACACAATTAATTAAATCTTTCGATAAATTTTGGGATAATGAAGTTGCATTTATGGGTGTAGGCGGTTCTATACCTTTCGCAAATATATTTACAGAACAGTTTCCAAATGCTGAGATTGTTTTAGTTGGAGCAGGAGATGAAGAAGGTAATGCTCACGCACCAAATGAAAGTGTAAACATTGAGGATATCCAGAGACTTATTGATAGTCTTGCAGACGCACTTTCAAATTATTAACAGAATGTTAATTTGAGGTAAATTCTTCAAATTTAACTACAAGCTCACAAATATCTTTATATAATCAGCTTGAGTATGGGAGAAGCTCATATTTATTAACAATTTAGAGGGAACTTAAGGAAGGAAGTTTTATGAAAACATTTTTTACGCAGCCAATAGGGCAACTAGGAAGACAAAACTCATTAGGATTTGTTGGAATAAATGTTGTTTTGCTAGTTGTAGGTTTTGGAGAAATTGATGTACCAATCGGTTTAGAAAATTTTATAAATTTTTTATGGGGATTTTCGCTTTTTTCAATAATCCTTGCTGGATATTATCTAGTTAAAGATCAGGTACCAGATTATTGGAGAGAGGCATCAGCAATATTAGGTGGAGTAATCATTGTTGGAACACTTCTTGAAATATCTTCGCCAGAATATAACACGGATAATGGTGGTTTTGCTCCAATGTACTTCTTATGGGCATTTAACTCATTGATTTACGTTTTTACCATGAGAGGTACTGGAATATTTAGACCAGTTTATGAATATTTAAGTATCTTTGGTTATATTTCAATCATTATTTGGTCTGGTGCAGACGTATTTTTTGACTATGCAATACCAGAATCTATACAACCAATTTTTGGAATTGGATGGATAGCAATGGTAATAGGATTAGGTTATGGAAGCTATGTTGCTTGGGGTGACAAAATGTCATCGGGCACAGAGTAGAAAAAAGGAAAAAAATTATGAAAACATTTTTTACATCAACAGATAAAGAAAATGGACAACAGTCTGCTTATTTAGTGATTGTTGGTAGTTTATTTGCATTTATCAGTGGATTCCTTGAAATAGATCTAGGAGGATTTTCAGTCTTTATGGATCTTATGTTTGCCTTTGGTGCATTCGGTGTGATTATGAGCTTTACACCTTTAATGGGTGATGAAGTACCAGAAAACTGGAAATACGGAACACCTGCAGTTGCTTCCATAATTACAATTGGAAATTTAGCAGGAGTGATGAATCCAGAATTCAACACATCTCCATTCAACTTTTTCTGGGCATTCACTATGGTTGGGTTTTTTGCCGTGTCAGAAGGAGTAGTAGGTCAAGTATGGCGATACATGTTGTTAGTTGCTGGACTATTTGGACTATTTTTTACAGGAGCAGATATGTTTTTCAACTATGAATTACCAGATTCACTTGCACCATTATTCCTTGGTGGATTTGTAACATTTATTCTTGGATTTGGTGTAGGACCACTTTTAGCTTGGAATAAAAAATAGGGCTTTGTAGACATACTTAACTAACGCAAAAAGTTACGTTAGGAGAACAATGTATGTAAGACTTGGGTTAGCAAACCCTAAAGAAGGCATGACACAAGATGCCCTGAACTATTTTAGAGATGTTGCAATTCCAGTTTATGATCAAGTAAGTGGACTACTTTCTGCTGCAGCTTGCATAAACAATGAAGGTCAACTCATGGCGTGGACTATGTGGTCTAATAATGAGGCTAAAGAAGGAGCCATGGCTGAATTTCAAGAGAACCTATCTGGTCTAGCAGATTTTATAACAGAACCACCAACAATCCTTGAAGGACCAATGGTTGCTGCTCAACAATATATTATGGTTCCAAAAGAAGGGGGTGAATCTTTCTTTGCTCGATTTGTCATGGGAGGTGGCATGCAAGATGGTAAAACATACGATGATGCTGCAAGTTTTATGAAAAGTACCGTTTATCCAGCTTATGAAAATGTTGAAGGAATCTATGCTTCTGCTGCTTGCAAAGTAGATGATGATACAGGTTTTAGTTTCAACTTTTGGACAAATCATGATGCTGCACATGCAGCATCCGATGTAATAGGTGGTGTTGTAAAAGATGCAGTTACGAGTCTAATTAAAGAAGCGCCTAAAGAATTAACTGGAGAATGTAACGTATGGAAGAACTATGTTGACTTTCCTGTAGGAAAATTATAAAAAACAGAAAGGAGTTAATGTGTTGTTTTTTAGATTGACACTTGTCCCAATACAAGAGGGCAAAATGGGAGATGCAATATCCTATGCAGAAGAAAAAGTGGATGAATTTATGGAGGTACCTGGATTATTACAAGTTGCGTTATGTGAAAATAGTGATGGTCAGCTTATGTCCTGGTCAACTTGGCTAACTGAAGAGGCAATGAACTCATCAAGTGAGCGATTGTCTGAGGCTTTAGGAGGCTTAAAAGATCTTGCCGCAGGACCACCAGAAATTTCTTTTGGAAAAATGACTGCAGGTCAACAATATGTAAACATCATGAAAGGTGACAGAGAAGGACAATCTTTTGTTGTTCGAATTGGTTATGGTGCAGAATATATTGAAGAAAAATACGATGAGGGAATGGATTGGTTGCAAAATACAGTTTATGCAGGGTATGAAGGAACGGAAGGACTACTCGGAGCATTTGCAGTAGATGTTGGTGGCAAATTTGTTACTTTAAGTAACTGGGATAGCCAAGAAGCCTTAGATGCATCTGCAGAATCTTTTCAAAAAATTATGGCTGATGCACAAAACTATATTAAAAGCCCTCCAACAATAGTTACTGGGGAATGTAACATTTGGAGAAATATGTCCAGCTTTCCAGCTGGTAAATTATCAGAATGGAGTAAGTGAAAAAAATGGAACAAATTAGTGTAACTATAAATAAATTTCCAGAACATAATGAAGAAATTTATGAAGCATGGAAATCCTGCTGGCAAGAGTTAGAAGGTTCTGAACATGCAGCATCAGATATGAAATATATTTGGTCTTATCAAATTAATGATGGAGAAGTTTACTACATTGGAATAAACATTTGGCCTTCAAAAGAAACTAGAGCAGCTTTTGTTGAAAGTGGAGGTCCAGAAAAATTTTTAGTAGAGCTAACTAAATTGTTTGAAGAAAAAACCGGTATGACCATTGATGAGGCTAATGAAAATCGAGAAATGAATCTTGAATTACCAGGTATGGATATTCAAATTTCAAATCTTTAATTAAAAATGTACGCTGTTGCGGTAACAATATTATTTAAAGAGGGAAAGCTCGTCGAACTTAAAGACTTTTTTGAAAATACTGGTTTTCCTGCTTTAGAGGTACTAAAAGGCGACATGTATTCGATCGCCTTTTTTAACCCAAAAGATAATGTAAACCTTGGTATTGCATTTATGAAGGACAAAGAGACTGCAGATAAATTTGCAGAAATTAGAAACGAAAACTTAATGCAAATCCAAGATTTACTTTCTAGTTTTCCAAGAGTATACGAAGGCGAATTATTAACTGGTAAGACATTAAAGGACTCTTTAGTTGATGATCCAAAAGATTCTATGTTTTTGGCATTTGCAAAATTAGATGTAAAAAATGCTGATGAATATATGAATCTTCAAAAAGAAATTTATTTACCAAAACTTGAAGATGATGAAGGAATTATTTCTTATGGATCAATTAAAATTGATGAAAATTCCCTTGTTTTATTTGAATTTTGGACCTCCCATGATGCGAAGCATAGTTTTGATGAGAAACTTAATGCAGATGAAAACGTTTACGAAAAGTTTATGCCATTGATGGATGGATTTACTGATTATTATGGTGAACCATATGCCATCAGACAGTTTGTTGACTTTAAAGCTGGTGAATCAATAAATTAAAGAGTCCTTTAAAATTTAATATATGCTGGACGAAAGAAGATATGACATTGATGCATTGAGGTCTATAGCTCTTTTTCTCTTAATCATTTATCATTTAGCTGTTTCTTTTACTTCAGTAGCTAAATGGATTCTTTTTGTTCCAAACAACAAGCCGGTTGACAATTTATGGGGATTACTCAATATATTTAATATATGGCGAATCCCACTGCTTTTTATAATTGCTGGGATTGCATTAAGGTTTTCATTTCAAAATAGAGGCATTGGAGAACTTTTGAAAGAGAGATTAAGAAGACTGGGAATTCCTTATCTTGTTGGTTCTGTAACTTTTGTTCCATTATATTTGATAATTTCTGCTCGATTTATTTATGGAGATATAAACACGGAAGATAGCATTGGGATTGTAATTACCTCTTTTTTCACAGGAGGACACTTATGGTTTTTAATAAATATATTAATTTATTGTTTATTACTTATCCCAATTATTGGATTCTTATCAAACAAAAAAGAGGGTTTTAAGTTTTTAGATTCAATTCTTAAATTAAGAGGAGGTGTTTTAATTTTCTCAATACCAATAGTACTTGAGGGGCATCTTCTAGACTTAACAGCTTTTAATCAAGAAATAGGTTATGGAAATGGTTACGCCGAATATTACGGTACAAATCATGGTCTACTTTTGGGTTTTTTATGGTTTTTAATTGGCATAGTTTTAACTTCTCAGGGTGATAAATTCTGGGAATATAATTTAAAAAATATAGGCACTCATACAATCATAGGTATTCCACTTTTAGTAAATAGATTTGTAAACGAATTTGAAGTTGTAAATAAGCTAATTGCTTTCGAATCTTTTAACTTTATTTTCTTAATTCTTGGAATTGGAGCAAAATATCTTAATAAGGATTCATCACAACTTCAATACTACAAACAAGCCTTATTTCCAGTTTATATTGTTCACATGCCTGTACAAATGGGAGTGATGTACATTTTTTCATATATAAATTTACCTTTTTTGATAAAGTTTCCACTAGTTTTATTTTTAATCTGTTTTCTGAGTCTCACAATTTATCATGGTGTAAAAAGTATTAAAATTTTAAGACCAATTTTTGGGTTACCAAATAAAAAATAAAAATGAATCGAAAAATAATTGTTAGATGTATTTTGGTTTTATTTTTTGTACTTTTTTTAATACTTTCTGATTCCTATATGGCACGAAGATTAGTGCAATTACCATCACTTTTATTAAACTATTTTTGAATATGAATCTCTTAGATTTTGCAGACCATGAATATATCAATTTAATCACATATAGAAGAGATGACAGCCCAGTAAAGACCCCAGTATGGGTTGCAAAATATAAGGAGTATTTAGTTATTACCTCAAGCAAATCAGCAGGGAAAGTTAAAAGAATAAATAATAATGGTAGAGCAACAATTTATGTTACAGATCAAATTGGCAGCAGTGCTCTTTCAGATCCACTTGATGTAAAAGCATCAATCATTGATGATGAGAAAAATAAACAAGAGGCTTTAGATAAAATAATTAAAAAATATGGATCAATGTCTAAAATGTTTATTAGAGGTTCTAACGAAAATCGTGCAATTATTAAAATTCAAGAAAAGGAGTAAATATGTTCTGTCCAGAGTGTGGATGCGAAGACGAAAACTAACTTAAGAAAACCATTTATGAGTTCCAAAATGATTTCTTGGAACCGGTTCTCTATATTTTAAAAAATATTCAATACCTCCTAAAACTGAATCTAGATAATTGCTCAACATAGGATTAATTTGAAAAACATAGGGAATAATATAAAGGGGGCCAGGAAATTTTTTAAGAGGATACGTATTAACTTGAATTGATAATTCAGACGAGCTCTCGTCACCTGTTAGCTTCCATTTAACTTTTGATTTTTTTCCATTTTTGGTTCCAATTATTAAGTCATAACCATTTTCATCCCATTGAGTAAACTCTCTTTCAAAAGTAAGTCCACTTAGATACTCTAAAATATCTTTCGATCCGACACCTGGCCAAGTGACAACAGTATTGTTTTTACAAAATGGATGAGTCTCATTTAAATAATTTGGCGTTGTTATTACATTCCAAACTTCATCTTTAGAAAAATCAAGCTTCTTAATCCTCTTAATAGATAGAATGTTGTTCATAATACTATTTTAGGGCATAGGTCAACTACGTTTGGAAGAGTGTTTGAGTGACTCAATAACGCATACAAGCAGTTGACCTATAATACAATTATAGATATCTAATCACAAACACGCAAGATTGTGCAAAAATATTCACAAATATGTACTTTTTGTGAAATTAAAGCATTAGATATAGAAACCCTACAAACATAGGGATAAGAAGAATAAAAGCAAGAGCAACAATTTTTTTTACATCCATATTTTAAGATTAACTCTGATGAGATTTAAAAATAAACTACAAGAGAGATTCCAAGAATAACACAAAGAAGTAATCCATATAAAGATATATAGACAGGAAATATTCTATTTGATTTTTTAAGTCTAATGACACAAAGATTTGTAATTGAGTAGTAAATCAAAATAAATATTGCGCTTAATTTTACAGCTGACAATACATCAAAATTTAAAACACCAACCACCACAATGAAACCAACAAATATATCTGCTACATAGGCTGAGTTTTGCTTTGGGTGGATGGTCATAAATAAGCTTGGAATTTTTTTATCTCTTGCCATTGCCACTAACACCCTACTTATCCCTGGCAAAAGAGCGAGTAACACAGATCCTGTAGCAACAGTTGATGCAATAATAATTAGATATGAAAACTCAGAAAAACGACTCAAGTCAAATGCGACTTTTAATGGAGTTAAGGAATTTTCAATGATACCTGGATTTACAATTCCAAGTGTAACAAATGACGTTGAGATATATAAAAATAATGTAATTCCTAAACCAACAAGTATTGCCTTAGGTATAATTTTTTCTGGGCTATCAACCTCTTCACCGAATGTTGCAAGTCTTGAATACCCTGTAAATGCAAAGAACCAGATACTTGCACTCAGAATAAGATTTTTAAATGAAAAACCTTTTCCAATAGGTATGTCAAATGAAAAATTACTGGAGCTTATAACAGATATAATATAAAAAATGAGTATCAGAACTATTGTGTATACAAACCATCTGGCAATATTTACAGTCTTTGAGATTCCAAAATAATTTATTAGTGTGACAAAAATAATAAATATTATTGATACAACTTTTGGATTTTCTGGATAAAGATAATTTCCAAGTGTTAAAGCTACCGCAGTACAACTAATTAACTTACCAATAGCAAATGAATATCCTGCAATTGAAGATGGATACTTCCCTAGAACATTTTTCGCATAAAGGTAAGTCCCTCCTGTTTCAGGGAAAAGCCTTGCAAGTTGGGCAGATGAACTTGCATTTGCAAACGCAACAGTTCCTGCGAGCAACAACCCCAATATTGAAGAGTAAGATGCAATTTTTGAAGTAGGTGAAATGTTAAAAAACAAACCAGCACCAATCATGGAACTAAGACCCAATAAGATTGATTTATTTAGTGTTAAAGTCCTCTGAAATTTGTCCATCTAGTAATTTTATTTCGTAAAGAAGATTCAAACAAATATGAATAATGTTTCGTGATAAAATATTTCTATGTTCAATAAACTATCCCCAGCCCCAATTACAGAGCCAAAATACAGAAATTTAATGATCTTTGCCATGCTTTGGATGTTTATTGGAGCATGGGTCGATGCCAGTGCACATAGGTATGTAATAGACGAGCTTGAATCTTTTTTTACTCCATGGCACGGTATTTTATATTCAGGTTTTGGTGTTGTTGTTTTGTCTGCTGTGTACGTTAAAAATAAAATGAAGGATTATAAATTCGACGTGGGAATATTAGGAGCTTCTATATTTGCAATTGGTGGAGGTTCGGATGCTATATGGCATACCCTACTTGGCATTGAAGTTGGCATCGAACCATTAATTACACCTTCTCACCTCATGTTATTTTTAGGAGCATTTTTAATGTTAGATCATGTTTTTGCATCTAGACCAAATAGAGAACATTTAGATACAGCTTCCATATTTGCTCTAGCTTCAAGCTATGCATTAGTGGTTTATATTACTCAATTTGTTAACCCATTTTTTGAGCCATATATCTTTTTTCAAAATAATGAATTTATCTATCAAGCATTTTCTGCAGCGTCAGTATTTTTTCAAGCCATGCTTGGTTCGGTTGTTTTTGTCTATGCAATTAGATTTAATGTTTCTCCAAAGAATATGGCATTAATATTCTTAATTTCATTCATGTATCAAGCTTTAATTTTTTTACTAGGAGACTTCCAATTATTAATTGGAACTTTTATAGCAGGTGTCTTTATAGCTTTCTTCGTTAATCAAATAGCTACTTGGTATTACAAAACTAATCATGATAGAAAAATTCAAATATCTACAGCTCTAGTAGGTTCACTTTATGGCTTAACTGTTGTGTTATACATATTATTAATTGAAATAACAGGTGGTTATGAGCTTTCATGGAGATTTTATGGACTTGGAGGGTTAGTAACAACACCGTTGCTGTTTGGTTATATGGTTGGAAATCTTGGCGTTAGTCCTTCTACCGGAGAGACTGTTTCCTAAAAAGTAATTATTTTAGTGAATCAGATAATTTTTTTAATTCTTTGATTGCATCCATGTCATCCTCAGGTAATTGATTTCTAGAAACTGGTTCCCCAATAATTATTCTTATTTTTTTATTTTTCTTGTTTAGAAGTTCATTTAATTGGGATATATCTCTTAACTGCGTATTTATTATTGAAGCAAAATAAAAAAACCAGGAATTTCGCCCTTGTATATATGCAGGGATTAATAAGCAATTATTTCTCTCAGCAATGTTTAAAGGAGTTTTTTGCCAAGGCCTTTCCTCCAAGCCAAAGATAGTAAATTTTGATAATCTTCCAGATGGAAACAATATTCCAATTCTTTCTTGAGAAAAAAATGTTCTCATTCTTTCAATGGTTTTTTTTGTTGCTGTATGTATTTGTTTTTCTTTATCCCAAACAACTGGAGCCATCATGTCATCAAAAGCACCTAGTAAATATACAAATAATTCATTTGCAAAAAAGAATGCATCTTTTCTTTTTTTGTAGACATTATGATACATTGCCACGGCATCAGCAGGACCCATTGGATGATTTGCAACAACTAAACATTTTCCGTCTTCAGGAATATTATTTAATCCACTTACTTCACAATTTTTTGTATATGTATCTCCAAGCCATTCAAAAGCTTCAGATCCCGACATATTTTGTATATGGTCACCGACATAGATAGATTCATCAATTCGTAAATACTTTGATAAAAAATTAAATATCACTTTAGAAAAAATATTTTCTTTAAGGAACCATGGCCCTCTTTCACGAATAAGGCTGTAGATTTTTTCTTCCATCAAGCTCTAAATATTTTCTTTTTACCCTTTATACCATCAAATTTTAATCGCATTCTTTTGATGATTTCATCTTTTGTTCCAGACATATCAAATGATGGTAGAAATTTTAGTTGCCTATTTTCATAGTCAATTTGTACCGGCATTACTTGAGCCTCAAGTTCTTTTGCAAGATACACAAAGCTTGATCTAAATCTCTCTGCATCAAACCTTCCTTCTGGTGTAACAATTAGTAAAAAATTATCAATTTTCTTTAGTTCATTAATTACAAGATCATACTGACCAGAGCCTTCTTTCCTATCAACAGGAATTGCTCCAAATCTTTTAAATAATCTTTCCTGCAGCCACCCTAGTGGCCAACTAACTCCTTGATTATCAATGTCTTTTGCATTTATAAAGGGGTTTGGAAGTTTACGCATTGTCCACTTAGCTGATAGATAGGAAACTTTAATATCTAAAGCTAAGATCATAAGAATCATAAGATATTCATCTTTAAAAGATTGATGCGGTGCAGCAACAACTATAACTCTTTTATTATCAAGGAAGCTCCCAACAGCTTTTATATCTTCAAAAAGTAATAAGAAATATGCTAATTTTTGAAGAAAAAATCTTTTCTTTCTTGGAGTATTTGTCGGAATATCTACATCAGGAAGTATCTTTGTATACGGCATATAAAGAATTTTATTACTTTAATTTTTAATATGTTTTTTCTTCTTCAGAATTTAAGAATGTTACATTATTGAATTCTTTTAATCGAAAAAAATGTCCCGATGATATTTGACTTGATTTTAAGGTAGTATGCCCAGCATGCCTCGGAAGATATTTTCGCCAAGTCCAAGGAAACAAATCTAAATCTAAGAAATACGAGAGCAAGGCTGACATTGTTCCGGCATGTGAAATGATTAATAGTTTTTCAATTTTGGATTCAGTTAGATTAAACAATGAATCAAAGTCATTTTTTACTTTCGTGATCCCAATCGAATTTAAATTTTTATCGAGATTATCAAATATATTTGAGCTAAATCCTTTCATATATTCACCATGAACACTTTCGTACCACTGCTCGAATGACATAGCATTTCTCTGTTCAAAAAACTTTTCTATGTCACCACCGGACTTTCCAAAAAGCTCTTTTTCTTCATCATCAAGGGCCTCCTCAAGCCAGTCAAAAGTTTTAAGGCTTTGCGCTACACCTTTTTCTTTAAAAGGAAACATTGTTTCCTGTGCTCTTCTCAATGGTGATACCCAAAGTTGATCAAAGCTATTTTCAGAAAACATTGAAGCAGATTTATCTGCTTGTATTTTTCCTAATTCTGTTAAGCCAGGATTAAGATCATATTGATCACCATCAACCCACTTTGGTTGACCGTGCCTAATTAGAACAATTTCCATATTTAAACAATAGCTATACTTGAGTATTCTGTAGGTAATAGAATCAAATTTATGGAAAAAAAACTTTTTAGGAAAAAAAATAAATTCTTTTCAAAACTTTTGAATGGTATTTTTCTTTCATATGTTTCCGTTGACAACATCTTAGAGGGTCCATTAAGAGAATTTTTAAAACGTTATTTCGATCTTGATGAATTTGGTTCTAACAACAGAGAAGAAAGTCTTTATTACCTAATTTTATTCTTTGGTCTTTTCCAAATAATCATTTCGCTTCAAGCAATTTTTCAACCAGTGATAGAAATCAAAAATGGAAAAATAGCTCTTAAGACAAAAGAAAAAATTTTGTCAATAATTAATGGCGTAGATGAAATAACTAATATTCAAGAAAAAGATGAAGATACTATCATTTTTTCATTTCAAGAAAAATCATATGAAGTAGTGATTAAACATATAGACAGTCGTGAATTAGAGCTTATTTTGACTGAAATAAAATCAGCGATTACCGAGTAAAGTTCGCGAAAAATATATTAGAAAATATTTTGCGCAAACATGGTTTTTTACCTATATTTATAGAAACTATTGGAAAATAAATCGCAAGATTTAAAAGAAAATAGAATAGAAAATCCCGAAGGGTCGCAAGATCAATCGGGATTTTTGCTTTATGCCATCGATTTATCTATCTAAAATTAAAGTATGAAAGCACCAGTAGTTGGAAGCCCTCCTGTGGTGGGTCACTCTATACAATTTAATTATGATGCACTTGCATTGATCCAAAGACTTCAGGAATCAAAGGGTGATGTGTTTCAGCTTAATATTTTAAATGAAGACGTACTGTTATTCTTAACTCCCTCAGCTACGAAACAAATTTTTTTGGATCCTGATGATAATTTTTCTTCAAAACATGGTTGGGAATTCTCTATAGGACCAACATTTGAAAATGGTCTAATGCTTCGTGATTTTGATGATCATAAATATCATAGATCACTTTTGCAGAATTCATTTCGTAGAGATGCATTAGATAAATATATACACATCATTCAACCAAGAATTGATTCATGGATTGAAGAAGTAAAACAAAAAAGAGAGTTTTATTTATATAAGTCAATAAAACAACTTATGTTTAACGTTGCTGTTGAATTATTTTTTGATGAAGTTGACGATACAAAATTAAATCACTTAAATCAACTTTTTATAAATTCAATAAAACCTGCAACAACAATTGTACGTAGCCCTTATCCAATGACAAGAATGAAAAAAGGATTAAAAGCTAGGGTCGAGTTATTAGAGTATTTTCAAGAAAAATCTGACAAGATTGATCTTTCAAAAGAAACATTGTTTGCAGACTTAGTAAAAACAAATAATGAAGAAGCTGGGTTAACAAATTTCGAAATAGCTGAGCATATGATTTTTTTACTACTTGCTGCACATGACACAACAACAAGCACCCTGACTTCATCTATTCACTTTTTAGCTGGAGATGAAAAATATCAAAACAAAGTAAAAACTGAATCTTCTACACTGTCAAAAACAGATATATCTGATCTCAAAAATGGAATCATAGGTGAGGCTTTATTTAATGAAGCAATAAGAAAATATCCCCCTGTCCCTTTTTCTCCTCGGTGGGTAGTTCGAGATGCAGAATTGGACGGTTATGAAATACCTAAGAATACATATATTGCTGCTGGACCTTTAGTTTTACACAACGATGAAAGATATTGGGAAGATCCTTTAGCTTTCAATCCAGAAAGATTTGAAGATCCAACAATTACACATGAGGCATATTTTCCATTTGCTGGAGGAGCTCATACTTGTCTTGGAAAATTTTTTGCAAGTTATTTATTTAAAAACGTTATCTACAAACTTGTGGATAATTTTCAGGTAATTAGTACAAATGAAGAACTTAAAATCAACCCTGCACCAATACCAAACCCTAGAAAAGATGTGAAAATTCAAGTTTCATAGGGTTTTATCTTAAAAAGTTCGCGAAAAAAAAGATCTTAAATTTTTTGCCAAAACATAGATAAGTATGTAAATTAAATACACACTATTAAAAAAGAAGTCGCAAGACCGAAATTTTAATAGAATAGAAAATCCCGAAGGGTCGCAAGATCAATCGGGATTTTTGCTTTATAGACGATTTTTTATATAAAAAAGCAAAAAGACTCCCTTGTGGCTGTTATTTTTGTTTTATCACACTTTTAGCAGTGGCTCAAAGCACGAAAGGAAGTCCTATATATAAGTTTAATAATCTTTTGATTTTGTTTTAAAATTTAGAAAAAATTCATATAATTAAAACATGAAAAAGTCAATAAATATAGGGATTATCCTACTTTTTTTACTTCAAGCATGTTCTGGCGAAGAAAATACTAAATCTCCTATAAACCCACCTCAAGTATTAGAAAATTCAGTTGAAAATGAAATTATCGAAAACGACGTCCAAGAAGAAGAGCAATCAAAACCGGAATCAAATACTGAAATAGCTGATATTAAAGAAGTCCTTAAAGAATTCCCGCAAGGAGCGCTTTCGTTTTTAGGAGATAATGAAAAGCAATGTATATCACAAATTTCAACAACAGAAGCTCTTAAGAGCATGGAAAAAAGCTTAATGGAGGAAGGGTCAATTCTTCAGGAGCATATGGATTATTTCACATCATGTAATCTTCCTGGTCCACCTGGAATAGGAATAAAAGAAGCAACTTCTTCTAATGATAATGAAATTGTCCAAGAGACCTATTATGCCACTTCATTTGCAAGCGTTGAAAACATTAGATCTTTGGACGAAGATGGCGTAAGTCCTCATTTAGAAAAAGTTGATGAAAAGACTCTCAGATTATTTTACAGCAGCATTGAGGTAAAAGGGATAGCAGTATCATTATGTGATTATAAGTTTAAGTGTGAACTACAAGGAGCTCTTGAGAGGATGTCAGACCTAACAATAATCGAGACACTTGATGGGGTAAGAAGAGGCTACTATGTTGCATTAAATCCTCAAACTCAACAGAAAGATATTTTTACTGCTGTTTTTTCAGAAGATGGATTGAGTTACAGTAATGAAACACCGCTTGGGTTTCCTGTAGATCAGAATGAGATTGCCTGGGGAGTGCCAGATGCTGTACTAATGCCAAATGGCTTAGTAAGAGTTTATTGGGTGTATACAGAAGACAAGACCTCTGATGAAAAACTTGTAAGTGCAACATCTAAAACCACTAAGGGTGTTGAGTTTATCATGGATCCTGGGTACAGGTTAGAAAATGGCTATGTAGATTTTGAAGTAATAATAGCTGCTGAAGGAGACTGGAAAGCTCTAATGTCGTATACTCCTCATTATATGCCCGAAATACCTCAGAGCTTATTTTATGCAACATCTAAAGATGGATTAAAATGGGATTTAATCGAGGAAAGAATTACTCCTAAAGGGTATTCTTACTTTGACCCTACAGCAATCCCAATTGATGACAAAAACTATTTAGTCGTAGGGTCAGCTGCTCCTAACACTTTGGGAGATAGAGAGCATATATTGTTTACTGCTGAGTTAGTACTGCCATGAGAGAAAAAAAGTTTGTTTTGTTTTTTTTAATATTAGTTTTTGGTATGTGTGGCAGTGACTCCTCTATTGAAGTAAATGAACTTGTAGAAGAAGATAAAGAAACTGCCCAAACTGACACGGATAATAAATCTGATTTAGTAAGTAAGGACAGTCAAGGCATAGCGATTGAAAATATAAAATCTATAGATCATTACGGTACAAGTTCACATATGGAAATAGTAGATGACTCTACTTTAAGACTTTTTTACAATGATTTTGGTGGTGTTGTGGTTTTTCTTTGTAGTTATGATTTTGATTGTGAAAAACAGGGAAATATCCAATTTATTACAGACCTTACTTTGATTGAAACTCTTGACGGTGAAAGAAGAGGTTATTTTGTCGAAATGAATCCAAATACAATGGAAAGTGGGATTTATACTGCAAAATTTTCTGAAGATGGGCTCACCTATACTGAGAAAACACCTCTAGGCATTACAGCTAGAGAGGATGAAGTTGCTTGGGGTGTTCCTGACACAGTAGTTATGCCAAATGGTTTGATAAGAGTTTATTGGGTGTATACAGAGGATAATTTCTCACCTGAGAAAATTGTGAGTGCAACGTCAAAAACAACAAAAGGGATTGAGTTTACACTTGATCCAGGATACAGAATTGATGATGGATACGTAGACTTTGAAGTTTTAAAAGCGGAAGAAGGAGACTGGAGAGCTGTAATGTCATACACACCGCACTACCTTCCCAACATACCCCAGAGTTTATTTTACGCAATATCAAGAGATGGTTTAGATTGGGAATTTAGTAAAGAGAGAATAACTGAAAAAGATTTTAGTTATTTAGATCCAACAGGAGTACCACTTGACAACGGGACATATTTACTGGTTATGAGTGGAGCAACTAATGAAATGGCTGATCCAATGAAAAATCCTAATTATCAATTATTTACAGCACAATTAATTCTTCCATAGAATATATCAAACTAAATAATCATTTTTTCATTTATAATTAACCCATGAATATTGGTGCACATATACCCTCAAAAAACGCTATAGAGGAAATAAAATCAAGAAAGGGAGATACTTTTCAAATATTTATTTCTAGTCCCCAAATGTGGAAAAGCCCAAAACCCCGTGAAGATGTTGATGTTTTACAAGAGTATGATGGCCCAATTTATGTTCATGCACCATATTTAATTAATGTTGCTACTCCAAATAATAAAGTTCGCCATCCAAGCAGAAAACTATTAAAAGACACGTGTAAAGTTGCTGCAAGTTTTGGTGCCAAAGGAGTAATTGTTCATGGAGGATCTGTTGGTGAAGGTGGAGACATTAGTGTTGGTTACGACAACTGGAGAAAAGCTTTAGAGCATGTGGAGGATACAGGCATGAGAGTGTTGGTTGAAAATACTGCAGGTGGCAAAAATTCAGTCGCAAGATATATGGACTCAATTGAGAGGTTATGGGAGGTAATCGGTCATTTAAACGTAGGACTATGTTTAGATACTTGCCATACCTGGGCTGGAGGAATACCTACCATTGATGCAGTTAAGGGATTCAAGAAATTAGTCAAAAAAATAGATTTAATACACTTTAATGATTCTAAAGATGGTTTTGAGAGTAGTAGAGATAGACATGAAAACTTAGGAAAAGGAAAAATTCCAAAAGAGGAATTAGAGTATGTAATCAAAAATGCAAAAACAGATATTATTGTGGAAACACCTAATGGACCAGATGCACAAAAAAAAGATATTGCTTGGATAAAGAGGCGTTTAAATAAATGAACTATTTACCAAAAAACCTAACGTTTGAGGAGGGAGTCGCGTTTATAAACGGCTTTTCACTCATTGATATCTCATCAGAACATGGAACACCTCTTTATGTATATGATTGGAATCATATCGAAAACAATATATCTGAATTCACAAATGCTTTCGGTGAAGATACTTTATATCGATATGCTGCAAAAGCCTTTATCTGCAAAAAGCTTGTCGAACTATTGGATAAAAATAAATGGGGTGTTGATGTAGTCTCGGGAGGTGAAATGGCAACGGTTTTATCTTCAATAGATACACTCGAAAACACACTATTTAATGGGACTTATAAAACTAAAGAAGAGGTAGATTTTTTCATATCAAATAATGGTGGACATATATCAATTGATAACTTGAATGAAATCTCTTTACTTCAACAAATTGCTTCAAAAAATAAAAGAAAACAATCAGTTATTCTAAGAATCAATTTAGATCTTGGCGCAGAAACCCACCCAATGGTTTTGACATCAGGTTATGATCAGCAGTTTGGACTTTCAATCGATATTGCTGATACAGCCCTAAAAGAAGTTTATAATTCTGACTCACTTTTATTTTCAGGAATTCATGTCCACATAGGAAGCCAGATTAAAGATCCCGAAAGATTCAAAAAAGCAATGGAAGAGTGCTCTTTATTTTTAGAAAAGAACAAAGCTAGTGTTGAAAGAGAGATTGTTTTTGACGCTGGTGGTGGTTTCTTTTCTCCCTATGAAGGTGATGAGAATAGTCAAGACCTTGAAGCTTACTCTGAGGCGATTAAGTCTGGTATTGAAGAAAACTGGAGTTCAGACTATAAAATAATGATTGAACCAGGGAGAGCTGTTGTTAATAACGCTGGACTAATTCTTTATACCGCAGGAGCAATAAAAGAAGACAGAGGAGATAAACCATATATTTTGGTTGATGGAGGAATGTCAGATAATCCAAGACCAGCTTTATATGGTAGTGAACACAAGTTATTTAATATATCAGGAAACAAAAAAGAGGAAGAAAAAGTTTTTGCAGTATCTGGAAGACATTGCGAATCAGGAGATCTTTTAGTCGAAGAAGCAAGTCTTCCAACTGACACAAATCCAGGCGATATTTTAATGTCAACATCTACCGGAGCTTACACATTCGCTATGGCCAGTAATTACAATAGGGTTCCAAAGGCTAAAGTCATTGGTATATCAAGTAATGAGGTTTTCGACTTAGTCAAAAGACAGTCTTTTGAAGACACTCTTGCACAAGATTCTTAATTTTTTATTAGCCCTCTATCAATATAGAAATTAATTGTATCAGTGATTGTTTCAATAAAAGGTCTATTAGCGTGACCTAATTCATTTTTGGCTAGCGTACAAGGTATCAGTTTATGTGCAGTTTTTATTGTATGAATAGTGTCAATCGTCATGAGTCTTGGTTTCTTTGTAAATTTTGACTTTACTATTTCATATGGAACATTGAAATACATTGAAGATATAGGCAAAGCAGCAATCAAAGTTCTCCTATCTAATAATTCACCTATCATTTTTGCAATTTCTGGAAACATTAAAAATTCTCCACCTACGAGATAATTTTGACCATTAACACCTTTTATTGAACAATTAATTGCAGTTTTTGATAAATCTCTCACGTCAACGTAGTTATATCCAAAATTTATGTTCAAAAGTCTCTTTTGGTTTGCAATATCGATCATTGATTGACAATTTAGTCCAGGTTTAAAATCATTGGGACCCATTATTGATGTTGGATGAATAATGCTTGCATCTAGATAATTATTTGTAAAATCTAAAACAATTCTTTGACCATCAGCCTTAGAAAGGTCATATGGAATTGACTTAGGATTAGATATAAGATTTCTAGATTCATGTAAGGGTTCATCCATCGGTTCTCTTTGAAATGCATCAATAGAAGAAAAATGAACTAATTTTTTTATATTTGCATCTACAGATGCTTCACATACATTTTTTGTTCCCTCGACATTTATTTTTCTTATCAGATTTTCATATCTTCTATCAAGACTTATAAAAGCAGCTGTATGGAAAACTACCTCAACATCTTTAAAAGCTGGCTTAAGAGAATCTTTATCTGTAATATCAGCTTTGATTAATTCAATGTCTAAATTTTCAAAGGCTCGATAATCGTTGTCATAATCAATGCACCGCACTTTGTATCCTTGGTTAATTAATTCCCGTGAAAGATTTGCTCCAACATGTCCAGATCCACCAGTAATTAATGCGAGAGTCATATTATTATTTTAATTATGGATAATGATGAAAAGCTAATTAGAAAAGCAAAAGCACGTATAGGTTTTAGAATTCATAGTGTTATTTACTTCATCGTTTGTTTAGCTCTGACTTTATTCGATATATTTATTGACTCTACTGGTGCAAATTGGTGGTATTTTGTTGTTGGTGGTTGGGGTATTGGTTTGCTTTCACATTTTGTAGGTATTACAAGCAATAGTCTTTTTTCAGTTGAAAAGGAAGTAGAGAGATTAAAGAACGATAGTAAAGATAGATATTAAGTTTTTTAATCGTCACCAAAAAACATCTGGTTTCCACCGTATGGAATTTCTTCGTCTTTTGAATAGATTTCTACAAAACGTTGTTTTATCTCTTTAACTTTGTCAATGAGTCCAATTTTTTTTAAATAGTTGTATGGAGCTCTAAAAACTCTATCTTCAAACTCTAAAAATTTTGATATTTTCTTACTCATCGTTCTAAACATTAGCGTTTACTCAATTTTATAAAAACTTTTTGTTTATTAAATCTTTGTAAACATGGATATTTAGCCTATTATCCCTAATGATTGGGGGTTCTTTACATTTATGAAAGACATTAAAATAACTAAAAATCATCCCATAAAGAAAAGGTATATATTAGGACCTCTAGGAAGAATATTTTTGAAAATAATTAACTGGGATATTATCGGAAATCTTCCAGATAAAAAAAGAATAATTATTGCATCAGCACCCCATTCATCAAGTTTTGATAGCATTTATGCTTTTTTTGTGTGTTTGGCATCAGATCTAAAATTCTACTTTTTAGGGTCAATATCAATGTTTACAAGAATTGTTATTCCTATTCCGTTTAAAAAGAATCCAGACAAACTAGGTATTCCCCATCCTTTTGGCTTGGTTCAAAAAAAGATACTTTTAAATTTTGGGGGTATTCCTGTTTGGAGAACAAAGTCAACTGGTGTTACACAACAAGTTATTGATCAATTAAAAACAAAGGACAAATTTATTTTATATTTAACTGTTGAAGGCCTCATGCATACAAATAAAACAATCAAAAGTGGATTTTATTATATTGGAAAAGAACTTGATGCAACCATTGTTCCTACAAAAATTGATTATAAAAATAGAAGGTTTGAACTTATGGAAGAATATTTACTGACTGGATCGGTAGAGAATGATAAAAATGCATTAATGGACGTATACCACATGGTTCAGGGAAGAAATAAAACATTTTTAAAACCAGAGAAAGATTAATTTGTTAGTAATTTTTTTAGTCATTATTGGTTCGGTATTATTAATTAGCTGGTTTCCAAATATGTCTATCTTGATTGGTATCATTGGAGTTGTATTAGGAATAAATTGGTTGATAAAAAACGACAACTATTACGAATAAACAAACTCTTAATTTTTATTTTTATATTCATTTTTTGTGGTGGAAGCGACAATTCTAGCTACAGTAATATAGACAATTTAACTTCTGTTGTTGAAGAAAGTCAAGAATCAACATCTGATCAAGAATCAACACAAAACTCAGATGAACAGAATACTAATGAATCTGTATGGGGTGAATGGTATGGAGATATAGAAATATATGCTGCCCCTGATGTAACCCAACAACACATAGATATCACACTTGAATGGGTTAAAAAGGGTATTGAATTTTGGGGAAGTTATGGACCTCTCGAGTTATGGATTGTAGGAGACACATATGAGGGGGCAATTGCATTAGACAATTTATGGTGCGATGTTAGAACCCAAAAAGATCCTAAATGGAATACTGAGTGGGATTGTGCAAATGGAGACCCTTACGGATCTGGTGATGGCTGGTCACCTTTTTATAGATGTGTTGACGAAGGATGTTCTGCGGTCTCAACCTATATTCAAAGTAATTTAGATTACTGGTTTAATATCATAACAATGTCTTCAAAGTATCCAGGTCCAGAAGAAGAGGACTATAAAAAAGTAGTACTACATGAATACTTTCATGTATATCAACATGGTCATATATCCGATCCAGATGATGATACTGATGGAGATTGGAGAACAAGTATTAGAAACCTTAAGATGGACGGCAGCCTAGAACAAAGACCATGGTTTGCTGAAGGAAGTGCAGAATATATGGGTCAATACTGGTACTCACTTCAGCCCGGAGTAGATGACAATTATTTCAGTCAAGTAATGAGTTGGAAAGCCGAAACTCTTTCCACGTATCTTGACGACGGAAGAAGCATGAGAGACATAGGTTTTGATGCTCCATTTGAGATTTATGATGTAGGTACTTGGTTTATTGCTTACATAATAAGTCAGACAAGTGAAGAAACTGTAAGGGTTAACTTTTATAAAGACCTTGATACTCTAGGTTTTGAAGCTTCATTTGAAAAAAACTTTGGAAAGTCATCAGATGCAATGATTGCTGAATTCAATGAATGGGCAGATCAGCCTATTTCAGAATTAGTAAAAATATTACCTTAACGATATTTATCAAAAAAACCTTTTCTATACGCGTAATAAGTAACTGCACTTAAGACTATCCCAGAAAAGAATGGAGGGATTCTTACTAGAAATAATATAAATGCAATACCAGCAATTGTATAGTCAACGTATCTCCAAAACTTATTCGATAATTTAGGTAGTAGATTAAACAGCCTAAGTACAAGAATTACTGCAACAAAGACAATTAGATAATACATAGTATAAATTAAAGCACTTCAGGAATTACAATCAAATTACATGGATAAGGTTGTTGTAATCACCGGTGCAAATTCAGGAATTGGATATGCAGCTGCAAAAATATACGAAAGCAAAGGGTATTTTGTAGTTTTGGGTTGTAGGAATCAAGAAAAAGGAATAGCTGCTGAAAAAGAGATTGGTAAAAATTCAAAATTTATAAAACTGGATATGACCGACTATGAAAGTATTGATAATTTTTACAATAACCTAACCAGTAATTTTAAAAATATTGATATTTTTTATAGCAACGCTGGAATAATGTATGTTCCTTTTTCAAAAACTAAAGAAGGGCTTGAATCCACACTGGCGACAAACTATTTTGGCTCAACTTACTTAACTTTAATGATGTTGGATCTAATGAAGAATGTCGCGAGCTCTAGAATTGTTCAAATTTCAAGTATCGCAATGTATTTTATAAAGGAGATGAGATACGAGAGGCTAGAAGATGAGTCCATATATAGTCCCTGGACTTGGTACAACTATTCAAACCTATATAGAACAATGTTTTCATTTGAACTCGATAAAAAAATAACAAATTTTGAAACAGATGTTGTAGTTGCTCACCCAGGGGTTACTAGATCAAGACTATACAGAAGGAGTAATCCAAGCTTGAGCTATAAAATAATCGATAAATTTAAGACAAACGTATCTACAGGAGTAGCTCCTGTGATTGAAGCAAGCACAGCAGCTGAATTAGAAAAAGAAAGAGTTTATGCTCCAAAAATAATTCATCAATATGGAAAACCTTCAACATATAAAGCAAACAAACTTGCCTATAACCTTCAAGAGAGAGAAACATTATGGAACTATACTTTAGATAAAATTGGGATGAAAGATATCTTGTGATAATAATTCAAACAACAATTGGATCAGAAGAGGACGCAAGAGAGTTAACAAATTATCTTGTCAACAAACAACTTATTGCATGTGGGACCTTTACCAAAATTCAATCCATTTACAAATGGGAAGGGAAAATCCAACAAGAATCTGAATATGAAATTAATCTTTACTCAAAAGAGTCACTACATGATCAGTTGATTGAAACATTACAAGAAAAGCACACTTATGAACTTCCAAAGATTACTACGATAAAACCCACTTATACTTTGCCTGAATATGATGATTGGGTAAATAAAGAAACTATTTAATTATTGTCTCGAAGATATCCAAAAATACTATATTCATCAAGATTTATACTTCTTTCGTTATTTTTATCCAAAGCAGCAACTATTTGAGCTCTATGTTCTGTAGCGTGAAATATCATCATAGATAATATAACCGAGACTTTTCCAGAACTTTCTCCCTTTGACGTTTCAAACGTAACCTCTTCATCTTCTCTGTAAGACTGTTCAATTAAATCTTTATCGATATTTTCAAGTGCATCGATTAGATCATCAATTAAATCTGGACTCTCCATATCAAATTCAATTTTAGAAAATGGTTTTTCTTGCAGCCTTTGACTGTATAAATATGATGCTGTAACAATATGAACCATAATTGTTCTAACTGTCCATTCTTTATCAATGACATAGTAATCCAGCACTTCCGGGTCAAGTTTTTTTATCTCTTTATAGATCTCTTGGTTTGCCCAAGCCATATGTTTTGTTAAAAGCTCAATGGAAATCATTCTGACTCAAGTCTATTTAATCTTATATGAATATCATCTATTTTTTTTGATAGTTCTTGAATGTCATCAACATTTTTTGCAGATCTTAGATAACGATCATTCTGCCATTTTAAACCCCATTTTGTTAAACCTATGCTGAAGGCACCCAGGGGTACAACTACAAAAAGACCTGATAGCTCTCTACTAAATGCTACTCCTAAAAACATAAATCCAAAAAGTAAGTACATGAATGACATAATTACTTTTTCCATTGTTCTTGTAATTTTTTTCTCTTTCGTTTCTTCAGAAGTCATACTTAAAGAATACCTGTGATTTAAAATAGAATCATGAAAATTATTGTCCTCTGTACGGGAAACTCCTGTAGATCTCAGATTGCTGAAGGATTACTAAAATCAAAATATCCAGATTACGAAATACATTCAGCTGGAACAAAACCAGAGTTAAACGTCAACCCTTATGCAATAAGAGCCATGAAAGATGCAAACATTGATATATCTAACAACTATCCAAAATTGGTGGATGATTTTGTTGATCAAGAGTTCGATTATGTACTTACCGTCTGTGATTCTGCAAATGAAATTTGTCCAACGTTTCACAATGCAAAAAATAAAATACATAACTCTTTTGAGGACCCAAGCCAAGACTCATATGAATCAGACGAGCATGCTATGGAAATATATAATCAAACTGTCAAAGATATAAGTAATTGGATTGAACAATTAGATTTTTAATTTAAGTAGTACTCAGTTCTATAAAGCTTAAAAAATGAAAAGGTTGCAGCCGAACATAGTAAATGCCATATCATATGGGCTTGTAACCATGAGTCGGGATTGCACCAAGGATGATCTGGAACTCCTGTTTCCCATATAAGTAAGGCACCAAAGAAGGAGAGAAATCCTAAGAAAAACCAAGGAGAGTACTTTATTTCAGATGGTTTATTTAATTTTGGAATTAATGCGGGAGCAAAATAAAGTAGCATTTCCCAATTATTCTGGAAGTTTTGAAAAGACTCTATTACAGGACTTCCAAAAAGTTGCTGAATTACTAATACTGAAATACCTGAACTAATTCTTCCATAAATGTTTGGAAACTTTACAACTATTTCAGTAGCTATCCAAAGCCCAATACTCAATTCGAACAAACTTATTCCAACCCCAAATCCTCCATTCAAAAACCATGAATCAAAGGCATATACTGTAACTAGTAAAAAGTAAAGAACAAGATACACTCTTGTTGAAAAACCAATAAGTTTTTTTAGGTTGTAAATCCATAAGATAACTATGTACATAATCATTGATAAATTATCAAGCCATGCACCAAATTCAGTATTCGTTCCATGCATTGCCATTGAACCCGGTCCAAGAAAAGTTGAAGCCCCGGCATATATGACTGCAATACTTGAAGAGCTAAACATAGTAATTCCGTTGTCAGAAGTTGCATCTTGAGACAATTTATAGAACATATAAAGACCAACAATTACAAATCCCAAATTTCCTAATGTATTTGAAGGTTCTCTAAGTAAACCATCGCTTACCCGCTCACACCATCTAGAAACTTCCCCTATAGCATTTTCATTTGAAGCTCTATCACCCCAGCCATCTAAACCAAACAGAATATAAATAGTAAAAAATCCTAAGACAGAATAGATCGCAACTTTTAAAGGAAAATAATTTTTAAGGTTATTTTTTAGATTCATCAAGAGATTTTACTGACGCAGTCAATGATCTATCCATATCTGATATTAGATCCTCAATATTCTCAAGACCTACAGATATTCTTATTAAATCATTTGGTGCTTCAGCATCTGTTCCAGCCGCTGAATCATGTGTCATTAACGAAGGTACTTCAATTAATGACTCTACACCACCTAAACTTACAGCCAATTTATACAAATCTAAATTAGAGAACAATTTTTGATCGTCTATATGATCCCCTGTATAAAAACTAAGCATTCCACCAAAATAATCCATTTGCTTTACAGCAATCTCGTGGTTTTTAAAATTTGTCAAACCTGGATACTTGACTTCTTTAATGTGTTCAGAATTTGATAAATATTCTGCAAGTTGATGAGCATTTTTTGAATGCATTTGTATTCTTGGTCCAAGAGTATACAAACCTCTTTGAGCAAGATATGCGTCAAATGGTGACATTACTGCACCACTTGCTTTTTGTACTAAATGTAAATATTCATGTACTTCAGAATTATTCGTTACGACAACTCCTCCAAGCGTGTCGCTATGTCCTCCAATATATTTAGTTGTAGAGTGCATAATAATATCGACGCCATGTTCAAATGGTCTTGTAATAAATGGTGTGGAGAAAGTACTATCAGCAACTAAAAGTGAATTTTTTTCGTGTATTATTTTTGCAATTGATGACATGTCATAAAGGTTTATATTTGGATTGGAAGGAGATTCTATCCAAACAAGCTTTGTATTCTCATTAATCAAAGATTTTAATTTATTTGTATCATTGAAATTACAAAAATTTACTTCTATACCCCGTTTTGTAGCAATCTGTGTAAAAAATCTTGTTGTACCACCATAAACTTCATCGGTAATTACAACATTTTCTCCTGGTTTGATCAACTCTGCAATCATTGTTACGCAGGCCATTCCTGAAGCCATTGCAAAACCATGTAACTTTTCATGATCATCCACGCCCTCCAAAGAAGCCATTGTTCTTTCAAATATTTCTCTAGTAGGATTATTCATTCTTCCATAAAAATATTCTGATTCACCTGGTTTAGTATTTTCAAACGTTGTAGACATGTGCAATGGAGGCATCACATCTCCGGTTGGCAATTTAAATTTTTTATGTGTGTGGATAGCTCGAGTATTTATTCCATATTTTTTTGATTTATCCATAAAAAGAGTCTAAATAGATTATTTTTATTAATCCAAAAAATTTCGTTTACTTTTAACTTGATACTTTTGGAATGCTGTCTTAATTTACTAATATGATTAAAAAAATATATATTGCAGGACCATTATTTAATCTTCATGAACAAAAATACTTAGAAGATATTGCCAAAGTATTAGAGGAAGATGGTTATGTTTGTTTCCTTCCTCATAGAGACCAAACCGGAATAGACAAATCAGAGCTCAAAGGGACAGAAATGAAACAATCTACCAAAGATAGAATATTTCAAAATGATTTGGAAGCACTAGAAGATTCCGACCTAACAATTGCACTTGTAACTGGACAAGATATTGATTCTGGAACTGCATCAGAAATAGGCTATACATTTGCTAATAAAAAGCCAGTTATAGCAATAAATGCAAATGAAAGAAGATACAGAAACTTATTTGTTGAGGGAATGATCTCACAAACGGTGAATAATATAGATGAATTAATTCCTATAATCAAAAAAATAAATAATTAAATTCTGACTAGGATTTTTTTAAAGCCTCTAATACCAAAAGCACCTGTCCTTTCAGGATCATCCAAAAGATCAATTTCATGTTGAAATAAGTTACCAAACGAAACTTCTAATTCTAATCGTGCAAGATGAGCACCAAGACAGAAATGAACCCCACCACCAAAACTTGTATGATTTAAATTTTTTCTTTCAAAATTAATTTTTTCAGGTGAATTGTAAACTTTTCTATCCCTATTTGCTGAACCCAAAAGAATTGCTATTTTGGAGTTTTTTTCTAATTTATATCCAGCAAGTTCTGTATCTTCCAGAACCCATCTTTGAAAAAATTGTAAAGGACTGTCCCATCTAATTAGTTCTTCGATAATATCTTTTACATCAAATTTTTGATTTAGATTTTTAGTTTTTATGTTGTTTCTATTCAACGCGACGATGGAGTTACCTATTGTATTGACGGTAGCTTCGTGACCGGCATTCAACAAAAGAATAACAGTACATATTATCTGATCTTTTGTTAATTTTTGATTATTTTCTGTTACTTGTGAAAGTCTTGAAATCATATCATTTTTAGGTTGTAACTTCTTTTCATCAATTAGATTGCTGATGTAGTAGTAAAATTCTTTAGCAGCCTGTTCAGCTTCAAGAGCGTCATCTGAACTTACATTGAGATCATACATCTTAACTATACAATTCGACCAGTATAGAAAATTATCATATTGGTCTTCAGGAACTCCCAGTAGCTCTCCTATGACAGATATGGAATATGGTTGTGCATAATCTTTCAATAAATCAAATCTATCTTTATTTAATGTATTTAAAAGCTCCTTTGATTTTTTTTCCATAAATGGTCGTAGCTCCTGGACTTGTCTATTTAAGAAAGCTTTAGCTACAAGGCCTCTTAGGTCTCCATGTAATTGACCTTCTAAATTCAATAAAGAAAATTCTTCAGTTCTCCAAAAGTATTCATAGTTATCTTTATCGGAACCTTCTTTATCAGACATCATGACATCTTTAGGGTCAGAAGATGAAAATAATTTGCTAGTTTGAACATGCTTTACATCATCAAATCTAGGGATAAGTGTCAAATTGCTATTTGTATCAATATGTAATGGCGAGGCCTCTCTTAAATCACTTAAGTATGGATATGGATCGTGAATAAAATTTTTGTCGTTATTTGGAAAATTTATCTCTGGTATTTTCATATTTCCAAAGTATCAGTTTTTAGAAGATTTTCTACATATTTATAAAAAAGTTCGTGATTAATTTATTAAGGCTTGATATCATCAAATTTATGTCTGAGAAAAAATCAATGCTCGATGGTGAAAGACAGTATCATATACAATTAAAAGAGGGAGATATTGCAGATTTTGTGATACTTCCTGGAGATCCAGGTCGAGTTGATTTTATAGCTGAGCAATTCGAAGACGCTAAAGAAATAGCATTTAATAGAGAATATAAAACTATTACTGGAACTTATAAGGGCAGACCAGTAAGTGTTACTTCAACAGGTATTGGATGTCCATCAGCAGCAATAGCTATCGAAGAATTAGCAAATATTGGTGCAAAGACCTTAATTCGGCTTGGAACCTCTGGAGCAATGCAAGAACATACCAGGGTAGGTGACTTAGTAATTGCTAATGGTGCAGTTCGACAAGAAGGAACTTCATTACAATATATGCCAATAGAGTTTCCCGCTGTAGCAAGCTCTGATATGGTCTCAGCTTTAGAAAACTCAGCAAAAGAAAATGGAGCAAAATATCACATTGGTGTCGTACAGTCCAAAGATTCTTTTTATGGACAGCATGATCCTGAATCAATGCCGGTATCTTATGAATTAAATCAAAAATGGGAAGCATGGGTCAAAGGAGGAGTTCTTTGCTCAGAAATGGAAGTCTCTACTTTATTTGTAGTTGGAAGCTATAGAAAATTAAGAACTGGCGCATTATTAGTAGTATACGGAGACCAAAATAGAAACGAATCACTAAACAAGGAAACATACCTAAACTCTGTTAAAAATGCGACAAAAATTATTCTTGAGTCTAGTTTGAATGTATAGTTAGATAATGGATACTGGAAATTTAATTGCGTTTTTAAAGAAATTCAGCTTTGGTAGATTAATTTTTTCAGGTATTTTACTCCGAATATCCGCCGCACTTATTGACGGTATTTTTGGGTTAGAAATAAATGAAACTCCAAATTTCAATATTTATATTTTTGTAATTGCACTAATTTATACTATTTTTTGGATGTTTAACAAAAGTTATTCAGAAGAGGACGAATAAGAAGACTGAGTTCCTTTTTTTGTCACAGATAAAGACGATTTTTCAATTGCTAATCTAATTGCTTCCTCTGGACTTTTTAACATACCTATTGCGTGAGCAAATGTTCCAACAAATGCATCACCTGCACCTGTTGTATCGACTACCTTAACTTTTGGTGCATCAAAATATTCTATTTTATCAGATTTAACATAGGCCGCACCTCTCTCACCGAGGGTAACAATTAGACCTCCCTTAATTTGACCATTAAATTTAATTAAGTTTTCCTCATTCAGATTTGTTTTACTTACGATTTCAAACTCAGTCTCATTTGGAATTAACCAATCAATATAATTTAAAAATTCTGAGTTCAAGTACTTACCTGGAGCAGGATTAAATATTGTTGTTATATTATTTTCTTTTGCAAATTTAAAAATTTCATTATTTATTTTCATAGGTATCTCACATTGTCCAACAATTACTGAAATATCTCCTACTTTTTGAATATCTAAAATTGCTTTTTCTGAATCTATTTTGCTATTTGCTCCTGGAATTACGATTATTCTATTTTCTCCCTTTGAATCAACCCAAATTGGGGCAACTCCACTCGATCCTGAAACTCTTTGAACAAAATCAACATTTACTAGATGATTTTTATAGTTTTCTAATGTTGCATCAGCAAATAAATCATCGCCTAAACATGTAATGATATAGGCATCTGAACCAAGTAGGCCAATCATGACAGCTTGGTTAGCTCCTTTTCCTCCAAATCCAGTCTCATACGATTCACCAAAAACAGTTTCACCATCTTTAGGCATATTTGAAGCATAAGAAAATTGATCAATATTAGAACTTCCAACAACAAATATTTTTGGATTCATAAAAAAATTATAAATTGGTCAGAAGGATATTTCTACTAGGATTTTGACATGAAAAAAATTTCAATATCTAAATTAATTATGTTATTTATATTTATAAATATTTGTAACCAAAGCGAATCTATCTACTCAGGGACTTCTGAGAGTAAAATAAATGACTGCATCGCCCTAGCCGATGCTATCGAGGAGGTTTTTGATGAGATACAAATTCAGGCATACGAAAGCTCAATTTATAGATCTTATTCAAACATTGATCCAACAAAACTAGATTATGTTTATGAAGCTTTGAGGATTAACAAAATTGGAATCGATGGTATTGAAAATATAAGAGATAAATATATAATAAACAGAACTTTTTTTGATAATCTTCTCACTGGTTTCTATAACAATTTTGAAGATTCCCGTACAGCTAATTTAGCAATGGAAGAACACTTATTGTCAATAAATAATCAGTGGACAATTCAAGATGAAGTAGATTGGTGGGAGGAAAATCAGGAATACAGTATTCGTAATTGGCGAACATCAGATGAATTCAAAGAATTAATGCTTACAAAGTCACAGAACACATTAAATCCAGATCCAGATTTTGTTGTTAGTGATAGTTATCCAAAAAAAGTTCTTCGAAAATATTGTGATAGTTTGTGATCTATTTGATAATCTGTAATTAAATGACGACAAGAAAATTTTTTATTGATACTGACACTGCATCCGATGATGCTGTTGCCATCTTAATGGCTTTAGAATGGGAAAATGTTGATGTTTTAGGTATAAGCATCGTTTCTGGAAATATGCCCGTAGAACAAGGAAGTAAAAATGCTCGATATACTGTTGAGCTTTGTAACAAAACTACTCCTGTATACATTGGAGCAGACAAGCCATTAGTTAAGAAAAGAGAACATGCAGATTGGTTTCATGGACCAGATGGAATGGGAGGTATGAATTATCCAGACCCAATATCAGAGGAGTCAGGAGAAAATTTCATCGAAGTTCTAGAAAATCATATTAGCTCTAATCCAAACGAAATTACGCTTGTAACACTTGGACCCCTCACAAATATTGCAAATTTCATTAAGCACAACCTGCAGTCTTTTTTGGAATTAAAAGAAGTAATAATAATGGGAGGTGCAGCAAATACTGTTGGAAATGTTACACCAGCTGCTGAATACAACATCTGGTGTGATCCAGAGGCTGCAAAAATTGTATTTGACTCAGGACATAATAATATAACTATTGTTGGTTGGGAGCTTTGTCGTGGAGGAGCTAATCTTACAGAAGATGAAATGGATTTTATCTATTCATTTAAATCTGAAAAAGGTGATTTTGCTATAGATTGCAATAAACATGCTCTTGACTCAAGTAAAAATTGGTTAGGTGACCCTGGTTTAGGATTGCCAGATCCAGTAGCAATGGCAGTTGCATTGAATGAAAATGTCGTAAAAAAAGTTTCCAGACATTATGTTGATGTTGTATTGGATGGACCTGCTAGGGGAATGACGATTGTTGATCAGCTGCATGTAGGAGAGAACGAACCTCATATAGACGAATGGTGGTCACGTACAGAAAGAAATATCAATGTTTGTTGGGAAATAGACAATAGTTTATGGAAAGAAACTCTTTATAAAACGCTAAGAGTTTAGTCTTCTCCCCAAGTTTCTTCTAAAAAGCCTTTTCTTCCACTTGCTTCAGCATATATTTGATATCTTGCACTTTGTTTTTTATAAAAGTCTTGGTGGTATTCTTCAGCTATATAAAACTCGGGGGCTTCTGATATTACTGTAACAATGGGTTTAGAAAATTTACCAGAATTCTCTAGAACCTCTTTTGATTTTTTGGCTAAATCGTTCTGTTCATCTCCAATTGTAAAGATTTCAGTCCTGTACTGTGAACCAACGTCAGCAAATTGATAATTAAGTGATGTAGGATCTATATTCCTCCAAAATACTTCTAGTAGTTCCTCATATGAGACAATATTTGGATCATATAAAATTTCTACTACTTCAGCATGTCCTGTTTTTCCAGTAACAACTTGTTCATATGTTGGATTTTCAATTGTGCCACCCATATATCCTGAAGTAGCTTCAATTACGCCATCCAATGCTTCAAATGGTGGCTCCATGCACCAAAAACAACCTCCAGCAAAGTAAGCTTTTTCAGTATTTTGTGACATATCTGATGTTTCTAAACTTATGCATGAAAACAATAGTAGTAGAAAAATAAATTTTAAATTTTTCATAATACGTAAGTATATAAATTCAAAAATTTACATTTATGTAAATGTAAAAAAGGACCAGTTGACTGGTCCTTTTTTCTTATTAATTGCCTGATGAGCTAAAAGCTACACCTATTGCAAATGTAAACACGGGAAATAAAATTACGCCACCCAATAAAAATATTGGAACAGCAGCTGCTTGAGGGACTAATCCAAACAAATTGCCGATACTGACAGCGATTACCAAGTAAGCTGCAGCTTGTCCAGAAATTTTACCCCACGAGGGAACCATTCTATTTTCATCAGCGCTCAATAAACATAATGCCCAGATACCAAATAATAGGAATGTAGCAAGTTGTCCTACATTTGCTATTTCTGATACTTGATTTGCGTTGAGAACGGTCTCAAATACATTATTAGCATTAGCTGTTGGTGCTAATGAACCCGTCAATTGTACAACTGCAGCAACAAATGTAATTGCGCTAACAATTCTAAAATAAGGATTATTATCACCAAAAAGCTTTTGTGTTAGAGAAATTGTAAACAGTAATGCAAAGCTTTGTACAAAGCCAACAATATCAACTATTCCTCCATATTGCTCACTGTATCCAACTTGATCAGGTCCTATAAGCAATGCAAATACCGCAAATTGAACAATAGTTCCTATAGCTGCAATTCTTGCCATCAAACTTCCAAGTTGTGCTTCTTTTGTAGTTAGCAAACTTCCTCCTAGTTAACTCTTATATTTAATATTTTACAAAAAAAAGTTCCCGTTAGAGGTCTCTTTTTGATCAAAAATTAATTTGGTGTTTCACCTTCTTTGAAATCGACAAATAATTTACCAGCGTATACAGGACCCATATAGGCGATCGTACTACCATCAAATAAATCACTTTCTGATTCACTATCAAGTGCCCCTTGTAATTTTTCTACAGCACTGTCCATAGCCTCTTGTGTGTCCCATATATTCCAACTTATCGCACTATTACCATCAAATAATGCACCTGTTATTTGAAGTCCGTCTGAATCTTCATAAATAGGTTCAACTTTTTCTTTTAAGAAATTTAAGACAGCATCTGTCTCCTTGGCAACACCGACTACAAGCCTCATGTAACCTGGCTTTTTCTCCTCTTTACTAATGTTTTGATAAACTTTTCCAAAAACAGCTTCACCTTCATAAATTACTGGTGGTGCCGCCATGAAAGAGGCAGCTTCAGCTAGAGTTGCTTGAACCTTTTCGGCAACTGCATCACTAGCTTCTTTGCTTTCGTAAGCCGACATATTTATTCCAGATGTCTCACCAGTTATAGCAGCCGTCATTGAAATTAATCCAGGCGTACCATCAAACTCAGGCATTACTTTGTCTTTAAC
>CACMQN010000007.1 GCA_902615855.1 uncultured Candidatus Actinomarina sp.
AACCTGTAGAAGAGCCAGTCGCTGAAGTTGAAGAGGTTGTTGAAGAACCTCTAGCTGAAGTTGAAGAGGTTGTTGAAGAACCTGTTGAAGAACCTATAGCTGAAGCTGAAGAGGTTGTTGAAGTTGCAGAAACAAATCAGGAAGTAAGCATTGATAATAAAACTGTTGAGTCTATACCAGCCGTAACAATTCGTTTTGCCGGTGATTCAGGTGATGGTATGCAATTAGTTGGTACTAGATTTACCGACACTTCTGCATTATTTGGAAACGATCTTGCTACTTTGCCTGCGTTCCCTGCTGAAATTAGAGCTCCTCAAGGAACAGTTGCAGGTGTATCTTCTTTCCAAGTACAAATTGCTGATTTTGATATTTTGACACCAGGAGACGCCCCTGATGTTTTAGTTGCTATGAACCCTGCTGCTTTGAAAGCTCACCTACAAGATTTAACACCAAACGGAATGTTGATATTAAACGAAGATGCTTTTGATGAAAAGAACATTAAAAAAGCAGGTTATGAAATAGATCCAAGAGAATCTGAAGAACTTGATGGTTATAGAGTTTTTCAAGTCCCAATGGAAAAACTCACAAAGGAAGCTTTGGAGGAATTTGATTTACCTGGAAGAGCAGTCCTTCGTTCCAAAAATATGATTGCTCTTGGTTTAATTTCTTGGACGTTTAACAGAGATCTTAAAGATACAGAAAATTGGATAAACGATAAATTTAAGAACCTACCTGAGGTAGCAAAAGCAAACATCAAAGCACTGAAAACTGGTTACAACTTCGGCATTACAGTTGAGGCATTTCACCATACTTATAAAGTAGACAAGGCGTCATTACCAGCTGGAGAGTATACAAATATCAATGGAAATATCGGTTTAAGTTGGGGGCTTATTGCGGGTGCTAAAAAAGCAAACCTAGATCTATTTTACGGTAGTTATCCTATCACTCCTGCATCAGATATATTGCATGAGTTATCAAAACACAAGAATTTCAATGTTTTAACTTTCCAAGCCGAAGATGAAATAGCGGCTGCTGCAGCAGCTGTAGGTGCTTCTTTTACAGGTAAGCTTGCAGTTACAGGAACTAGTGGACCAGGTCTTGCTTTAAAAAGTGAAACCATATCTTTAGCGCTGTCTGCGGAATTACCATTAGTAGTAGTTAATGTTCAAAGGGGTGGGCCATCAACAGGACTACCTACAAAACCAGAACAATCTGATCTAATGTTTGCAATGTACGGACGTCACGGAGAAGCTCCTTTACCAGTAATTGCAGCTAAATCACCATCTCATGCTTTCTATGCAGCATTTGAGGCAACACGTATTGCTCTTAAATATATGACACCTGTTATTTTATTGTCCGATAACTATGTTGCTACCGGTTCTGAGCCTTGGAAACTACCTGAGATTGAAAACCTTGATGAATTGGGAACAAATTTAACCACGACTTACAACACTGAAGATGGGTTTTTACCATTTTTTAGAGATTACGAAACTAATGCTCGACCATGGGCTATTCCTGGAGTACCAGGTTTAGAGCATCGTGTAGGTGGATTAGAAAAAGAAGATGGAACTGGAAATGTTTCTTATGACACTGATAATCACCAATACATGACAGATATGAGAGCATGGAAAATTGAAAATATAGCAAATGATATTGACCCACTTGAAATAAATGGAGACATATCATCAGATACTCTCATTTTGGGTTGGGGATCAACTTTTGGTGGTATCACTCAAGCTGTAAACAGACTCAATTCAAAAGGTGTAAAGGTAGCAAGTGCACACTTCACACACGTCAATCCTTTCCCAGACAACACAGCTGAAGTTTTGAGTCAATTTAAAAACATCATTGTCCCTGAATTAAACACTGGCCAATTGTCAAAACTTTTACGTGCACGTTATCTTGTCGATACTGTCGGAATCAATAAAGTTGAAGGTTTACCTTTTACAGCTCAAGAATTAGAAGAAAAAATCGAATCTCTCATAAACTCTTTTGGTACAAAACTCGAGCCTATTGTAGAAGAAGTTGTAGCTGAGGAAGAACCAATAGTAGAAGAAGTTGTAGCTGAGGAAGAACCTGTAGTTGAAGAGGTTGTAGAAGAAGTTGTAGCTGAGGAAGAACCTGTAGTTGAAGAGGTTGGAATACCAGAACACCTCATAATGAGATCTGCTGAAGCACGTGCAAAAGCATTAGGTATACCTGTTGAGCAAGTTTTAGAAGAAATGAGTGCAGATAAACCAGCAGCAGAAACCCAGGAACCAGTTGTTGAACAAGAATCAGTTCTTGAAGAAGAGCCAGTTGTTGAAGAAGAGCCAGTTGTTGAAGAAGTAAAATCAGATACATCTGAAGAACCAGCAGCAGAAGCTCAAGAACCTGTAGTAGAGAGAGTTGTCGAAAGGGTCACTGAAAGAGTGACTGAGAGAATTATTGAAAAAGTTGATGAGAATATGCCTGAGAATAAAGAACTTGTTCAAGACATTGATGAAGAAAGAAACAAGGTAGAGGAAGAGAAAAAAGAGGAAGTAAAGACTGATGAGTAAAATTCCTCTCTCATATAAAAGAGCTGACTTTGCCAGTGACCAAGAGGTTAAATGGTGCCCTGGGTGTGGTGATTATACAATTCTTGCTTCAGTG
This sequence comes from uncultured Candidatus Actinomarina sp., assembly GCA_902615855.1. GTDB lineage: Bacteria > Actinomycetota > Acidimicrobiia > Actinomarinales > Actinomarinaceae > Actinomarina. The sequence goes on from CACMQN010000007.1 coordinate 2,635, forward strand.
CAAAACTTTATGACTGAATTAGGTATCAGAAAAGAAAATATTGTGTTTGTATCTGGCATTGGTTGTGCAGCAAGATTTCCTTACTACATGAACACATACGGTTTACATTCTATCCATGGTCGTGCTCCTGCAGTAGCTACTGGAGTAAGTGCATCTAACCCAGATCTTTCAGTTTGGGTAGTATCTGGAGATGGTGACGCACTATCTATTGGAGGAAACCACTTAATTCATGCATTGAGAAGAAATGTAAACATGAAGATTTTAATGTTTAATAATCAAATATATGGACTTACCAAAGGACAGTATTCCCCTACCAGTGAAGAAGGAAAGAAAACAAAATCTTCTCCTTTTGGTTCTGTAGAGCTTCCATTAAACCCAATGAGTTTAGCCTTAGGAGCTGAAGCATCATTTGTTGCAAGGTCTATTGATATGGATAGAGATCTTACAGCAGAGGTACTGCGAGCAGCATCTGAACATGAAGGTTCAGCTTATGTTGAGATTTATCAAAACTGTAATGTGTTTAATGACAAAGCCTTTGAGCAGTTAACATCTAAGGAAGGAAAAATAGCAAATCGTATAAATCTTAAACATGGTGAGAAAGTTATCTTTGGGGCAGAAGATGAGAATGCTGTAACAATTCGTGATGGAGAAGCAGTCATTGTCAAAAGATCAGAAATAGATGATAGTGAGATTTATGTTCATGACATTACAAAAGATAACCCTTCAATTGCTTTTTCATTATCAAGATTATCTCATGGGCCTTATGGGCCAACACCAGTAGGTATCTTTAGACAAGTTGAAAGAGATACTTACAATGATGAAGTCAGAGAACAAATTGACTCATCTATTGAACAAAAAGGTGAAGGAGAACTTGATAAGCTTATAAGGTCTCTTGGAACTTGGGAAGTAAACTAAAGACTTCCAAATTTTTAAATACTCTATTCAAACTTAATAGTAAAAGTAGTACCTGAGCCTAAAACACTATCGAGTTCTATCAATCCACCATTACGATCTACAGCATGTTTTACTATAGATAAGCCAATTCCTGTACCACCAAGTGACCTAGATCTTCCTTTATCGACTCTATAAAACCTCTCAAAGACCCTTTCATGATCTGAAGTTGCAATCCCTCTACCCTTATCAACAACACTCAAAACAATACTCGACTTGTCTTTAAATAAATTTACATTTATTTCCTTATCTAATTCTGAGTAATTACAAGCATTCCTCAATAGATTTCTAATTATCATCGAAAAGTCATTAGGATCAATCAAAAATTCAATGTCTTCAGATTCAAAAACTACTCGATTTTTATTTTCATCAGATAAAAATCCAATTTCAGCATCAATGATTGATTTCAAATTTACAAGTTCTTTTTCTGGATTATTGACTTCAAGTTGTGAAAGGTCCAAAAGATCTGAAAGTAAGAGTGTCATTCTTTGACTATCTTGTAAAATTTGAGTCATAAATCTTTTGGCATCTTCAATTTCAGAATTTTCTAATGCTGAAATAGCTGTCTCTACAGCTAATTGAATAGAAGTAACAGGTGTCTTGAGTTCATGTGAAGCATTGGCAATGAACTCTTGTTTTAGCTTGTCGATATCTTGATTATTTTTATCCATCATTTACTAACTTATAGCCAACTCCCCTAACAGTTATTAATCTTTTAGGTTTTTTTGGATCAACTTCAATTTTCTCTCTTATTCTTTGTATGTGCACATCAAGGGTTTTTGTATTTCCAATAAACGAATATCCCCATATTTCATCAAATATCTGTTCTCTTGACATTAAATTTCCTTGATTTTCGCAAAATGCGTACAAAAGCTCAAACTCTCTTGGTGTTAAATCAATTTTATTATTGTCAACTTTTGCTTCGTATTTAGTTAAATTAATTTCAATATTCCCTGCTTTAAGGGACTTTTCCTTTGTTGAAGTTTGAGAAGTCGCACGTCTAAGAACCGCTCTAACTCTACTCATCAATTCACGGACTGAGAAAGGTTTGGTTACATAATCATCAGCGCCTAATTCTAATCCAGCTACCCTATCAGCTTCGCTGTCTTTAGCAGTCACCATAATAATTGGTACATCAGAACTTTTTCTAATAGATCTACATATATCAAGTCCAGAAATTTGTGGAAGCATTAAATCTAAAATAATTAAATCAAAAGACTCTTCACTAAAAATCTCTAAAGCAATGGGTCCTTCATCAACATGTGTGACAGAAAAACCTTCTTGTTTTAAATTGTAAATTACGGGTTCGGCAATGCTGTGTTCATCTTCAACTAATAAGATTTTGCCTGACATTAAAATTCTTTAAATTCACCAGTCACTAAGAAGTGGGTTAATTCACAAATATCAACTGCGTGATCGCCACCTCTTTCTAATGTACGAATACAAGTGACAAGTCTAAATAATCCATTGAACAAATCTTCATTTCCAGCTATTTTTGGTGCTTCTTCAAGTATTGCGTTATAAAGTCTATTTACTTGATTGTCTTTTTCGGCTGTTGATATAGCTAGGTCTTTATCTCGATTTTTTAAACTTTCCATTGCGGATGAAGCCATATCAATTACTAAATCCCCCATTTCTACTACAGTTGCATGTATTGTCTCTGGTACTGGTGAATCGAAAATTTCTTGTGTTGTATTTCCAAGATAAACTGCCAAATCACCAAGGCGCTCTAAATGTAAACTTGCCTGCAAAATAGAGGTAGAAAGTCTTAAGTCTGTTGCTACAAGTTGCTCTGTGGCCATGAGCTCAACCCAGTCTTGGTCAATTTTAAGGTAAGCATCATCAATCTCATCGTCTTTTTCTATTGTTGCAATTGCTCTATTAACATCTTTATCTTCTAAAGCCCTAACGCCATCTACTAGAGAATCTAAAACAAGCCTGCCCATTAAATGTAGATCTGTTTCAAGGTTTTCGATCTTTTCTTGTAAACTCATCCGAACCTGCCTGATATATATTGTTCTGTTAACTCCTTATCAGGAGTAGTAAACATAACACTTGTTTCATTGAACTCAACTAATTCTCCAGTTCTTCTTTTTCCATCATCAGAGGTTTTCGTTGTAAAAAATGCACAGTAATCAGAAGATCTAGAGGCTTGTTGCATGTTGTGTGTGACAATAAGTATTGAGAATTCTTTCACAAGCTCTTGCATGAGGTCTTCTATTTTTTTTGTAGCCACAGGGTCTAATGCAGAGCAAGGCTCATCCATTAAAATTGTATCTGGCTCAACTGCAATTGTCCTGGCAATGCATAATCTTTGTTGTTGACCACCAGATAACTCTAAAGCATTTTTGTCTAAATCATCTTTTACTTCATCCCATAATGCTGCTTGAGTTAGTGCTTTCTCAACTCGATCGTCTATGTTGTCAGTCATGTTATTGACTTTAAGTCCAAAGGTAATATTTTCTTTTATAGTTTTTGGGAATGGATTAGGTTTTTGAAAAACCATTCCAATTCTTCTTCTGACCTGAACTGGGTCAACCATTTTGTCGTATAAATCAACTCCCTGATATGTTATTGTTCCATTAACTTTTGCACCTAATATAAGATCATTCATCCTGTTAAATGTTCTTATTAATGTGCTTTTTCCACAACCTGAGGGCCCAATAAAAGCGGTAATTTTGTTTTTAGTAATATCCATATTTACATTTTTGATTGCGACAAAGTCTCCGTAACTTACAGATAGGTCTGTTACATTAAATACGCTTTCGTTATTGACCTGAACTGTTTCTTTAGTTTCCACTATTTGTCTCTTTTATAAATATCACTATAAATCCTTCTCATATCTGTTTCTAATAAATATTGCTAATGAGTTCATGATTAATAATAAACCCAAAAGTAAGATGATTCCAGCTGAAGCAGTTTCCTTCCATTCAGCCTGAGGATATCCAATCCAGTTATAGACTTGGATTGGAATAGCAGTAAAACCACTTAAAGGGGTATCAGGAAAATAATTAACATAAGTCAAAGCACCCATAAAAATTAATGGAGCAGTCTCTCCAATTGCTCTGGAGAGTCCGAGAACCATCCCGGTTACCATTCCTGGAATTGCAGAAGGAACAACCTGTCTAAAAACTGCCTGAAATTTAGTAGCTCCAAGCGCTAAAGCACCCTGACGTATTGTGTCTGGAACAGCTTTAAGAGCCTCTCTAGATGCCACAATGACAACTGGAAGAATCAGTAGGGTTAATGTTAAACCACCTGAAAGAACAGATCTCCCAAATCCAGCTAAACGTACAAACACTGCGAGCCCCAGTAGACCATAAATAACAGAAGGGACTCCTGCTAAGTTAGTTAAATTTAATTCAATAAACCTTGTTAATCTATTTTTTGGGGCAAATTCTTGAAGATATATTGCCGCTCCTGTACCAAAAGGAAATGTTACAGAAACAACTATTATCATAAGCCATACTGTCCCAGCAAAAGCAGGGCCGATACCAGCTCTATCTGGATATCGTGAGTCTAATGTTGTTAAAAAGTCTACAGGATTATCAATTTGTATTTTTGTAATAAGGCCAACTTCGTAGTCTGATGTCAATCTTGTAGTCCCAGTTGAAAGAACATCATAGATTAAGGTCATCAAAGTTAAAATAGCAATCGTTACACAAATGTATAAAGTAAACAGGAATAAACTTTCTTTGATAGCATTTTCAGCTTTCTTGCCAGTTATAAGTGTTTCGTTACTCATATTCTTTTCTGTACTTTCTAGCAACATAATCAGAACCTATATTCAAAATAAAAGTCATAATAAATAAAGTTATACCAAGTGCAAATAAGGCATTATAAGCCGTAGTGCCATGAGGTGTGTCACCAAGGGATACATTGACTATTGAAGAAGTTATCGTGTACATTGCACTTCTAGGATCTAAATTTAATTCAGGATACTGCCCTCCTGCAATGGTCACAATCATTGTCTCGCCTATAGCCCTTGAAAAACCTAATATAAATGAAGCTATAATTCCTGACAGAGCTGCAGGAAACATAATTTTAAGTGATGTAATTCTTCTAGTAGCACCAAGTGCTAATGACCCATTTCTCAAAGAATTTGGAACTGCATTGAGAGCATCATCAGAGATAGAGGCGACTGTAGGTATTATCATGATACCAACAGCGATACCTGCCGACAATGCATTAAACACTCCCGTACCTGGAATAAATCTCTGAATTATATTCGGAGTAATCCAATTAAGCGCGAAGTAACCAAATACTACGGTAGGAACACCTGCTAATACTTCTAAGACTGGTTTTATAACTTTTCTTGTTCTTTTTGTTGCAAATTCAGATAAGTATATAGCTGAAAATAACCCTAGAGGAAAAGAAATAAGACAAGCAATGACAGCTATATAAAGAGTTGAGGAAATCAAAACAATAACACCATATTCGGGATTTTGGAAAGTAGGAGTCCATCTAGTTGCAGTAAAATACCCTTTAAAAGTTACTGCTGGATCCTGAAAAAAATTAATAGCTTCAGTCAATAATGTGAAAATAATTGATATGGATACAAGAATTGCTCCAAAAGCAGAGGCTGTAATAAATAATTTTACAATTTTTTCAATTGGACGAGTAATTGTTTTCGTAAGTTGGTTACGAAGGTTATTTACATTTTCCATAATTTGATATTTTTATTGTAGTTTGTGAGGGCAAATGTGCCCTCACAAATTACTATTTTTTAATTAAAGTGACTATCCCCTACTAAACGCTGACCATGACATAAGTGATGCCATTTTTTGTTCAGCTAACATAGGTACGTAACCTACTGCAGGTACAATTGCATCCATTGCTACAAAGTAGAAATCGACGAATTCTCTAACTGCAGACATTCCTTTTGCAGACTCAGCTATATAGATGAAAAGTGGTCTTGCTAAGAAATAATTTCCTTCAAATGCTGCTTCAGGTGGTTGACATCCATTACCAGCATCTACTTCAACAGCAGTAAGCTTGTCTTTGTTCTCCTCATAATATGCGAGTCCAAAGTATCCTAAACCACCAGCTGATCCAGATACGCCGTTTACAAGAACGTTGTCATCTTCGGATGCAGTGTAGTCAGAACGACTACCACCATTATCTTCTGTTAACTCTTCATTGAAGAAGTCAAAAGTTCCAGAGTCAGTACCAGGACCATAAAGGTCAAGTGCTACGTCTGGGAACCCTGCTCTTACTTGGCTCCAGTTTGTAATAGTGCTGTCTGCACCCCAAATTGAAGTAAGTTCTGCAGTTGTAAGACATGTAGCCCAGTCATTTGATGTTGGAACAACAACTGAAAGAGCATCAATACCTACTTGTACTTCTAAATAATTAACTCCGTTTTCTTCACATAATGCTTTCTCTTTATCTTTGATTGGACGAGAAGCATCTGAAATCATTGTTTCACCAGGACAGAATTTCTTGAATCCTCCACCAGTTCCTGAAACACCAACAGATATGTTGACATTAGGATGCACTGCTGTGAACTCTTCTGCTACAGCCTGAGTGATTGGAAAGACTGTTGATGAACCATCAATTAAGATTTCACCAGACAATGGTTTTCCTGTTACAACTTGCCAATACTCTAATTGTCTTGCAGCAGCGTCAGGCAACATTGGAATGTAGCCAACAGCTTCTACAATTGGATCTAATGAGTCAAAGTAAAAATCAACAAAAGCTTTGATCACTGGATCATTTGCTTTTGCATCATTTACATATATAAACAATGGTCTTGCTAGTCCGTATGTGCCTGAAAAGGCGCCTTCTGGGCCAACACATCCATCTCCAGCATCTACTTCAACAGCAGTAAGCTTATCTTTGTTCTCTTCATAATATGCGAGTCCAAAGTATCCTAAACCACCAGCTGATCCAGATACACCGTTTACAAGAACGTTGTCGTCTTCGGATGCAGTGTAGTCAGAACGGCTACCACCCAAGTCTTCAGTAATTTCTTCATTGAAGAAGTCAAAAGTTCCAGAGTCAGTACCAGGACCATAAAGGTCGATTTCTACATCTGGGAATGAACTTCTTACTTGATTCCAACTAGAAACTGTACTGTCTGCACCCCATATACTACCTAACTCTTCGGTTGTTAGACATGTAGCCCAGTCATTTGATGTTGGAACAACAACTGAAAGAGCATCTACACCAACTTGAAGTTCAGTGTATGTAGTACCATTTTCTGCACAGAGATCTCTCTCTTTGGCTTTGATAGGTCTTGAAGCATCAGATATATCTGTTTCTCCAGGACAAAATTTCTTGAATCCTCCACCAGTTCCTGAAACACCAACAGATATTTGTACATCTGGGTTAAGAGCTGTAAATTCTTCAGCTACAGCTTGTGTTATAGGGAACACAGTTGAAGATCCATCGACTAAGATTTCACCAGTTAAACCTGATGATCCATCAGAAGAAGGTGCAGCAGTTGTTTGAGTAGCTGACTCTTCTCCACCTGATTCTTCAGCTTCTTCAGCTTCATCAGCAGCATCGTCGCTACCGCCACCACAGGCAGCAAGGACAAGTACCATCACAAGAAGCAAAGACCAGAATTTAGATTTTGATCTAATCATGGATTTCCTTTCTTTAATTTAATTAAATTAACTGGTTCCAAGATATTCATGACAGGTAAACGCAAAGTAAACAAAAAATATACGCTTAGTTAATGACTTTTTTAGATTAAATCTGTTTCTGAAGACCAAGACCCTCTATTGAAAGCAAGTATGTAGTTTTCATATCCTAAAAAATCTTTTTGAAATTCAACCGGTATATTGAAACCCCACCAATCATCTTTAAACTGACTTCGATGAGCTTTCATGGAATTAATTTTATGTTCAATATATTTTGTTCCATCTATCTCAACATCAATATCCTCATTATCACTTCCGATAGGATTAAACGCATTAAACTCGTCTTCAGTTAATATTCCAGCCTCATACATTTGAGTTCGTCTTGCTTGTATTCTAGATTTTGACCACGCATTAAAATAAAGTCTTTCTGGAATCCATACCTCTTCTCCATCTTTTAATGGAAACTTGTCGACATCACCAGCAGCAAAAAACGCAGCTGTTCCAACTCTATGTGTCTGAATATGATCAGGATGCCCATATCCCCCAAATGGATCATAGGTTATTAAAACGTCAGGTTTATATTTTCTTATTTCTGTCACAAGCTTGCCCACAGGTCCAAAATAGTCTTGTCTCCAAAAACAATCAGGATCATTGTTCTCCTCTGTGCCCATCATTCCAGAGTCTTTATATCCAAGCCATTCATATTCTTTTACACCTAGAGCATCTAAACTTTTTTCAAGTTCCTCTTTTCGCATTTCAGCCAATTTTGGAAATAACTCTTCTGGGTTTTCATAGTTATGAATTTCTCCAGCTGAACCATCAGTTGCTGTAACAACAACAACTCGATGACCTTCATCTGCATATTTAGCTAAGGTAACACCTGTTGATACGCTTTCATCGTCAGGATGTGCGTGAAAAGCAAGAATTGTTGCCATTATTCGTCTGAGGTAAATGTCTTCTTTGCTAACTCTTGACCGAGTTCGATGGCTTTATCATGATCACCGTCAATTTTTTCAACTAACTCACCAAGAACAATTACTTTTTCACCAGTAATTTGAAGTATTCCACCAGAAATTGCAAAAGACGTTCTCTGATTATCATGCTCTATAGTTAATCCACCTGGAACTAATGTAGCTACGGTTGGTTCATGGCCTTCTAATATACCAATCTCTCCGTTTGGAGTTCTTGATATGACCATTGTTGCATCCCCTGTAAAGCAACTCTCTTCAGGAGAAACGACCTCTACATACATTTAGAGATTTTCTTCCAATTCTTTAGCTTTGGACATGACTTCATCTAATCCACCTGTCATATAAAAAGCCTGTTCTGGCACTGAATCGAGTTCTCCACTTAAGATTGTTTTGAAGGCTTCGACACTATCTTTAATAGAGACAAACTTACCTTCTATTCCTGTAAATTGTTCAGCAACAAACATAGGTTGAGATAAGAAACGCTGTATTCTCCTTGCTCTACCAACGATCTGCTTATCTTCTTCTGATAACTCATCGATACCAAGAATTGCAATAATATCTTGAAGATCGTTGTATCTTTGAAGCACTCTTTGGACTTCACGTGCAGTTTCATAATGTTCATCCCCTACAACGCCTGGATCTAAAATTCTTGATGATGAGTCAAGTGGATCCACAGCAGGATAAATTCCCAAGTCAGCAATAGATCTTGATAACACTGTTCTAGCATCTAAGTGAGCAAATGCAGTGTGAGGTGCAGGGTCAGTAATATCGTCTGCAGGCACATATACCGCTTGTAGTGATGTAATGGATCTACCTTTAAGAGATGTAATTCTCTCTTGTAAAAATCCCATTTCATCAGCAAGAGTAGGTTGGTATCCGACAGCAGAAGGCATTCTACCTAATAATGTTGAGACCTCTGAGCCAGCTTGTGAGAAACGGAAAATGTTATCAATGAATAAAAGAACATCTTGTTTTTCTTCATCTCTGAAGTATTCAGCCATTGTTAATGCTGACAATGCAACACGAAGCCTCACTCCAGGTGGTTCATCCATCTGACCAAAAACTAGAGCTGTTTTATCGATAACTCCAGATTCTTGCATTTCTCTGAACAAGTCATTACCTTCTCTTGTTCTCTCTCCAACACCAGCAAAAACAGATACACCACCGTGTTGTGTTGCAACTCTGTTAATCATTTCTTGAATAAGAACAGTTTTACCGACACCAGCTCCACCGAATAATCCGATTTTTCCACCTTGCACGTATGGCATCAATAAATCAATCACTTTAATACCAGTTTCAAACATTTCATTTTGTGCAGTCACATCTTCATATGGAGGAGGTTTTCTGTGTATTGGCCATTTTTGTTTAACACCTATTGAGCTAGTTTCTACATCTAGGGTTTCGCCCCAGACGTTAAATATGTGCCCTAATGTTTCTTGTCCAACTGGAACTGAGATAGGCGCACCAGTATCAGTTACTTCAGCTCCTCTTCTTAAACCATCAGTACCTTGCATAGAAATAGCTCTTACTCTTCCTTCACCAAGGTGTTGTGCAACTTCTAAGACAATTGTGCTTGTATTCCCATCAATTTCGACATCTACTTCAAGAGCAAATGTAATCTCTGGTAACTCATCTTGTGGAAAAGCAACGTCAACAACAGGTCCTGCTATTTTTACTACCCTACCTATATTTTCACTCATTTAGTTTCTCCTTACCCGGCTAAAGCTTCCGCTCCACCAACAATTTCTGAAATCTCTGTTGTAATCTCAGCTTGTCTAGCTTGATTACTTTGTCTTGATAAAATCTTGATTAACTCTTCTGCGTTCTCGGTAGCAGCTTTCATCGCTCTCATTCGTGACGCATGCTCTGATGTTGAAGCATTTAGTAATGAAGAGAAGATTGTTGCATTTGTATATTTTGGAATGATGTTGCTGAGAACCTGACTTGCTGAAGGTTCAAATGTATACCCACCAACTGACTCTATTTCTTTCGCTATCTGTTCTACTTCGAAAGGAAGTACTGTCTTATACAACGCCGTTTGAGTCATTGCAGATTTATATTCTGTGTAGACAATTTCAATTTGATTTGTTTTTCCATCATAGAATTCTTGTACAAGAGGTGTCATAATCTCTAGTGCATTCTCGAAATTTGGCTCATCAGTAATGCCCTCATAGTTTTGTTTAGGTTCAATATTTCTGTACTTAAAGTAACCATTTGCTTTTTTTCCAACGGTCACAATCTCAACTTTATTATTCAAGTTTTCATATTCAGCTTTTCTTACCTCAGCAAGTTTTAAAATATTGGTGTTATATGCACCAGCAAGTCCTCGATCTGAAGTAATAACAACTAATGTTATTTTTTTTGTTCCTTCAACCGGTGGTGAACTTGGCATCTCTCCACTTCCTGTTAATTCCTCAACAATTTGTGAGAGTAGATTTGTGTAATTATTTGATGATGTAAGTCTTTGTTGTGCTTTTACGATTCTTGAAGATGCAATAAGTTCCATTGCACGTGTTATTTTCTTAGTGGATTTAACACTCTTTATTCTTCTATTTATTATTCGTAATTCAGCACTTGCCATGGTTTATTCTTCTTTTTTCTCCAATGTACTTACAAAGGCTTCAACAGCTGTTTTTAATTCCTCTTCAGGTAATTCACCTGTTGTTTTTATTGAATTAATAACATCTGAATGTCTTGTTTTAACAAAATCAATCAAATCTAATTCGGTTTGAGGGATGTCAGCAGGATCAACTACATCTAAAAATCCCTCTGTTACTGCATAGAGTGAGATGACTTGCTCTTCCATTGGCACTGGTTGATATTGTGGCTGCTTTAATAATTCGACAACTCTTCTTCCTCTATCAAGCTGTGCTTGTGATGCAGCATCCAAGTCTGATCCAAACTCTGCAAAGGCCTCTAACTCTCTAAACTGTGCAAGGTTAATTCTTAAAGGTCCTGAAACTTTCTTCATAGCTTTAGTTTGTGCAGCACCACCCACCCTTGATACTGATGTACCTGGGTTTACAGCAGGTCTAACACCAGAATAAAAGAGTTCTGATTCCAAATAAATCTGTCCATCTGTAATGGAAATAACATTTGTTGGGATGAATGCCGATACGTCTCCAGCTTTTGTTTCTATGATTGGTAGTCCTGTAAGTGAACCGCCACCTAACTCTTCACTAACTTTTGCACAACGCTCTAATAGCCTTGAGTGAAGATAGAAAACGTCACCAGGATAAGCCTCTCTTCCAGGAGGTCTTCTTAGTAGAAGTGATATCTGACGATATGCGATGGCTTGTTTTGATAGATCGTCAAAAACAATTAATCCATGCTCACCGTTATACATCCAATGTTGGCCAATTGCTGACCCAGCATAAGGAGCATACATCTGCAATGCAGCTGCAGCTGAGGCGGGTGCGTTTACAATTACTACTTTATCTAGAACACCCTCTTGCTCAAATCTCTCTACTACTTCTGCAACAGTTGATGATTTTTGACCAATAGCAACATAGATACATTTAACATCTGTGTCTTTTTGATTGATTATTGTATCAACTGCAACAGCAGTTTTTCCAATCTGTCTATCACCAATAATTAATTCTCTTTGTCCACGACCAATTGGAATCATTGAGTCAATAGCTTTAATACCAGTTTGTAGTGGCTCCCCAACGGGTTGTCTTTCAACAACAGATGGGGCTTGAAGTTCTAATCGTCTTCGTTCAGTAAATTCAATAGGTCCTTTTCCATCAATTGGATTTCCTAGGGGATCAATAACTCTTCCTAAAAAGCCATCACCAACACCAATTGACAACACCTCTCCAGTTTGTTTTACAGGCATGCCCTCTTCTATGTGATTTGAGTCACCCATCAAAACAACACCGATAGAATCCTCTTCAAGGTTAAGTGCTACTCCAACAAGTCCCCCTGGGAATTCAAGAAGCTCTGATGCCATAACATTTTCTAAGCCTTTAACTCTTGCTACTCCATCAGCTACCGCAGAAACGTAACCAACAAGATCGTCTTTTACAGAATCCTGCCAATCACCTAGAGTCTCTTTTAATGAATCTGATATTTGTTTTGCATCAATATTAAATTCGCTCAATTTACCTACTTTCTAAAACTGTTTTTATCTCTGAGATTTTTGAGGAAATCAATCCATCAAATGTTCTCTCACCAACACTTACGCTAAGTCCACCCAATACATCTGGATTGACTTCAACTTTTATTTCCACATCGGTGCCTAATTTTTTCTTGAGGGCACTTATTAAACTTTTTTCAGTTTTTGCATCTAATTCAACAGCTGAAACAACTTTTGCAACTGATGCCCCTCTTTTTTCAGCAATATAATTTGCGACCGAACTCTCGATATCAGAGAGGTTATCTCCAAAACCTTGAGATATTGTCAAGGTTATTAGATCAAGAGTGAGTGGTAACACTCTTTTGTCGAGTAATGAATTAACTGCCTCTATCTTCTTTTCAACAGGAATACCAAAATTTCTAAACACATCTAATGCTTCAGAGCTTTTTGAAAGTGCATTGAAAACTTGGAGGATTTCATTTTCAACTCTTTCAGCATCTTTAGATGAAGAAATAATTTCAACAATTCCTTTTGAGAAAGAATCAACAGACATTTACTTAATTCAACTCCTTAATAAACTTTTCAATTAATTTTTTTTGATCAGCTTTTGACATTGAAGAAGCTACTTTTTGAGAAATCTCAAGAGATAGATCAGCTACCTCACTTTTAAGCTCAGTAGAGACTCTTTCTTTTTCAGCGTCTGAGTCTGACTTTGCTTTTTCAATTATTGCTTCTGCTTCAGCTCTTGCTTCAGTTAAAACATCTTCTTTAAGTTTTTCTGCAGCTTGCTTACCTTCATCAATAATTTTTTGAACTTCGGCATCAGCATTGGAAACTAAAGCATCATATTCTTGCTTTGATTTCTCAGCTTCTGATTTAGTACTTTCAGCTTCCTTAATCTGTCCTTCTATTTCAGCAGATCTTTTATCAAGTGTTTCGTTCATGGCGGGTAAAGCCCACTTCCAAACGAAGAAAAATACTACTGCAAAAGCTACTACTCCAGCTACTAATTCTGAAGTTGCAGGCAGCAATAAGTCAACACCTGAGCTTGACTCTTCTGCTTCCGCTAAAAATGTATCCAAATAAAACATCATTTTTAACCAACCAAAAAGAATAGAACGAATCCAATAAGGGCAAGAGCCTCAGTGAATGCGATTCCCAAGAACATTGTTGTTCTTACCATTCCAGCTGCTTCTGGCTGTCTAGCCATTGCTTGTACTGCGTTACCAGCAATAAGACCAATGCCAATGCCTGGTCCAATCGCCGCTAGTCCGTATCCAATTAATGCGTATGCACTTTCCATTATCCTCCTTTAATTAATGCTCTGGATGCAGAGACGTCTGTATATAAACTGCTGACAACAAAGTAAATATGTATGCCTGCAGAATAGAAACTATTAATTCAAAACCATATATTGCAAGACCTAATGTAAACCATGCGAGACCAACAGGGGCTTTTGATACGATATACTCGCCTACTCCAGGTTGTACAACAAAGAAATATGCTGAAGCCAAGAGAAGGCTTAACATTACGTGACCCGCTACAAGGTTAGCAAACAATCGAACAGCTAAACTGAATGGTCTTACAAGTAGAACTGAAACTAACTCGATTGCGCCAACAAGAGGTTTTAAGGCTACAGGAACTCCTGGTGGCCATAGTAAGTTTGTAAAATATTTTATTCCCTCTGTTTTGATTCCAACAAAAAGAAATATTACGTAGGTGACAAGGCTTAAGAAGAGAGGAAGTGCCATGCGAGATGTAACTGGGAAATTGATAAGTGGAGTGACTTCAAATAAGTTACCAACCAAGATAAACATAAAAACTGAAATTAAATATGGTGTAAATTTCTCTCCACCTCGGCCAATTACACCGAGGGCTATTTCATCTTTCACGAAAGTAAAGATGCTTTCAACTACAGATTGAAGTCTTCCAGGGACAACTGATTTTTTTCTAAGCCCAAAAAACATTAAAACTACAGGGATAATCGCAGCTAAAAGTATAAGAATTTCTGTTCGGGAGATATCAGAAGATCCAAAGTTCCCAAATTCGAACAAAGAGTTTACATTTTTAGGTTTGCAAACAACGTTGTTAATAAAATCACAAGTCTCAGCTGCTGTTATCATTTGCCCAATCTAAGTCAGTGTCTTTTCTCTTAATTACCATAGCCATTTCTAAGAATAACATACTTAAAAACACGATTGGCACTGTCAAAGACATTGCCAATTCATCAATAGAATATAAGCTTCTCAGTAATAAGAGAAGTCCAAAAATGAAAATTAATCTGAATAAATATCCAAAAATTGCGGCGAAGTAATAAAAATTCAATGAGATTTTTGCAGCATACGACATGATGACTGCACCCAAATAAAATCCAATTGCAACAATTATTGAAGACGCTAGAGATGTAACAAAAGCATTTTGTGATCTAATTAAAAAAAGAAGTGGGCAAAGAATATAAATTATTGACGCCCTTTTAAGCATTCTTGTAGCTAGTACTAATTCAACATTCATTGATCTTGTTCAAGCTTTTTTGAAATTTTCCACATTCTTCTGAATCCATCATAAATTCCAACAAACAAAAAGATGATAACTGTGTACGGCTCAAACCCGATAAAATTTTGGACAAGTAAACCCACTAACAGACCGCTAATTATTGAAGTTGAAAACGAACTTACTGGACCGTAGTCTTCTAAATTTAATTTTCTTTGATTGTTAGACATATGGCTTGTATTGTGAAGCTAACTCTTTGACTTCATCTTTTAATTCATCAAGCTTGTTTGAATCTGATCTATTTTTTAGAATTTCTGAAATTAAATATCCTACTTTTGTTAATTCACTTTCCTTCATTCCACATGTTGTTGCAGCTGGCGTACCCATTCTTATGCCTGATGTAACAAATGGTGATCTCTCATCAAATGGAATGGCATTTCGATTTAGAGTAATTCCCATTTCATTGAGTAAAATACCTGCATCTTTGCCAGTTAACTCTTCGTCAACACTGTTTGTATCAACTAATACAATGTGATTAGTTGTTCCCCCGCTCACAACTCTTAGACCTTCATTTATGAAAGAGTCAGAGAGTGCTGAGGCATTCTTTAAAATTTGAGCGGTATAATCTTGAAAATCTTTTGATAGTGCTTCTTTAAAGCAAACGGCCTTTGCTGCAATCTGGTTATTTAATGCTCCACCTTGTGCTCCTGGGAAAATATTTTTATCTACACCTTTTGCAAATTCCTCTGTTGATAAAATCATTCCACCTCTTGGACCTCTCAGTGCTTTATGCGTTGTCGCAGTCACAACATCAGCATATTTCATTGGATTCTCAACAACCTTACCGGCAACAAGGCCAATAAAATGTGCGGCATCAACCATAAAATAAGCTCCAACTGAATCAGCAATCTCTCTAAAAGCCTTGTAATTAAGCTCCTGAGAATAAGATGAGTATCCTGCAATTAGTAATTTTGGTTTTGTTTCCTCTGCTAATTTTGCAACATCATCCATATTGATCAGTTCAGTTTCTTTATCTAATCCATAACCAACAAAGTTATACATTCTTCCAGAAAAGTTAACAGGAGAACCGTGTGTTAAATGCCCACCTTGGTCAAGAGACATACCCATAACGGTGTCACCAGCTTCTAGGAGGTTTAAGTAGACTGCCATGTTTGCTGATGATCCTGAATGAGGCTGGACGTTTGCATGATCTGCCTCAAATAATTCACATGCTCTGTCAATTGCGAGTTGTTCTATCTCATCAACAGTCTCACAACCCTCGTAATATCTTCTTCCTGGAAAACCTTCTGAATACTTGTTTGTAAGAATAGAACCTGACGCCTGCATCACTGCCTTTGATGCAAAGTTCTCTGAAGCAATTAAATGTATATGTGAGTTTTGACGTGCTAAATCATTATCAATTAATGATGCTATCTCATTATCTGTTTCAAATAATTCAGTGTTTAATGCGCCAGTATTTTCCATATCTACACTTTAACAGTAACTTGGAGGCCATTTAAGTGGCCCTTGCCTTAAAATTTCCCCACCTGTAACTCTAAAATCGACAACTGTAGATCCATCTCCATGGATTGATGTTCCCTCTAAATAATATCCAATATTGTCTTTAAACATTTCATACGCCTCACTGTCGTTCTTTGCTTCTTCGTCGCCAGAGGTGTTTGCACTTGTAACTGCCAGTGGACCAATTTCATTTAATAGTTGTATAGTTAGTTCATTATCAGGAACTCTTAATCCAATTGTGTTTGGATTTTTTGTACCGACACCATCAACATATTCTTCATTGGTTTCAACAACTGCAGTCAGAGGTCCTGGCCAGTAGAGATCTACAATTTCAGGTACTTGTGTAACAAGATCAAGTTGTTGCAAATATGTGTATGAGGGAATAAGTAATGAGATAGGTTTTGAGTCATCTCTTTCTTTCAATTCGAATAATTTTTCTACAGCTTCTTTTGAGTTTGGATTGACGCCTATACCGTAAACGGTTTCTGTGGGAATACCAACAACTTCATTTTTATTAATTGCATCTATTGCTTGTGAGATATTATCGCCTTGCATAAACATACCTATCTTTGTCTGCCAAGTCTTTAATTAATTCTACATCGTCATAGTTATTCAATAATTCAATTACTTTCTGGCCAAATCTCTCATCTATCTCAAGAAATATTTCAAAGTCTTTGTATTCTTTATGATCAATTTGATTTATGAGGTTTTGAATAATGTTGATCCCATCATTATCTCCACCATCAAGTGCATTTAAGGGTTCGTAATTAAGCACTTCTAAATCAAGAGTTTCAATTTCACTACTTGGTATATATGGTAAGTTTGCAATTATTAAGTCAAAATTACTACTACTTACTTCATTAAGGAGATCTGATTGGATGAATTCAATATTCATTCCATTGAGGGTTGCGTTTTCAGTAGCTAATTGAATAGCAAAAGGTGAGATATCGATCCCTTTTACTTCAGCTTCTGGATATAAATGTTTCATCATCAGACTTATACAACCAGAACCAGTACCAACATCTAATATACTTTTTGGTTTTACAACCTTGTTTTTAATTATCTCGATCAAATACTCTGTTTCAGGTCTTGGAATTAATGCACGTTCATCTACTTTTAACTGGACGGTATAAAAGGGCATGAATTCTTCAATATATTGAATTGGTTCATGATTTAACCTGCGTGTAAGTAGTGTTGAATATTCATTTTGATATTCTGTTTTACTACCAGAGATTTCTTGAGCTTTTTGTTTTAACCTCTCAAGTTCATGATTTGGAATAGATTTTATATCCAATTATTCCTCTAAAGTTGCGAGTCTTGTTGTTTCATTATCTGCTATCAGAGCGTCAATAAAATCACTTAAATCACCATCTAGTACCTGGTCTAGTTTCTTCAGGGTTAAGTTGATTCGATGATCAGATACCCTGTTGTCTTTATAATTGTAAGTTCTTATTTTGTCAGATCGCTCACCAGAACCTACTTGTTCTTTTCTATTCTTTGCTCGTTCAGCTTCAGCTTCGTCTTGACGTGCTTTGAGCAATCTTGCTCTTAAAATTCTCATAGCTTTTTCTTTATTTTGTAGTTGTGACTTTTCATCTTGGCAGGAGACAACAAGCCCAGTAGGAACATGAGTAATTCTTACGGCTGAGTCTGTTGTGTTCACACTTTGGCCACCTGGTCCACTTGATCTGTAGACATCAACTTTTAAATCATTTTGATCAATATCTATATCTACTTCCTCAGCTTCAGGTAAGACAGCTACGGTTGCAATAGAAGTATGGACTCTTCCTTGTGACTCTGTTTTAGGTATTCTCTGTACTCTGTGTGCACCAGCTTCAAATTTAAGTTTTGAATAAACACCTTTAGATTTTATAGCAAAGATAACTTTGCTATATCCTCCCATATCAGAATCAGTCATCTCTATCTTTTCAACATTCCATGAGTTACGTTCCGCAAAACGTGAATACATTTTAAATAGATCCCCAACCCAAATAGATGCTTCCTCGCCACCTGCTCCAGGTCGGATCTCTACAAGAACATCTTTCTCATCAGATGGGTCTTTTGGTAGTAAGCCAACTTTTATTTTTGTAACAATGTTTTCAATCTCAGCAGTTGAGTTTTTAATGATATCCTCATATTCACTCTTCATCTCTTCGTCGGTTTCCTCATTAAGCAACTCTTCAGCATCTGATATGTCTGAAATTAGTGTTTCCCATTGTCTGAAAAGCTCAACAATTGAAGACATATCACTGTGTTTTTTTGCCATCTCAGCATATTTATTTGGATCACTTGAGATATCAACTTTTGATAGATCATCTTCTAATTGTTTTTGTGACTCAACTATTGCTGTAAGTTTTTTAATTAATGTTTCATCCATGAGTTACCTCTTTTGTATTTTCAAGAAAATTATCAAGTTCATCAGTTTTTTCACTATGTTTTATACAGTTTGCCATAGCTACTCTTGCGACTTCAATTTGGTCATCAGATGGAGGTTTTGTTGTCATTTTCTGCATCCATATTCCAGGAGTACTAAAAAATCTTGAAAAAAGTGACCCTGAATATTGAAAATTTAGTTTAAGTATCTCATATGAAAGCATGGCAACGACAAACACATGAACAATACGTGTTACAAGTGTCATAAAAATACTCAACGTTGGAATAAATGGAAGCGTTAACAAACTAACAAAAACTATCAAAAATATGAATGCGGTTCCACATCGAATGTGTTCTTTAGGGAAAGTCTTAATATGATCAAGATTGAGATCTCTGTTATTTTCAAAAGCTGCAATGGTCATGTGCTCTGCACCGTGAAATTCGAATAGCTCTTGTGCATCTTTTGTTTTTCCAATAAGGAAAATGTAAAGAACAACGATTATTCCACGTAAAAGTCCCTCATATAATCCTTTCGATGTCTGATCTGTTTCAATTAAATCGATCAGTAATCTTGGTCCTGCAATAAGCAGCGAGAGAAACACAACAATAAAAACGTAGTTAAAGATTTTATTAATAAGTGTTGGTTCTGGCTCATCCTCATAATATATTTCATCAGACATCGTTAAACCTTGATAGCCAACGTATAAAGAATCAATGAGTGATCCAATACCACGCATTAATGGAAGTTTAAAAATACCGGGCCTTCTAACCAAGGGCGTTCTCTCTTTAAAAAACTTTACAATTTCATTATTTTGATTTCTTACAGCAACTGACCAACCCTTTGGGCTTTGAATTAGGACACCACTTATTACAGCTTGTCCACCATAAGAAATATCATTTTCAGACATTAGAAAAAGGGATTAAAGAAGTTATTCTTCTTCTTGAGAAGAAACTTCTTGCTTAGGTGCTTGTCTTGTACTTGTTGAACCGTATCGTTGTTTGAATCTTTCAACTCTACCTGTGGAGTCAACAAGTTTTTGTTTTCCAGTAAAAAAAGGATGGCTTGCACTAGAGATTTCTAGTTTTACAAGTGGATATTCTTTTCCATCTTCCCAAGTAATTGTTTCAGATGTCTTAATGGTTGATCTTGTAAGAAATGCAAAATCAGCATCTTCATCTCTGAAAACAACTTCTTTATATTCGGGATGTATATCTTTTTTCACAGTGTCTACTTTACTTTATTTATTGGTTTTTGCGACATCCTTTAAGAATGCGTCATTGCTTTTAAGAGTTTTAAGCCTATCAATCAATAATTCTGTTGCTGCACCACCCTCAAGGCCAACAAGAACTCTTCTTAGAGTCCATAATGACTCAAGTTCTTTTGGAGAAACTAGTCGTTGTTCTTCACGAGTTCCAGATGGAGTAACATCTATTGCTGGAAATACTCTTTTATCTGCAAGTTGTCTATCTAAACGAAGCTCCATATTTCCAGTGCCCTTAAATTCTTCAAAGATAACTTCATCCATTTTTGAGCCAGTCTCAACGAGTGCAGTACCAAGAATTGTTAGGCTTCCTCCACCTTCTATGTTTCTAGCTGCACCAAAGAATTGTTTTGGAGGGGTTAATGCAGTCGAATCAACACCACCTGATAATATTCTTCCACTAGCTGGGGTAGCTAAGTTATGAGCTCTTGCAAGTCTTGTAATGGAATCCAATAAAATTACTACATCCTTACCTTCTTCGACTAATCTTTTTGCTCTTTCGATAGCTAATTTAGACACTTGAGTGTGCTCATCTGGTGGTCTATCAAAGGTTGAAAATACAACTTCACCATCTACAGAACGTTGCATGTCCGTTACCTCTTCTGGTCTTTCATCAACAAGAACAACCATTAAATAAACTTCCGGGTTATTAGCAGTAATAGAGTTTGCAATTTCTTTAAGAATTGTAGTTTTACCTGCTTTTGGTGGAGAAACGATCAATCCTCTCTGACCTTTCCCTATAGGAGCAATAAGGTCTACTATTCTTCCAACTAGTCGTTCTGGTTCTCCATCAATCTCAAGTTTTAATCTCTCATCAGGAAAAAGAGGTGTAAGTTTATCAAAGTCTACTCTACGAGCCAAAAGTTCTGGATCAGCTCCATTTACTGTTTTAGGTTCAACTAATGCGGGATACTTTTCTTTTGCACGAGGTGCGCGAATTGGTCCTGTAACAAGATCTCCTTTTCTCATTCTAAATTTTTTGATAGCCCCTGCTGCAACATAAACATCCATCTCACTCGGTTTATAACCGTTGCATCTTAAAAATCCATAACCCTCTGGAAGAATATCAAGAATACCCTCCCTTGTTTCACCTTCTTTAATTTGGCTATCTCCAGAATTTACAACTGATGGCATATCATTATCTGAAGCTACAACTGCTACTTCTTCTTCAGTACCATCTGCAATATCGCCAATTGCATCTCCTTGTTCTAGTAAAAGATCAATTAATTTTGCTTTTTGGAGGCCTTTGTGTTCAAGACCTAGACCATCTGCGATTTGACGAAGATCTGCTACTGGTTTTGATTGTAATTGTGACCTTGCGGACATATTTCTCCTAATTTCAAAACATTCGTGGTTTGGAATGAATTGTGATTTAAATTTGTCTGAAAGACAATCTTATTATATACATAGCAATTTTAAATTTACAATATTTTAAATTTTTTTAACTAGTACAAGATGTTATATATTTTGTGAGATATTCCTTTTCATTTAAAGTCAAACCACCCAAAGTACGATAATGGTTATATGAACCACCATAATAAAGAACAAGTGCATCCACTAAAAATTCTTCCCCTCCAAAAAAATTTCTAGCTTCTTGTCTGTAGTTGTTGTTTGTTTCAGTAGCACAGTTTCTTGTTGAGTATGAAAATGCATGCAAAGACTCATGTAATAAAACATCATAAGCAACATTTGCCTCAAACGCTCGATTTGAAATCCAAATTGAGAAACTCCATTCAGCATTTTTAGATCCATCTGAGCTTGTTCCTGGTTGGTCCCAGACACCATATGGACATCTTTCAATTAATAATTTACCGTATTGATGACAACCGTTAATAATTGATATGTTATTCGTATCAATTATATCTAAGAGTAATTCAGGTAGACCCATCGATAATTGTTCTAATTTAGATTGATTCAGACCTTCAAAACCTGCATAACTAGAAAATGGTCCGATATAAGTTGTAGTCGTTGAAGAAGTGGTTGACGTTGTTGGAGCAGTGGTTGTAGTCGTTGATGAAGTGGTTGACGTTGTTGGAGCAGTGGTTGTAGTCGTTGAAGAAGTGGTTGACGTTGTTGGAGCAGTAGTTGTCGTGATAGTTGAATCATTGGTTATCATCGTATTTTCAATATTTTTTGCTTCATCTTTGTTAACAATAATTTCTTCTTCAGTAGTAATAACATTTTCCTGGTTTGAATTAATTACAACTAATGAAATTGCTAACAATAACAATAAAAATGAATTTATATATCTGTTGATCATCTTTTTCTAACAAGCTTTATTAAAAGACCTAAAATCAAAACTGTTAAAAAATATCCAATCAAAGCTAAAGCAATAGTAAATGAAAAAGTACCCATACTCAACAGTTCTTGTTGCATGTTTGCAAAATTGCTATCAGGGGAGATAATTAAAATCCTAATAAATAACCAAGTACCCAAAATGAAGCTTATCAATGGAAAAATTTTAAAGATACCTCTTGAATCATTAAGCGATTCAAACAACTCATTTCCGCCACCTGGTAATGATTTGAATAAGACGCCTTCTAAACACATTAAATAACTTAGGGCTGATATTGCCAATAAGACACTTGATTCTTTTATAAAAGGTTGGGAAGTAAGATAGAAAAAACCAAAACCACCAAGGCTGAGAAATAGTGTTGAGTAAAATTTCGGTGATAGTTTGGCTGTATTTCTGTTACTTGATATGTAAGCAGAAGCAAAAAAACCAAAAATAAACCCAATAGGCATTTCAAAATAAATAAAAGCCAAGGTTGATATCCCTGCAAAGAAGATAGCCTGTGGTGCCCACTTAAATTGTACTTTCTGTTTAAATACTTTGCTTTCTATAAAACCCTCTGTGCCCTCGTAGAGTAATGTCACTGCCAAAAGTCCAAAAATCGAAGCAATAAATATTGCCAAATTTTCCAGATCTAATATTAAATCTGCTCCTTCTTCAACAAACCCAATCAAAAATGCAGTGACCAATAATACAAAAACAATTTTTAATAACTTAACTATTTTTCGTGAACTTTTTATACTTTTTTTACCTCTAAACCTTGGGATATTGGTTGTAGATAAAACTTTATTAAACCACTCTTGAATTAGAAGAACTAAATAAAATAAAATAATTATCCCAGTAGAAATTATTACACCAATACTGTTTTTTTCTTGATCATTAAAATCAATGTCCTCAAATAAAGGTATTGAAGTGATTAATCTATTTGTTATTTCTATATTTAGATAATCTATTTCCTCAACTGCAGGAGGTGGAAGGGTTGTTGTCGTTGTAGTTGTCGTTGTAGTTGTCGTAGAAGTTGTCGTAGAAGTTGTCGTTGGTGGAGGAATTATTGGTAGAGTTTTTTGATTAATGAATTCTTCTTCTACATAAGTCTTGCATTCATCAGCATTACAATCTGGGCCCGTATAATTCTCAATTTTGGTGATAAAAACGCTTACTGTAACTTTTACATAATCGGGGTAACAACAAAGTTCAATCTCACCAGTTGATCCAGGCAGTTCATATTTTTCAATTTGATTGTCATGAGATATTTCAATCATGATAAAATCATATCTTTCATATGCTACTGCCCATTTAATTGAAATATTTTCATCTTCTAATCTTGAGATATCAACCTCTATATTTTGTTGATCAAGAATTGGAATAAAAAAAGATGCATTAAAGAAAAGAAAAAAGGATAAAAAAATTAAAATTTTTTTCATAATAAATTACTTCAAAATTTTTATTGCCTTATCAAATATTTTTTTTATATTATCAAGATACCATTCATCAGTATATTTTGACCATACTGGATAGTTTTCGTCATATCTTAACCACAAAAATGTAATTCCATTAAACATTTGAAAAATTTCATTTGCTAACTCTCTTGGATCTACATTCTTGTGATTCTTACATAAGTTATATAAAACATCATAAGGTTCATTTTGTATCCATTTTCCAGTAGATTGTATATCTCTTACTTGAAACCACGCAAAACGAATGGCATCTCCCAACTCAACACATTTCATTGCAATAACGTTTAGAAAGGTTTTTATAGCTTCTTCAGATATAGGGTCTGACTTCATAAAAATTTCAAAATCTGTTACAACATCCTTGAATCCTTCTTGAAATAAGGAACCATATATATCTAATTTATTCTCAGGGAAATGATTATATGCAGTTGCGGTTGAAACACCTGCATGTTTGGCAATCTCGGTAACAGTGATTTTTTCAGGCTGTAAAGGGGAATTATTGAATAATTCAACTGCACTCTTAAGCAGCTTTGAATGTATCTCATCGTAAGTTTTTTGAGCTCTTACTAACCTACCATCAACTTTTGTAACTTCCATATTAAATTAATTTACACTTTCTATCTTTGATAAAATGCCTGATACAACAAGTCGTTGTCTAGCAGAATATTTTGGGTGACATGTAGTTAGTGTTATTCTGTCCTGCCCTCGATTATAAAGAACGTAGTCATCATTAGGGCTCACAATTAGTATTTCATCAACAATGTAGAGATATTTATTTGAGCCAAAAGAAAGTCTTATTTCATCACCTATCTCAACTTGGTCTAGCCTATTGAATGGAGCACCATAAGTTGTCCTATGGCCTGCAATGCCAACATTACCTCCAGAACCAGGAAGATTTGTCTGAATGTAATGTCCAGGTCCAAACTGAAGATTATTTTCATCAGTACCAGAAACAATATATTGTCTTATGCTGATATTAGGGATCTCTAGAAGGCCGAAAAGTTTTGGCTCATATTGCCCAGAATTTAGGACATTATCTATTATTTCTAGTTCTCCAAAAAAATCAAAAACAGGATTATCTGATTGAATGATATTAAATGGATTTGAAGACGTAAAGAATTCTGGTTTTTCTTGTGCAGGCTCTCCTAGATAAACTGTTTCTAAATAGTTTTGAGCATTTTCTTGGTATTCGTCAGAAAAATACATTTGCTGAGTTGTATATATACCAAAGCCAATTCCCGTCAATATTAGTAATGTTGCAAATGATGTAGAAATCTGTTTTATTCGCTTTCTTTCAAAAAATTTACGCTTAATATTCTTTGTCTGGTTTTTTTTAACTGTTTTAACTTGTAATTCTTTAGAGTCCAAAATATCTTCAGATGTATAAATAATTTGAAAATTATTAGAAATTAACCCTAGACGATCTGCTAATATTTCTTTCGACATTACCTCATTCTTTTCCGCACTTATCTTTTTAATATTTTCTATTGCAACAAGTGTGTACTCAAGTTCATTATTAAGTTCTCTTATCTCAGATGAATAGCTCACAAAGCTTTTTCCATATGGTGCAAATTTGTTAATATCAATGTTGACTTGAACTTTTGAATCAATCAGCTTTTCAATTTTTGTTTTTACTTTAAAAGCATTCTCATATATATCTTCCAAAGAGATGTCACTTTGAAGTAATTTTCTTTTCCTTGAACTTGTAAATAAAACTAATCCAGCAGTCAAAAATACTAAACCGCTTATTATTGTGTAGTCAAAATTAATTCCCGTATCCGCAAGTTCAATTGAATCTTCTGTAAACCGGTACCTTACTCTGTAATTACCGTCTGTAAAAAATATGTCTTCTTCAAAATCTTCCCAAACAACCAAACTATTTTCGGTTAGTTCAGTGAAATCTTCATCATCGTCACCATCGAAATCATCATCATTGTCTGTACCATCATCATTGCCCGTACCATCATCATTGTCTGTACCATCATCATTGTCTGTACCATCATCATTGCCCGTACCATCATCATTTTCTGTACCATCATCATTGTCTGTACCATCATCATTGTCTGTACCATCATCATTTTCTGTACCATCATCATTTTCTGTACCATCATCATTGTCTGTACCATCATCATTGTCTTCATCAAGACCTGTCAAAGATGTTGTAGTTGTAATAACTGGAATCGTTGTAGTTGTCGTTGGGTCAATTATCAAATCATCATCTTGACAATCAACAGTGTTTTTAAATCTTCCAGTTACTTTTAGTTCATTTGTTTTGTCATCTCTTACTTTGAATTTAATCCTATATTTTGAACCATCTGTTGCTCCAAATAATGTACTAATTGAAAAATATTGTCCTGAGCTTATGCTGTATTCATTTTTGCTAATCTTTGATCCATTTACCCAGATTCTTACTATCAATTTCATTCCAACTGTAGATTGTCTATTGTCTACTGCAAAAGCATAATTAGCTGATGAACCAGTACATTGTCTATTATTTATGAAAAATGGGTCAAATATTTCTGGTGGCAAAGTTGTAGTTGTTGTAGTAGAAGTTGTAGTAGTTGTTGTAGTTGTAGTAGTTGTAGTAGTTGTTGTAGTAGAAGTTGTAGTAGTTGTTGTAGTTGTTGTAGTTGTTGTAGTTGTTGTACAAGAAACTGTATCACTTTCGGCAATGGCTTCAACAACCATATTTGTAAAGTTGTCGTCTGAAAAAGAGTCTGTAATTCTCCATGTAATAGTTGAACCCTCATTCACAGATTGTGTGAATTTAGAGTTATTTGTTGCACCACCTGATAAAGAAAAATTTGAAGCATCAGAATCAGAGTGAGTTGAGAATGTACCATCATCAATTTTGAACTCAATTTTGTAATATACAGTTACACTCTCATTATTTGTAATACTTAAAGTAGATGTCTTTGCACCACTTGAACATGAACCAGATAAAGACTGAGAAACTGAAGAATCTGGATCACAATCTGCTGCTGATGAGGCAACCGGTGTTTCGGTTGTCATGTTTGTAAAATCATTACTTGTAAGTGAGTCAGTAATTCTCCATGTAATAGTTGAACCATGCGCAACAGATTGTGTTATTGAGGAATTTGGTGTCCCGGATGCAACAGTAACGTTGCTTCCGCTACTGTGCGTTTGATAAGATCCAGAATCAATTTTGTATTCAACTTTTACAAACGTGTTTCCACTTCCCTCATTGTTAGTAATTGTAAGTGTTGCTGTCGTAGAACCATTAGTACAACTACCAAAGGCAGTGGCTATGGTAACGTCTGGATCACAATCAACTTCAGAACTTTGAGTTACACCTTCATAACTAGCTTCCGAAAAATCACCTGTTGTGAAACTATCTTTGAATTGCCAAGTTATTTTTTCACCATGAGCAACAGATTGTGTAAGCGTGCCACTATTACTAGAACTTACTGAGAAGTTGGTATTTTTATTTTGCCAATCACCATCGTCAATTTTGTATTGCACAAAGTAAAAAACCGTACTGCTTTCAGTGTTTTGTAATGTCAAAGTTGAAGTTACTGAACCACTTGTACAATCACCAAAAGACTGTGAAGCATTTGTACCAATATTACAATTTGCTGCAGATGATGAAACTGGTGTTTCAGTAGTCATGTTTGTAAAATCATTACTCGTAAGTGAGTCAGTAATTCTCCATGTAATAGTTGAACCTTCAGCAACGGACTGAGTAATTGAGGTATTGGATGCCCCAGCTGAAACCGAAACGTTACTACCACTCCCATGTGTTTCGTAGGAGCCAGAGTCAATTTTGTATTCAACTTTTACAAAGGCCGTATTGCTTCCTTCATTGTTTGTAATTGTTAAAGTTGATGTAGCTGCGTTACTACTACAACTTAAAGCTTGTGATATAGAAACATTTGGATCACAATCCACAGTTGAAGATGAAACTGGTGTTTCAGTAGTCATGTTTGTAAAATCATTACTCGTAAGTGAGTCAGTAATTCTCCATGTGATGGCTGAACCATCTGGAACTGACTGAGTAATTGAGGTATTGGATGCCCCAGCTGAAACCGAAACGTTACTACCACTCCCATGTGTTTGGTAGGTGCCAGAGTCAATTTTGTATTCAACTTTTACAAAGGCCGTATTGCTTCCTTCATTGTTTGTAATTGTTAAAGTAGCGACTTGGGCACCACTAGAACAATTTCCAAATCCCGTAGAAATAGAAACTTCAGGATTACAATCAACAGTTCCAATCGTGACTGTAGTGTAAGCTCCAGACGAAGGATTAGATGTATCTGCTCTATATCTTATTTTTACTGTTTGACCATCTGCAGAAGCTGAAGAGGTTGTGAACTCTACGCTAGATCCTGCTGATATAGATTGGCCATCTGCAAGGTTAGTAGTCGTTGAAAAATCATTGTCACTCCAGTCAACATCAACAAACATTGTTGAACCACTTGCTGTTAGTGTCAATGAAGCAGTTGCAGCTCCACTGGAGCATGTGTTTATTTCAGCATTTGAATGCGATATTGAACCACCACAACCGCCACTTACACTTACAGATATATCAGTTGTACCCGATGAGGGCGTCCTTAGTGAGTGAGTTGTTAATTCTGCGTACCAACTTATGGTTACAGTCCCAGATGAGAAACCTACAGGAGTGGTAACAGTTGGACTTGCACCGGCACTTACTGTTGTACCAGTTGTTACATCGCCTGATTTGCCAACTCCACTATATGTAACAACATAGTTTACATCAACATCGCTGTTTGAATTATCTAGAGTTACTTCGACTAATCTTTCTGAACCTGAGCATGAGCCTTCTGAGGCGGATGCAGTTGGAACAAACTCATCTCCCCCACTTAGACCAATTCCACAGCCTGCACCATCAGTATTGCTTGAGCTAGCAAAATCATCATTTGTCTCAGTTAACGAGTTGGCTGATTCATCATATAACCAAAGATCTCCAGTATTATTTTCAAGAAAGTAAACATCTCCATTTCCCAGTGACATTGCAGCACCTGAGTTAGAACCTATCCCACTACCAATATTGTTGTTAAGGACACTTAAAGTTATTGTTATTGCTTCAGAACCTGTCCCATGACCGGTATGTGAAGTTATCTTTGCACCCAGTAAATCATTAGCATTTGAATCATAACCAATAAAGTCATTCCCACTAAATGAACCATTTGCTCCATCATTTGATACCCAAGCAAAGTCTTTTGCTTTGTTGGAACCATTAGATCCCCCAAGTATTGTTGGAGTAATTACTGTATATGATCCATTACTATTTATTCTTATAACTTTTTGATTTCCGTTAAAAAAACCTTTTGATGTAAATACATATTTGTATGTTGTTCCAGATACTGTTGTTTCATAATTAGATGCAGCATTATTTTCACCGGTACCAAGATCAACAGAACTTATATGATTTGCTGTTCCCACTCCAGATGAGTTGTAATCTAGCTTATAAAAGTAGAGATCATTATTGCTGTTATCTTTTTTCAAAATTGCATACATTGAACCATCGGTTTGAATGCTTAATGAGTTGACTTCATCAATATTGTTATGATCCCAAGAGTTAAAAGTCTCAATAACTGATGTAGAAAATACTCCAGAATCATTATTGATTCCTCGATTGATGGTCAACGTATTTCCACTCCATGTACTTTGATAAAGATAAGTTCTTCCGTCAGAATCAATACAATCGAATTCACCAGATGCAATTGCAGGTTGTGGATCAATTATCTCAATTGTCACAAATACAAGTGAAAACACCATTAGAAAAGAAATAAATAAATTTAAAGTTTTCTTATTTAATATGAACGAAATAAAGTTTTTAAAATAATTCATGTCATAACCTAAAGCGCCTAAAACTTTCATATCCCTTACTTTTACGACAAACTTAATTTTAAATTAGAAAGTTTTCTAAGCAAAATATTTTTTTATTCAAATTTATCCTTAATACTTTGAATAATTTCCACACCATTTGTATCTAAATTGATAAATTCTTCTCTATGATCAGAACTAATTTCTGGATAGTTATCAACAATTGGAGAAATGACATTACTGAATTTTTCTGGTGAAGCGGTTCCAATAGCTACTGTAGGAATATTTGAATTTATATCTAGAGCCATTCTTACAGATGTCACAGTATGAGGGTCAAATACAATATTAAATTTTTCATTAAGTGTCAGAATTTCACTTTTTATATCGTTATCATCATATGTTTTTGAGCTAAAGACATGTTGTAATTTCTCTAAGGAATTCTCGCTCAATATTGATTTGTTATATTTTGTAAAATTTTCATAAAATAAAGCAGAGTCATTCTCAAGATCATGAATTAATCTCTCTAGGCTTGATGGAATCTGGATATCCATACTTGGGGCAACACTTGGTTTTGTAATAAGAGGTTTTAATGTCCCAGTGTCAATAAATCTTTTAAGCACGTCATTAACGTTTGTTGTACACATAATTTGATTAATTTTGAGTCCATTTGAACGGCCGAACCATGCTGAATAAGCATTGCCAAAATTCCCTGATGGGATTACAACATTAATTGGTGATGTGAATTGGTTTGTTAACCATACATAATATGAGACTTGTCCCATGACTCTGAGCCAATTGATAGAATTTAAAGATATAATTCTTCGATCAAAGGGGTTATCAGATAGAATCTCTTTTGCAATTCGTTGACAATCATCATATGAACCGTTAACCGCAATGTTTAGAACATTTTCTTTTATTACAGTTGTCATTTGCTTTCTTTGATAATCGCTGATTTTGCCCGCAGGGTGAAGTACAACTATATCTATATTCTCAGATTCTTTAACTGCCTGAATTGCCGCACTTCCTGTATCACCACTCGTTGCAACAATTACTAGTCCTCTCTCTCCGAGTTCACTTAACCTCTTATCAGCAATTGCTCCAAGAGGTTGAAGTGCGTAATCTTTAAATGATTTTGTTGGACCATGGAAAAGTTCCATGATAAGTGTCGTATCATTAAGATCTTTTAAAACAGGCTCTGCAGAGTGTTCAAACCCAGAATAGAGTGATAAGTCGTCAACATATTTCGCTGAGTTTTTATCTAGTGCAATAAAGATTGTTTTTACAAAATCCTCATAACTTAAGTCTTCTTCAGTTAGATGATTGAGATTATCGATTGTTAATGAATCAGGTAAATAAAGGCCTTTATCAGGTGCTAAACCTGAGAGAATGACATCTTCAAAAGAGATAGTCTCTTTATGTCCCCTTGTCGATTGATACTGTACCACTTAAACGTAAACGCGAAGTGTAGAAGTCACAGTAGTGACTGAATCTAATGCTGATATCTGATCAATAGAATTCTTAATATCTTTCTCAGGTGCTTCATGAGTAACTAGTACAAGCTCTGCTGTATCTCCCCTGCCTTCTTGAATAACACTCTCAATACTTACATTATTATCTCCAAAAGTTCCTGATATTTTAGCTAATACACCTGGTTCATCGTTGACGGAAAGTCGTATAAACATGCTAGATTCAACATTCTGAAAGCTTTTCATTTCGCCTTTAAATTCTCTTAATGGATACCAGTTTGTTTGATCACTACTTAATTGATGACAAGCGCTTAATACATCGCCAATAATTGCACTTGCTGTAGGTTCTGCACCAGCTCCTGGCCCAGAAAATACAAGCTGATTGATATTATCTCCCTCAATAACAAGTGCATTTAAGGCTCCTCTAATTGCGGCAAGAGGATGCTTTCTATCAATTAACACAGGATGTACTCTTGCATTGAAACCATTTTTGTTATCTATTTGCGCAACTAGCTTGATTGTTTTACCTAATCTTGCAGCCCACTCAAAATCTTCTTTAGTAATGCCTGAAATACCATCAGTAAATAGATCATCAGAGGTTGGAGATGTTCCAAAACAAAGAAAAGATAAAATTACTGCTTTGTACTTTGCATCTAAACCTTCAACGTCATTTGTAGGATCTGGTTCTGCATATCCAAGTTCTTGCGCTGTAGATAAAGCATCATCATATGTGCTTCCCTCCTCCATTGACGTAAGCATATAGTTACTTGTTCCATTAATAATCCCTGATACTTTTGTTAATTCTTCTCCTCGGAGACTTTCAATGATTGGTTTCAGTACAGGTATACCTGCAGCAACTGCTGCTTCAAAATACAAACAAGCATTATTTTCCTTTGCAATGTTTATAAGATCAGATCCTGAATGGGCAATTATATCTTTGTTTGCTGTAATTACTCCTTTCCCATTTTGCAAAAGTGCCTTTATGTATTCTTTACCAGGATCAACACCTCCAAGAACTTCTATGACAAGATCAATTGAATCGTCATTTAAAATGTCATCAAAATTTTCAGTGAGAATTTCGTTTGAAATATCTCTTTTTTTACTTTTATCTTTTACTAAAACTCTTTTTACATTTAATTCAACTATTCCTTTATCTAAGTTCATGAGGCGTGAGATAACAGCTGAACCAATATTGCCAGCACCCATAACAGCTACATTAAAAGTTTTATTTTCCATATTTAGTAAGGATAAATGTTATTTAATTTGAAACAACAAGAAATATTAGGAGAGTTTATTTTTTACGATTTTACTAACAACAGAGCCATCTATTCCGTCACCCTTTGCCATAACTGCTCCAATGACTCTTCCCATTTGGGAAATATCAACATCACCTAATTCGGAAAGGACCTCATCAACAATTTTTTCAACTTCTTCTTCACTAATTTGTTCTGGTAAATAGCTACGTAAAAAATCAATCTCAAATTGTATTTTTTCTGCCATCTCTTGACCCCTGTCACCCAAGGATTGATATTCTTCAACAGCCTTTATCATTTTTTTAACATATGAAGAAATCACTCCAAGTACAAGATCGTCATTTACCTCTTCGCCTTTTTCAGCTTTCTTTTTTGCAATTTCTGTTTGAATTTGTCTAATAGCATCAAGTTTGGGTTTGTCTTTTGCCCTCATTGCATCTTTTAATGCCATGCTTAGATCATCTGCTAGTGCCATAATTTATTTATCCTATCTATTTAAAGTTTATCACCAATATCTGTGACTACACCATAAACTCCTGTATTTAAAATATTTTCAATTTCATCTTTATCATTAACTGTCCAGACAACACATTTGTCTTTTGGTAGGTCAAACTTTCTTGAATCAAAAATATCTTTTTGGATCATAAACATTAAATTATCATCTAAATTCGAAATAGCTTTGCTTTCGAATAACTGATTTTCTTCATCAATCAAAATACCGTATCTTGAATTAAATTTTTCTCTATTACTCAAAATTATTCCCCAATCAAATGAAGAAACAATATCTTCACGATGTGCTATCTCAATGATTTTTTCAACGAAAATCGCGTTGAGAGTATCGTGTTTATTATTTACTTTTAATTCAAAATTAACATTTCCCAATATTTGATCCTTAGATGTTAAATGAATCTCACTAAGGTCAGTATTTTTAATATCTGATATCTCTTGTAATGATAAATCTTCAATTTTTTGATTATTTATTGTCGGATCATGAAAAAGAATCAATTCTTTATCTTTTGTTATTCGTACATCTGTTTCGACAAAATCACATATTTCTAGAGCTTTATTGAGACTTAAAAAAGTGTTTTCAGGGTATAAATTGGGTAAACCTCTATGACCAAAAATTTTTCTCAAAATACTTCCTTATATTTTTAATTTTAGTACAATTAATTCACTAGATTGTGAAACATTTCACAAAGTAAGGAATAATGTGCAAATAATTAATTTTGACTTAGAACAAGAAATTTGGATGAAAGAAGGAGCATGCGTTTTTGCTGATCCAGACCTGTTTTTTCCAGTAGGTTCTTCAATGAAGGCATTAAAACAAGCAGCTGAAGCTAAGGCAATATGTAATGAGTGTGAAGTAAAAATTGACTGCCTAGAATATGCTATTCGAACAAATCAGGACTCTGGTGTTTGGGGAGGAACAACAGAGGATGAAAGAAAATCAATAAGAAGAGAGTACAAAAAAACTGGCACTTTAGTAAATTCTTAAACTAAGCCCGCTTCCCTCTTATCATTATCATCAACAAACTCTATAGAATGTATTTGTTTTGCGTTGATGCCAATCTCACCATCTTCATCTTTAATCCAGTACATTCCGCCATTTTGGATTAAATCTTCGATTTCTTTTGTAAACTTCTTTTTATCATCAACTTCAGTTTGAAATTCCTTCATTGAACCAAGAAGTGCGATTTTAACTTTTTGCTTAGCCACAATATCTCCTTATAAAACGTTTTCACCCATAAAAATTGCAGACACAGAATCATCCGCAAAAATAGATGTTAGCGCCGTTGCAATAATAGAAGAAACGGAGAGAATGTTTACATTTCCAATTTTTTCTATATTCCCATTTTGTTTAAGAGTATCTGTGACAACTATTTCTTCGATAGGAGTCTCTTTAAGTGTCTCTACGCTTTCATCTGAAAAAATACCATGTGTTGCAGCTACGTTCACAGATTTTGCACCTCTTTCAATCAGAGCCCTTGATGCAGCTGCAATTGTTCCACCTGTATCAATTATGTCATCAAACAATATTGCATGTCGATCTTCAACATCTCCAATAACGGTAAATGCCTTAACTTCGTTATGTACCTTTGGATCTCTTTTCTTGTGTACAAAACCAACATAAGCCTCCATGTTTTTAGCAAAAGTTGTAGCTCTTCTCACTCCTCCAGCGTCCGGGGAAATAATTGTTATAGGCTCTTGAAATTTTTCTTTAAAGTAATTTACAAATAATGGCATAGCCGTCAAATGATCAAAAGGCTGATCAATAAATCCCTGAATCTGTTGAGTGTGTAAATCAATTGAGACAATTCTATCGGCCCCAGCTGCAATAAATAAGTCAGCAACTAATCGAGCAGATATAGGCTCTCTAGGCAATGCTTTTTTATCCTGTCTTGAATATGGGTAAAACGGAAGTACAGCAGTGATTCTTTTTGCTGAGGCTCTTTTTAAGGCATCTACAAGTAAAAGCTGTTCCATAATTGTAAAGTTAACTTGGCCTGAATGGCTTTGCATTACAAAACAATCAGCACCTCTGACACTTTCTTGTAAACGTATATAAATTTCCCCATTAGCAAATTGAGTTTTATCTACTTCGGCAAGCTCTGTTCCAAGTTCTTTTGCGACTTTATCGGCTAATTCAGTATTTGATGAACCGGAGAATAAAAGCATTTTCTTTTTGCCAGCTCGCTCAATCATTTCTTTCCTTTTTTATGTTTTCGATTCATATAACCCTCAATATTCTTTTGGTCGTTTCTTTCAATACCAAGAGCACCGGGAGGAACATCTTTTGTAATTACAGATCCAGCACCCACCATAGCTCCCTCACCAATAGTCACAGGAGCGACAAGCATTGTATCTGAACCTACAAATGCATTTTTCTTTATTTCAGTTTTATGTTTTTCTTTACCGTCATAATTAACAGTTATTGCTCCAGCTGAAAAATTTACATCTTCTTCTAATTCTGCGTCTCCAACATAAGCGAGATGGGGTACTTTACTGCCTTTTCCAATTTTTGAATTTTTTGTTTCTGCAAAAGCTCCGACTTTTACATTTTCATCTAGAATAGATCCTTTTCTTAAATGAGCATAAGGACCAATTGTTGCCTTGCCTTTTATTTCAGCTTCATCGATTACTGAAAATTGGACGACAGAGCCTTCTCCTATTTTAGAATCATTAATTATTGAGTTTGGTCCAATTACACAATCTTTCTCAATATTTGTTGTTCCTGTTAAATGACAATTAGCGAGGATTCTCGTTCCTGAGGCTATCTTTACGGATTTATCTATATATGTTGAATTTGGATCCTGAAAATATACGCCATTTTCCATGTGAAATTCAATTAGTTCTTTTCGAAGCGTGTTCTCAACATCATTCAGCTGACTCATGGAATTTATACCTTGGATTGAATCTTCATTTACTTGTACTATAACCCTTTCAAGATTGTTTTGAAAAGCTATATTTATTAAATCTGTAAGATAAAACTCTTTTTGATTATTTGAACTTTCTAAACTTCCAATATTTGAATTCAAGAAATTTATATCTATGCAATATATTCCAGAATTAATTTCATTGATTTGTTTCTCAGTTTCATTCGCATCTGATTCTTCAATTATCTTTTCAAACTCTTCATTGTTTTTTACAATTCTTCCGTACCCAAACGGGTTTTGAACTTTTGCTGTAATTAACCCAATTGCAGCTTCATTAGCTATGACATCATTTACTAATTTATCTAAATCGTCCTTTCTTATCAGAGGAACATCGCCAGGAATCACAACTAAGTATTGACTTTGGTCACTATCAAACTCACTGCTTTCTAATAATGTAGAAATTGCATGACCTGTACCAAGTTGTTCTTTTTGTATTACAGGAATAAAAGACTCTAATAAAGTTGACGATACTTTTTCTGATTGGTGTCCAACAACTACATATTTACTTTCAAAATGACCAATTGCTTCTTGAGCATAATCTATCATTGGAATGCCTAATACATTATGGAGAACTTTTGGAAGAGAGGACTTCATTCTTTTCCCTTTACCAGCAGCTAAAATTACACCTGAAATACTCATTTCATTATTGGCTGGGGGAGAAGGACTCGAACCCTCAACGTTGGGACCAAAACCCAATGTGTTGCCAATTACACCATCCCCCATTTCTTGTTTTAATTCTAATCTGAAATTGTTTCCAAACTAAAATCAATCTTTTTTACTATTTTTACAATTCTAAATTGGTTCTCATCTATAAGGTCAATTTTTTTTTGTAAGTTATCCAATGTGCCAAAACAAAACATCGAGCTACCACTTCCTGACAAAAAGAACTCTTCATCTGTTGATGTGTCTAAATAATCTTTTATTTTTATTAAATTGGGTTCAATTTTTGTCGATGGATTCCAGAAATCGTTAAATATTTTTATATCTTTATATGTATTTACTAAAGTTGAAATATTTTTTAATCTATCAAACTCTAAAAATGCTTTTGCAGTTGAGACAACTTCATTAGGTACCACAAGCAACATATTTAATTCAATATCAATTTTTTTTGGCTCAATAATATCACCGATTCCTGTAACAAACGCTGGTTGTCCACTAATAAAGAAAGGTACATCACTACCAATTTTTTGAGCAACATGTTCATTGGATGGAAGAGATAGGTTATATACTTCTGACAACTTCGATATTAACGCTCCTGCATTGGAACTACCACCACCAAGACCCGATTCTGTAGGAATATTCTTAGTTATATTTATTTCAAAATACTGAGAAAAATCATTCATTTCTCTTAATAATTTAAGAGATTTAGATACAGTATTGTTTTCAGGGATATTCATTGAGTCGAAAGTAATAATATCTTTATCATTTTTGATCTCTTTTATTTCAATAACATCATAAAGATCTATTGGAACGATTAAAGATTCAATTTTATGAAGTCCATTAACCAATTCGTCCAACACTCTTAGGTTCAGATTAATTTTTCCAAAGGATTTAATTTTCATTGTATGCTTTCTGCGATTGCTAAATAATCTTCAGGAGTTAACTCCTGTGGTCTTGAATCTAGATTTAACGATAATTTCTCAGCCATATCCTCATCAATGTATTCACTTAAGGCCGTTTTTATTTTCTTTCTTTTTTGTTGAAATGCAACTTTTGAGATTTCAAAAGCTTTTAATCTTACTGCTTCATCAACAAGTGTCTCTCTTTGAACTGTTAAAACTGTTGATAAAATTTTTGGTTTAGGTTCGAAACAGTTTTTACTCACATTGAACTGAATTTTTGTATTAGTAAATAATGAAGCGAGAACAGAAAGAGAGCCATATTGTTTGGTATTTGGCATTGCTACCATTCTTTCGGCAACTTCATCCTGAAGCATTACAACATATCGATGTATTTGAGGAACTTCCGTAATTAGCTTAACCAACAATCTAGTTCCAATATTATAAGGTAGATTACCAACCATAATCCACCAAGGGCCAGTTAATTGGTTGTAATCATAATTCATTGCATCTTCATGAATTACCTCTATGTTTGGAACTTCTCTAAATCTTTCAGAAAGAAGATTGACTAATTCTTTATCAATTTCCACAGCTTTAATCCTGTAATTATCCTTAAGTAATTCATTAGTAAGTGATCCTGTTCCTGGCCCAATTTCTATAATTGGATCAGCTAATTGACCTTGAACAAGTTTCGTAATTTTCCTTGAAATATTTGTATCAATTAAAAAGTTTTGTCCCAAATTCTTTTTTGGTTTTATATTTAATTTGTTAATCCAAAATACTTCGCTCAAGATTACCTCTTTAATAATTCTCTGGAATTTCCAATTGTAATTTCAGATAATTTATTTTCATCTATATCTAATAAACTTGATATTTTTGATGCTGTGTGCTCTATAAAGTTTGGTCTATTATCTTGCCCCTTTAATGGCATAGGTGTTAAATATGGTGTGTCTGTTTCTAGCAGTAATCTATTAATCGGTATCTCTTGTACAGATAATTGTAAATCTTTTGCAGTTTCATAAGTTACTATTCCAGAAATTGAAAAGTAAACATCTAATTCTCTAAATCGTTTTGTCCATTTTCTGCCCCCTGTCCAAGAATGTAAAATAACCGATGATGGGTTGTTAAACTCAACTAATATATCGTAAGTATCTTGAAAACTATCACGGCAGTGAATAATAATTGGTTTATTTAATTGTTTTGAAAATTCTAAATGGAACAAAAAGTTTTCTCTCTGTTCCTCTTTGGTGGATAGATTTCTATAAAAATCAAGACCCGTTTCTCCAATTAAATCTGCTTCAACAAAAAGCTTTTCAAGATCGTGTCTTTGAGTATCTAAAAGTTTTGCGTCATGAGGATGCAGGCCGGCAGACCAGTAACTTTCTACTTCTAATGATGAACTTACCTCTTTTGCCTTTGAAGATGATTCAGCATCTACTCCGGGTATTATTAAAAATTCAATGTTCCTGAATTGATTTTCGTCAAAATTTTTGTTTAATAATTGTAAATGACAATGGGTATCAACCCATTTGATTTCCATAAATGATTGCGATTTATTCACTACTATAAGAATAGGAGTATTAAAAATATGGTCAAAGGTAATAAATCTAAGATAGACAACCTTGGGAGGGTTGTAATACCTAAATCCATTCGAAAAGCTCTTAATGTTGAGCACAATGATGAAATATCGATGCATGTCGAAAATCAAGCATTAATAATTACTAAAAATAATAATGTTTGCACAATATGTGGTAAAGAAAAGATTAAATTACAAATTAAAGATAAATATTTATGTAAAAGCTGTGTCGACGCAATTAAAGATTTTTAATTAGATCATATATATGATTAACTTTTTCTTTAGTTATCGAGGATATAATTTTT
The DNA here is from genome assembly GCA_902615855.1 of uncultured Candidatus Actinomarina sp. Lineage (GTDB taxonomy): Bacteria > Actinomycetota > Acidimicrobiia > Actinomarinales > Actinomarinaceae > Actinomarina. Next base: position 42,016 of record CACMQN010000007.1, read on the forward strand.
GCGATTTCTCTTTTTGGAACCTTAAACTCAATCAACTTTTTCGTAAGATCTTCAATGTCTATATCAATAGTTTTTATCTTTTGTGATTTATCAATAACGATGGTTATCTCTCCTTTATATTCAGTGTCCGGAATATTTCTCAAAAGGGTCGAAGCAGTACCTCTATAAATTGTTTCAAATTTTTTAGTAAGCTCTCTGCATACTACTATTTCATTTTCTATATTTTTATTAACAAATTCTTCAAGGTCTCTCTTTAATCTATTTGGAGAAGTAAAACATATTAGTGTCAATTGAGTTTCTTGAATATAATTAAAAAATTGAGCTCTCTCTTTTCCCGATTTTGGAACAAAACCCAAGAACGTAAATTTTTCCGTATCAAAGCCTGACAAAGTCAAAGCAACTAAAACACTCGATGGGCCAGGTATAGATACAATTTCAACTTTACTTTTGATTAATTCCTGAACAAGTGTGTTGCCAGGATCAGAGATGAGAGGCGTTCCAGCATCTGAGATCATTGCAATCGATTTGTCATCATCTAATAAATTAAGTATCTCATCAATTTTTTTTATTTCATTTCCTTTGAAATAAGAACGAATTTCTTTTTTTTGATTCAAATGTGATAATAATTTTTTTGCTATACGTGTATCTTCAGCATAAATAATATCTACTTCAGATAAAACTTGTACCAATCTTGTTGATATGTCCTTTAAGTTTCCAATGGGAGTTGGACAAATGTAAAAAGTTCCCATTTTAAAAACTTGTATTACATTGGTCAGAAGTGCACAGGCTGAGGAAGTCGATTAAAAACTCGAGATTATTTGACAAAGCAAGTCTTAAATATTTTCCGTCGTTATTAATCCAAAGATTAGTATCTCCTTCATAAAGGTTTCCATTCCAACTTTTACCGTCAGTTGCATTTTTTGTGAACCTTGACTGAAAATTAGCCCAGTTCATAAATGCTTCACCAATTTCATTCAATTCTTGTTCATTGTCCCCCTGAATTTTTACGGTCATGAATAGATCGTTTTTATCATTTATGTAGTCAACCCAAGAACCTCCTCCGAGTCCGATTGCCGCATTTACAGCGTCTACCTGGCCAATCTTAGATTGAAGTAAGTAAACTATATCTAATGAATCAAGTTGACCTTTGTCAATGAATGAATATTCCTCCAAATCAAGGGTTTCAATTTCAACATCTACATAAGGCTCTTTAGAGAAATACTTGTCAGGTGAATATATTTGTTCAGCAGTCGGTAGTTGAAATAGAGCTTCGTTTATAGCACCCATCTTTCCAGCTCTATGAACTTGCTTAATTAGACTCCCACCATATCCGTAATATAAATCAAAAGGAATATAGAAGTAACTTGGTAATGAAACTGAGCAGTTAAAACTTGGCCTTTCTGAGCTCATTTGTTGTCTGTCATAAGAATCTAAAGTTGACTCCCAGTATGCTTGTACAAGGTCTGCTTGGCCTTCCATAATTGATCGTCTACCTGGATAATTCATAAAGTCATCACTATCTTTCATATCTTGATACCAATTTGATAAGTTGACTACTTGTCCCTGCAAGGAATGTACTAATTCATGAACAATAACTGATTGCTCCCAAAAGTTGAACTTTTTTTGGTTTCTCTTTATTGGAACTCTTAATGTTTCGTCTAATAAATTATAAGATCCTGCAGATGCACACCTCTGAAATTCAACAATCAATTTTTTCATTTGATCTGGTGAAGATGTAGTTAGTCCCCACATATTTTCTGATAAAACAGCACGCTCCCATTCTCCTTCTTCATAATCTTTTTCAAAATCATCTAAATAAGAAGCCTCACTGTAGTCTCTATATCCTTCTAGTGTGTAAAGTTGAAATTTTGGATATTGTGCGAATTTTAATTCTGTTCTTTTTTCGATAAAACTTATCAAATCATCTAATTGTTTTTTCATTTCTTCAGTTGGTTCAAGTATTTCTATTCCAAATTCATCAGTTGCAAATACTTCTTTTAACGTTGTAGTTGTTGTAGAAGTAGTTTGTGTTGAGGTTGTTGATGATGAAGTTGATTCTAATACAATTGTGTTATCTTCTTCCGATGAAGAACCAGATGCGCAGGAAGATATTAAAGATATAACGATAAAATAATTCATGTATTTTCTCATAGGTTTTAAGAATAATTGTATTCTTAAATATTGAGAGAAATAAAGGAGGATTCATGATAAAAGAATTTAGAAATTTTATCAATCGAGGAAATGTAGTTGAGCTTGGGGTTGCATTTGTAATGGGTGCATCATTTAAATCATTAGTAGATGTTTTTACTAAAAAGTTAATAGAGCCATTAATTGGATTGATTATTAATCTTCCAAACCTGGACAATCTTGGACTTTTTGGTGATATAGATCCTAATTCTGGAATGCAATCAGGTAGCTTTGGAGCATTTTTAGGTGAAGTAATCAACTATTTAATCATTGCATTTGTAATGTTTTTAGTCATTAAGGCATACAATCATTTTGAAGATATGGTTGATGATGAAGATAATGAAGAGGTTGTTGCAGCAGAATCAAAAGAAGTAACACTTCTTAAAGAAATAAGAGATGGAATTAATAATTTACAAACTTAGTAAAGTAACTACGAATGAAACAAAATAATCTCAGAGATTTATACAAATACGCACAACAAAATCAAACAAAAGTTAAAAGAGGAATCCTTTATTCAATTCTAAATAAATTGTTTGATCTTGCTCCTCCTGTTTTAATTGGTATAGCAATTGATATTGTTGTAGAGGGATCGGATTCTTTCATTGGTTCATTCGGGTTTGAAGACAGACGACAACAATTGATTATTCTTGCATTGATTACTTTTATAATTTGGGGTTTAGAATCAATTTTTGATTATGTAGCAGCAGTTACGTGGAGAAATATTGCACAAGATCTTCAACATTCGCTACGTACTGAAACTTTTGAAAAAACATTAGATCTAGATTTATCTTTTTTTGAAAATAAATCTTCTGGACGACTAATGGCAATATTGAATGATGATGTAAATCAAATGGAACAGTTTTTAAATGAAGCAGCAAATCGTTTAATTCAGACTGCAACAACCGTTATAGTCATTGGTGGAACCTTTATTTATATCTCACCTTTAGTTGCAGTTTTTGCATTTATTCCAATTCCAGTGATAATTTTTGGATCATATAAATTTACACAAAGAATTGCTGAAAGGTATTCAAAAATACGAAGTAATGTTGAATCGCTGAATGCTCACCTTTCAAATTCCATAACAGGAGTCCTTACAGTAAAGAGTTTTAATAGAAAGGATAAAGAATATAAAAGAATTGATGAAGCATCGCATGAGGTAAAAACCGCAAATTATGAAGCAATAAAATTATCTGCTGCATTCATACCCATAATAAGAATTGCAATATTATTTGGCTTTACTGCAACACTTCTTATCGGTGGATTTCTTGCTCTTGATGGGCAAATAAAAGTCGCTATGTACTCTGTAATGTTATTTATTACCCAAAGACTTTTATGGCCCTTGACCGAATTAGGAATGATTTTTGATGTTTATCAAAAAGCTATGGCATCATTCAGAAGGATTATTAATTTGAAAGAAACTAAACCTCTAATTAGAGATGGAGATATCCCTTTTGAAGAACTCAAAGAAGGTATTAAATTTGAAAATCTTAATTTTGAATACGTCTCTAACTTCCCCGTATTAAAAGATGTAAATATTGAGATTACGAAAGGAAAAACAACAGCAATTGTTGGCAGTACAGGTTCTGGGAAATCCACACTAATTAAATTAATTCTAAGATTTTATGAAAAAAATTCTGGAAAAATATTTTTTGATAACAATGAAATAGAATCATTAGTAATTGATAATCTTCGAAGCAAAATAGGACTTGTGAGCCAAGATGTATTTTTGTTTGAAGGAACTGTTTTTGAAAATATAGCTTATGGAAATATAAATGCATCAACGCAGGACGTTTGGAATGCTGCCCGCTTATCTGAATCTGATAAATTTATAAGTGAACTTCCCAATCAAGAAAATACTATTGTTGGTGAACGAGGGCAAAAGCTTTCGGGTGGGCAGAGACAAAGAATATCTATTGCGAGAGCAATATTGAAAAATCCTGAGATATTAATCCTTGATGAAGCAACATCAGCAGTTGATAATGAAACTGAAGCTGCAATTCAAGATTCTCTTGAAACATTGAAAGAAGGAAGAACTGTCATTGCTATAGCCCATAGACTTTCTACGATAAGAAATGCTGACTTAATTTATGTATTGGAGAGTGGTGAAATTGTAGAGCATGGTACTCATGATGAACTACTAAATAACCAAGGTGTGTATGCAAAATTATGGGATGTTCAAACTGGAAAGATAAGAAGATAAATTAATTTAAGATTTTTGAGACTATTGATTCTCCAATTGCTAAAGAAGCAGTTGCTGCAGGACTTGGTGAATTAAGTACATGTAAAGAATTTTCTCCTTCTTCAAAAAGAAAATCATCAACTAAATTCCCTTCTTTATCAACAGCTTGGGCTCTTACACCAGATGGAATTTGTTTAATATCTTTTAGGTCTACTCCATTAATTAATTTTTGAATCTCTTTTACAAAGAGATTTTTGTTTAATGATCTATACATTTCGGAAATTCCAGTCTTGAAATATTTTTTTCCAAGCTTGAGCATTCCTGGGAAAGTTAGAACTTTAGTCAAATCAACAAAATTAATATCTGTCCATTTATAACCTTCTTTTGAAAAAGCTAATACTGCATTTGGTCCAGCTTCAATGTCACCATTTGCTGTTCTTGTTAAATGTATTCCAAGAAATGGAAGATCTGGATCAGCTAATGGATAAATCATATTATTTAATATTTTGTCTTTAGTGTTACTTATTTTGTAATATTCTCCCCTGAAAGGAATTATTTTTACGTTTGGTGACATATTGTCTAATTTTGCTATTTCATCTGAAAAGAGACCTGCACAATTAATCAAAAATTCACAGTTGTATGTATATTTATTTCCCTTAATAGATTTCAAACCATTGTTATTTTCAATTTCTTTTATTTCTTCGATATATTTTATTTCTCCACCCATGTCTACAAAATCTTTTGCGTATGCCTGAACTACTTCTTTATAGTCAACAACCCCGGCCTGAGGAACAAAAAGCCCATTTAATATAACTGAGTTTGGTTCAATAGATAGAAGTTCATCATTTTGAACAATTTTTACACCTTTCATTTCTAAATCAATACTTCTTTTATATAAATTCTCTAATTTAGAAATATCATTATCAACTACTATCTTTCCTTCTTGGCGAAAGTTAATATCTTTCTTTTGTAAATATTCAATAAGCAATTCTCTACCTCTCAAAGAAAGCACTGACTTACTTGAATTAGGCTTATAGTAAATACCTGAATGGATGACTCCTGAATTACGTCCAGATTGATGGAGTCCTGGCTCTCTTTCTTTCTCGAGAACTACAACACTTACATTTTGTTTTTGTAAGTGAAGAGCTGTAGACAAACCAACGATTCCAGCTCCAATAATTGCATAATCATATGTATTATTCAAATTCATTTTGGTGGAGGTGCGGGGAGTCGAACCCCGGTCCTTTTAAGCTACCCAACAGCTTCTCCGAGCGCATCTGATGAAATACTATTGAGAGAGTCACCAGAAACAAATTCTCAATAGTTTCTACCTTAAATCTTAGAAGTTAGCCGGTAATCTAACTTAGCATCCCACATTTCGACGCCGATACTGTCCGAGGTGGGAGCCCCGATAGTCGACGAGCAGCAATTAAGCTGCTACGGCCAATTTAGGTTTGGCAGTTATCTTTTTTTTCCTACGTTTTTAATGAGGCCCTAGGACCCTCAGCTCGCTACTGAGAGGCTCGCTTCAAAGTCGAAGCCAGTTCACCCCCATATCACTATTATGCCTTTACAATAGTTATTAGCCAATACTTATTTATTATATGAAAATTGATAAACAAACTTTTGATTTAGACGAAGAATTAAGTATCTCATTAGATTTTGAGGATAATGATGGTTTAATATTTGTACCCAAAAATGTAAGTGTAGAGATAAAAATTGTAAACTATTTTGGAAAAATTGTTATTAATAATTTATCTATAAATCATGTTGAAGATGAACTCTCATTGTCAAAAGTTGGATTGGAGCAAAACCTTAATACTCTAGACCTTAAACTTCTCGATAGATTTTTATTTAAACAATTAAGTGATAAAGCAACTTTTAATTATTCACCATTTGATTCCTTTTTGGAATATGATTTTTCTGTTTATGAAAAATCCAGAAGAGCAAGTGATCTTGATTGGTCTATGTTTGCATCCCTCTATATTTTTGCTTGTAATGTCATTCCCGAATCAATAAAAGTTGAGCTAACTCTTGCAAAATATTTAAGAGTTTCTGAAGAAGTTTTTAAAAGACTCATAAAAAAGATTCCAGACAAAATATTTAGAAAAACAGGACACCTTGAATCTAGAGGGGGTAATTTAACTTTCGATGCTGAAGAATTAATAAAGAAAAATCTTAACGACACTCAGGCAAAATTATTTGAAGAAAGTCCTTTTTTAAAATTTCACTCAGGTTCTGATTTAGTCTGAGCTCTGCTCACCATAGATATAACTTTATTAACATCAATTTCCCATATTTCTCTGGATGTGAATCCTGCTTCCTCCCAAGTGACATCTTTTGATCTTCCATAGGGCTTACCTGAATACCTATTTGATAAATAATCTATATGGTCATTAGCGACTGAATCTTGAACTATTTTTTTCACATAACCTCTTATTTCCCAGCATGTATACATGTCAGTTGGATGGAATATAACAAGTGAAATATTTGGTTCCTTTCTAATGTTTTCTGTTTTTTTTCGTCCCTGTTCTGTATTTATAAGGATTTTGTTTTCTTTGTAGTCAACCCACATTAGATGGTTTTGAATTTCGTTTTCGTTAATTTTGGTAGCTAACGCACAAAAAGCATTGTTCTCTATCGCTTGTTTAAGTTCATGAGGAAGTTGCATACACCTTCATTTTAAGTAAAAATAATTAGTATGGCATTTATTAAATTATTCAAATTTGAGGATTCAACCGGCCTTCTGAAAAAAGAATATGAGAAAGGACTTAGAAGAGCTGGAAGAATTTGGAATGTACTTACAATTCAATCACAAACCCCTGAGATCTTAAGAGATTCAATGCGTCTATATAATTCAACAATGTTTGGAAACTTAGAAATATCTCGTTTCAATAGAGAACTTCTAGCAGTAGTTACTTCAATTTCAAATGAATGTGAATACTGAATACGCGCACATTTATACGATCTCCGGTCGGAGACAAACGATCAAAAACTAATTGATGAAATTGCTAGTGATTGGAAATCAAGCAGATTAACAAAGGAACAAATTGCTTTATGCTTGTTTGCAGAAAAACTAACATTGACACCTGGAAAGATTACCGAAATAGATTACCAAGAATTGCAAAATAATAATTTTGACGACAAAGCTATATCAGAGATAGTTCAGGTAATTTCATACTTTAACTATATAAACAGAGTTGCTGATGGACTTGGGCTAGAACCTGAAAAGTTTATTGACAAAAAAGGTTATAAAAAAAATCTTGATCATTAATTGACTTTCCCTAGAATTCTTATAAATGAAAATTAATCCTACGTTCTCTTTATTTACAGGTTTAATTCTTTCTTTTACAGCATTTTATTTAGTATCTTCAAATATCCAATTTTCATATAACCAATTAGTTTCTTTAGATATTGTAGATGTTGAAGATGTTGAAGATGTTGAAGATGTTGTAAGTGAAGATGAAACAAAAATGAAATTAGATGATCCAAAACTTAACATGGATTCTCTAATTCATGAAGAACCAAATCTGAAAGAAATGGAAAAAGATATTGATCCTTTAACTATTGAGAAAGAAATTACTTCAGAAAATGAAATAAAAGAAATAAAAAGTAATTTACCTGAAAGTGATGGAGCAGAAATAAATTCTACCTATTTTTCTATCTATAAAACAAACGAAGAAGTCATTGACAATAATGCTGTTCCTAATATAGATATGAAAAATGGTTGCTTAATGGAATATTCCTTAAGTGATGAAAAATTATGGTATTCCCCAAATGAACAAGATAGCTACAACAGTAGATTCTATAACATTTCTATTCAAGTTGAATCAGGATTAAATTTAGATCCAGACTGCCTATCCAATATGATTTTGGGCATTTTAAACGACCAAAGGGGTTGGTCTACAATAGAAAATATAAATTTTCAATTAGTAAATTCAGAATATGCAGATCTTAATGTTATTTTTGCAGAGCCGACAACAGTTGATGAACTGTGTTATCCGCTCCAAACTAATGGGATTTATTCTTGTAGAAATGAAAAAAATGTTGTAATAAATATGTTTAGGTGGTTATCTGGAGCAAAAGATTTTGGTACAGATCTAAGTACATATCGTATTTATTTAATCAACCATGAAGTTGGGCACTATCTTGGATGGGGACATACAGATTGCCCATCTGAAAACGCTATTGCGCCTGTAATGATGCAACAATCAAAATCAACAAATAGTTGTATTCCCAATGGTTGGCCAATATATGAAAGAATTAAATTACTTTACAGCACGCCTTGATTCTTCGGTGTTGATAATAGAAATGTTTGATTCAGAATTTAACATTTTAATATTTGGAACGACACCTCTACTTTGAATCCAGCAGATCGAACTTAAGACTATCATTACGCCTATCAACCCAATACTAAGGGGGTGATTAGATACTGTATTTTCTATTCCTCCAAAAAAATTACTTATTGCTAATGATCCAATAAAAAAGCTATAAAACTTTAACAATATTTTTTGAGCGTATACTTCTTCTATATATCTTGCCCAAAGCGCCAGTAATGTTATTGATAAAGAGGTAATCCAGACTACTCTACTTGAATTGAACCAAGAAGCTGTTGATTGCACTGCATACTCTAATCTCAAGATCCCTGCAATGGTATTTGGAGCTAAAGCTAAAATAACAGTAATTAATCCTGATATTGAGGCAATTACTACGTTTATAGACTTAAAGTTTAAAGAATTTATATAAATGTTTTTTTCCATGTCATATTATGTATTAATTTAAGGTGTTAAACAAGAGTTTTTTTAAAATAATTGGTGCCAGCCAAAACAACTAAATTGTATATTAATTATTATATTTATTTTTTTTTATTTCAACTATTTTTATAACTTTTAAAGTCTATATTTCAACCGATTTATCACCAGATAGGATTTTTTTAATATTAGCAACTGTATCCATTCCAGCTTTAAGTTGGGCTTCAAAAGTTGATGCTCCAATATGCGGAGTAGTTGTTAAATTTATATCTAGATATGCATCTGTATTTATAGGTGGTTCATTTGAATAAACATCTAAACCTACTCCAAATATTCTTTTAGACTTTAGTAGTTCAATTAAATATTCCTCATCAATTACGTTACCACGTGAAGTATTTACAACTATAGAATTATCTTTAAGTAAATCCAGTTTCTCTTTTGAAATAAGATTTTCTGTTTCTTTTGTTTTAATTACATGTATTGAAACTACATCAGATAATTGAAGTAATTCATCAAGTTCCTTTTTTTCTTCAGTTCCATGCCATTCAGTAACAAAGGGGTCATAAAATATAATCGACATTCCAAAGCTCTTCATTCTCTCGGCAACTAATTGTCCTACTTTGCCAAATCCAACAATCCCCATTGTTTTTCCACTAAGTTCAATACCTAAAAATTCAGATCTATCCCATTTTCCATCTTTGACATTCTTATCAGCGAGGCTTATTCTTCGTGATGCGTTAATTACTAATGCGACAGTTAGTTCAACTACTGAGATTAAGTTTGCTGTAGGAGAATTTGTTACAGCAATATTTTGAGATTTAGCAAACTCTGTATCGATATTGTCTACCCCAACTCCACACCTTGCAATTATTATTAATTTTTTTCCATATTTTAAGATTTCTTTTGTTAATTTAGTTGAACTACGTATTACTATGATTTCTGAATCTTGAATATGTTTTTTAAGATCTTTATGTTTTGTTAATGAAGTAGATATATCTACACAATCACCAATTTTATATAATTCTTCCACAACTTGTTTGTTTAAAGTATCACAAATTAATATTTTCATTTTATTTTACTTAATTTAGCTAAGGCCATTTCATGTAATTGTTTAGATGCTGATGCAAGAACATATACATTTGTTGCATCAAAATCAAGCGTATTACCCTCCCAATCTGTCATAATTCCACCTGCGCCTTCAACTATCTTGATTAGAGGTAAGTAATCATGTGGTGCGGTTAATTTTTCAGCAACAATATCTATGTACCCACTGGCTAATAGTCCATAGTTATAACAATCACTCCCTGTAGTTGTCAATTTCACACTTTCTTCTAATGACTGATAGGCCCTCCATTTTTCCATACCAAATTCGTGACTTGAAGTTGTAGCCATTACTGAATTTTCAAGTTTATCTATTTCTCTACACACTGTATTGTTTCCATTTACTAGGGTTTCATTGGAGTCGAATGACATCCATCGTTCATGCAAAGCAGGACAGTCAATTACTCCACCGATTATTTCTTGATTCTTGACTAAAGCAAGCAATGTACCAAAATCAGATTTTCCTGCAACAAAACTGCGGGTGCCATCAATTGGATCAATGTACCATGTATAGTCAGATGAATTATCAACAATTTCAAATTCTTCTCCAATAATATTATGACCAGGAAAGCTTTTTTCAATTTCTCTTCTAATAACTTGTTCTATTTGTTTATCCGCTAGGGTAACTGGGCTTTCATCACCCTTGATCGTCAATTCTCTTATATCTCTAAAATAGGTAAGTGCAATTTTCCCAGATAATTCCAAGGTTTCATTACAAAAATTAATTAATGATTTTGAATTTAGTTCAGTTTGTAACATTACATTGATTATAAAGAGTTAATTTTATTTGTTAGTTCTACATCTGATGGTTCAACCAAAAAACTTCCATCTTCAAAAACTATAGTTGGTATTCGTGGATTTTGGTTTTGAATTTTTTTTGCTATTTCAAAGCCTTCTTTATCGAAATCAATATCCACTTCCAAAAATTCTACACCTAACTTATCAAAAACTTTTTTTGATCTTACACAATCTCCACACCATTGTGTGCTGTACATTACAATTTTTGATTGATCAGCCATTTGAACCAAACGGATCAGTTAAAACTGCAAGTAATTCACTTAACCTTCCAAGATTATTAAATAAAGGTTCAAGGCTATTAAAATTTTCAACTGCAATTTTAATTTGTGGTAGAACAGAGCTCATGTCTTCAATTACAGTTATAGCTGATTCAATTTGTGATGACAGTTCATTGATTGTATTTTGAGTTGTAAGTACAAAATAACCAAATAAAAAAAGTATTAGTATTTGTAAAGCTAATACAACTTTTATCACAGTTAACCTAATGATGCAATTTTTTCTTTGATGACCTCTTTTGGTTGGACACCGACAAATCTGTCTTTAATCTCTCCATCTTTTAAAATGACGACAGTGGGTACTCCCATTACTTGATTTTGACCAGCAATTTGAGGATGTTGATCAACATCAAGTTTAACAAATTCAACACCTTCAATTTCATCATCTAACTCTTCTAATATTGGACTCAAGACTTTACACGGACCACACCAAGTTGCATGAAAGTCAATAACTACTGTGTTAGAAGAACTAACAATTTCAGCATATTCTTCTGCATTTATATCTTTTACCATTTTTTCCTTTAATTTCTATATAAGTTTATAAATTTTAGATTTATAAAAGTAATTTTAGATCAAATTATTTATATTCTTTTAATTCTTTTTTTACCCTTTTATTATCTATTTTTTTCCTTTTATCAATATTCTTTTTTCCTTTTGCAAGGGCTAGTTCAACTTTTATATATCCATTCTTTTCAAAAACTTTTGTAGCAATTAAGGTAAGGCCTTTTGTAGATATTAATCCTATCAATCTTTTTATTTCTTTTTTATGAAGCAGGAGCTTTCTTGGGGTTTTTGAATTATATTCATTTTGTTCAGAATATTTATATGGTTCAATATTCATCTCTCTAATAATTACTTCCTCATTTTCAATAATTGCAAAAGCATCTATGATTGAAATTCCACCAATTCTTATACTTTTTGTTTCAGGGCCAGATAAAACTATGCCAGCCTCAAAAAATTCTAAAAATTCATATGAATTTTTTGCTTTTCGGTTTTCAGCAAAGACTTTCATTAATTTAAGAAACAGTATGGATTCATTCTTCCACGCGATGTGGGGTCGAGGTATGGAAGACTACAGCTCACTGAATTAGGATTTTTTAGTCTTACTTCAAAATGTAAATGAGGCCCCGTTGTTCTTCCGGTTGTGCCTATAGTTCCAATTAGATCACCTGTTACAACTGTCTGACCAACAGAAGTTCTTATATCATTCATATGAAAATATAAAGTAGTCATACCTCCACCATGATCTATAAACACTGTCCTTCCAGCAAGTCCATAATATCTGGCAAGAATCACGACGCCGCCTGCTGCTGCTCTTATAGGAGTTCCAGTTCTTCCAGGTATATCAATTGCACCATGAAAACTGGTAACACCTCTTAATCGTCTCCATTTATATCCACTTGAAACGTAACTACCTGTTACTGGCCATGATAATTTGTCGGGAGCAACTCCACCAAGTGAACTAAGTCTATCAATATCAGCTTGGATAGCATCTTCAAGTTTTTCTAAATTTGCGTGTTCAGCATCTAATTTTGCAAGTTGATTATTTGCTTGAGTAAGTAAATTTTGTGCTTTTCTTCTTTCAGATAAAACAGCGGCTTTCTTTTTTTCTACTTGCTTTTTTTCTGATTCAACAAGATTTTTACTGTCCTCAACTTGTCCTGCATACTCTTCAGCGTCTATTGATATTTGATTTCTTTTTTCCTCTTCGATTTGTAAATTTGATATTATATTTTCTCTTTCTCGTTCACGTTCTGAAAGAAAGTCAGTTTGAGTTTCTGCCAAGTTTTCGAAAGAATTTAATGATTCGACAATTTGATAGGCTGTATTCACAATTGTTGATGCATACCCTAAAGCTGCTAAAAAATCAGATAGATCGTTTAAATTAACAAATAATGCTGTTGCAGGACTCATCACACCGTTAATATACATATCGACAGCTTTTTCTTGAAGTTCATTTTTAGCTTTATTAAGATTTTTTTGAGTTTCAAATAACTCTTCTTTAACTTTGGTTATTTCATTTTTGGTAGCTCCTAACAGTATTTGTTCTTCAATAATATTTTCTTGAACGATAGCTAAATCATTTAATGTCTGATCGTATCCATCTAAAGCAATGCTAAGTGCTTTTTCAGCAGCCTCTAATTTTTTTTGTACTTCTGCAAGTTCTGCATTTACTTTTCTTAATGCTGAGTCATTTTCTAAGATTGCTTTTTCAAGATCAGTTTTATCTCCCTCATATAGTTTTATCTGATTAGCTATTGCAATTAATTGTTTTTCTACTTCTTCTAATCGCTCCTCAGCTGTAATAGAGTATGACCAATCAATAATTGTTGTTTGGACAAGAATTATTGATATTAATGAGTAGATAGAAAATTTTTTAATCATTTAGAACTTTTCTTATTCCAACAAAACTCGCAAAGAAACCAAATAATAATGTCGATAAAATTAGAAAAAGTGTGAGGTTTATAAGATATGAATCAGATATGGAGATATCAAAAATACTTTGAGCTATTACAGAATTTTTTGAATATTGGATTACTGACCATCCAAGACCAATTGCAATACTTGTGCCAATTAAGGATTCGAATACAGCTTCAAATATGAAAGGTAATCGAATGTATGTTGATGATGCACCAATAGTTTTCATTATTTTAATTTCTTTTCGTCTTGCAAATGCAGTGAGTCTCAATGTATTTATTATTAATATAAATGCAGCAAATCCTATGAGAACAGCAAATGTTGTTGCTGAGAATACAAGAGTATTAGTTAAACTTAACAGCCTTTCTATAGCTTCTCCTGATGCCCTAATTTCCCTTACAGCAGCATTGCCTTCCATCCTTTCAATGATAAGTTGATAATCAGAGGGATTATTTAAATTTACTCTCAGTGATGTTGGAAGAGTCTCAAAATCAACTTCATCTAACAACTCTTGTTGACCACTAAATAACTCCTTGAACTCTTCGGCAGCTTCTGATTTGGAAAAATACTCAACCATCCTAACTTCGGAATAAGACTCTAAAGTTTCTTGTAATTGCTTATGAGCAGTTGAGGTAACTCTATCATCTAAAAAAATTACTACATGTACACCGTTTTGCCATCTGGACGTATTGTTTTCTACAATTGCTCTTGCAGAAAGTGTTGTGAAAACAAGAAAAGAAGAAACTAAGACAGCAAGAATAGTAGCTATTGCTAACAATGGATTTCTTCTCATATTGATGAATGTATTTTTAAGGACATAGGACAGTTTTCTCATTTTTATCTAAATATATCTTCCCTGCGGGACATCACTCATTAATTTACCCTGATGAAGTTGTAAAACTCTTTTTTTTCTTCTGTTAACTATTGAAGAATCATGGGTGGCCATTACTATTGTTGTCCCAGCTCTGTTTATTTTTTCTAATAAAGTTACTATTTGAGTACTTAATGTAGGATCTAAATTTCCAGTAGGTTCATCACAAAGTAGTAAAAGTGGATTAGAAGCAAGTGCTCTAGCTATGCAGGCACGTGTTTGTTCTCCTCCTGAAAGTTGACTTGGAAATTTGTACATACTTTCCTCTAATTCAACTAACTCGATTAAAGTTGATGTTTTTTGTTCAATTTCAGATTCTTCATAACCTAATACTTCAAGTGCAAAACTGATATTTTCAAAGGTAGTTCTATCTTCTAATAATTGAGGTTCTTGAGTTACAATGCCTAATTTTCTTCTCAAAATAGGTACCTTCCATTTTGGTAAAGTAGTCACATCCATACCAACTACATCAATATCTCCTTTCGTAGCAACATATTCTTTATATAGAAGTTTCAACAGCGAGGATTTTCCACTACCTGAATGACCAATTAGATAAACAAACTCACCTTCTTTAATCTTTGTAGACACATTTGATAGAGCGACACTCCCGCCCTGAAAAACCAACGAAACGTTATCTAATTTAATCATTTAATCCCTGTCTACGCCATTTTAGATACTCATTTATAAATATGTTAATATCTCCATCTAAAACTGATTGTATATTTCCTACTTCAATATTTGTTCTTGAATCTTTGACTTGCTGATAAGGCTGCATTACATACGACCTTATTTGCCTTCCCCATCCAGCTTCTACTTGTTCCCCTCTTATTGAATCGAGTTTTTTTAATTTTTCCTGTTTTTCCTGGATGATTAATTTTGATTTTAGAAGACCTAATGCACGAATTTTGTTTTGTAACTGTGACCTTTCTGCCTGACATGCAACAACGATACCTGTTGGAATATGTGTAGCTCTAACAGCTGAATCTGTAGTATTCACATGTTGTCCTCCTGCTCCAGATGACCTATAAACATCTATACGAATATCATCATCATTCAGTTCATAGTCATCAGAATCTTCAATCAATGGAATAACATCTACACCAGCAAAACTTGTATGTCTTCTTTTATTACTATCAAATGGGCTGATTCTTACCAATCGATGAACCCCTCTTTCACTTTCTAAATTTGCATATGCTCTAAAGTTGTCGACTCTAATAGAGCCAGACTTTATTCCTGCTTCTTCCCCTGATGAAATTTCTTCAATTTCATATTTCATATCATTGTCATCTAGAAATCTTGTGTACATTCTTAATAATATTTCCGCCCAATCATGAGCATCTACACCACCAGCACCTGCATTAACTGTAAGTACTGCCGAATGATTATCAAACTCTTCCGAATAGAGTGATTCTTCTTCTAAGTCTAGAATTTTTTGCTCTACTTCACTTAGTTGATTTTTTAATTCATCTAATTCAGTTATATTATCCTTACTTAATTCTAAAAGTTCTTCAAGATCTTTAATTTCAATATCTATAACCTCTAGCAAATTGACTACTTTCTCAATACTCGATGCATTTTTAACTAAATTTTGAGCATTTGGATTTGATGACCAAAAGTTTTCTTTGGAAATAACTTTGTTAATTTCTAAAAGTTGAACTTTCTTATTTTCAAAGTCAAAGATACTCCTTAGCCGAAGTTATTCTATCTTTAAAATCTACAACCTTATTTATTAATTCTTTATACATTTATCTATCATTCCACATTTTTTATATTTTATGCCAGAACCGCAGTAGCAGGGTTCATTTCTTCCAATTTTATCTTTATTATCAACATTTATATTATTTTTCTTTTCTTTGTCTAAATTATTATTTTCTTTTGAAATTTTTTCAAAGTTTAATAAAATTCTAACAACCGATAATTTTACATTATGAATTAAATCTTCAAACAAATCATATCCCTCTTTTTGGTACTCAACTAATGGATCTCTCTGGCCCATTGCTCTTAGGCCAATTCCTGATCTTAAATAATCCATTTCTGAAAGATGGTTTTTCCATGATTGGTCAATAAATGATAGAGATCCCATTCTTGCTAAATTCATAAAATTACTTTTATCCGAATCGAAATTATTGGTATACAAAGATTCAAGACTTGATATTATGTCTAATTTATCATTTATCTCGATATCTTTAAGAATTTGTTTCTTAATCGTATCAGACAAAATTAAACTTAATTCATCATCGACGAAATTTTGAAAATCTTCAAGTGTTTCATATTGTGTCTTATAACTATCAATGTTGTTTTGTAAATCGTTAAATATATCGTCGCGCCAATCAATTATTAGATTTTCTATATTGTCGGACTTTAGTAATTCTCTTCTCCATTTGTAAATAACATCTCTTTGTTGATTAAGTACCTGATCAAACTTGAGTACATTTTTCCTGATTTCAAAGTTTAATGATTCTACCTGTGCTTGTGCTCTTTCAATACTTTTTGTAACCATGCTTTGTTCAATTTTTTCATCATCTGGAAGATTGAGCTTATCCATAATCGACTGAATTCTTTCACCTTGAAATCTTCTCATTAGGTCATCTTCAAGACTTATATAAAATCTTGATTCTCCAGGATCACCTTGCCTTCCAGATCTTCCTCTTAGCTGATTATCTATTCTTCTAGATTCGTGCCTTTCTGTTCCAATTACATAAAGACCTCCTAGTTCAACAACTTTTTCTTTTTCATCACTAGTTACTGAGTCGAATTTTCTGATTAGATTTTCCATGAATTTTGGATCTTGAGATTTATTGTCTTTCTCTGCCTGAGTTTTGGCCATAATCTCACTATTACCTCCAAGTTTTATATCTACACCTCTACCTGCCATATTTGTTGCAACAGTGACAGATTTTAATCTTCCAGCTTGAGCAATTATTGTTGCCTCTTCTAAGTGATTTTTTGCATTTAATACTGAATGTTTGATGCTATTTTTTGTTAGTTCTTTTGATATTTCCTCTGATGAATCTACGGAAACAGTACCAAGCAAAACTGGCTGACCAATTTCATGTCGATGTTTTATATCATCAACTACAGCCTTTAGCTTTGCCTGTTTTGTTTTGTAAACAGTATCCTGATTGTCATTTCTTGCAATAGGCAAATTGGTTGGTATCTCAACTACTTCAAGATTGTAGATTTGGATAAGTTCTTCTTCTTCCGTTTTTGCAGTACCGGTCATTCCAGCAAGGTGCTCATACATTCTAAAATAATTTTGATAAGTTATAGAGGCTAATGTTTGGTTTTCATCTTGAATACTTACGTTTTCTTTTGCTTCAATTGCTTGGTGTAGCCCATCAGAATAACGTCTTCCCTCAAGAACACGACCAGTAAATTCATCTACTATTTTTACTTGACCATCTGAAACAATATAGTCGACATCTTTTTTATATATTTCTTTTCCACGTAAAGAAGCAGTTAAATAATGAATGAAGTTTGTTGATGTATTTTCATAAAGATTTTCAATTCCTAATTTCTCTTCTATGAATTCAATTCCCTCTTCAGTTGGATGAATTTGTTTCTTTGATTCATCAACTTCATAATGGAAATCTTTTTTCATTTGTTTTACAAACTTTGAAAATCGCAAATACCATTTTGTAGACTCCTCAACCCTTCCAGAAATAATTAGAGGGGTTCTAGCCTCGTCTACCAAAATTGAGTCAACTTCGTCAATTACTGCATAAAAAAGGTTTCCTTGAGTTAGTTGATCTGATGATTGTGCCATGTTGTCTCTCAAATAATCAAAACCAAATTCATTATTAGTTCCATAAACAATATCTTTTTTATATTCTGAAACTTTTTCTTGATAGTCTTGATTTGAAAAAATTAGACCAACTTCCAGACCTAAAAAGTTATAAATTGGACTCATCCATTCAGCATCTCTTCTAGATAGATAATCATTTACAGTTACAACGTGAACTCCTTGTTCAAAAAGTGACATAAAGGAGATTGGAAGTGTAGAAACTAATGTTTTACCCTCTCCAGTTTTCATCTCTGCTATTTTATTTCTTAATAAAACCATCCCACCAAATAACTGCACATCATAATGACGTTGTCCAATTGTTCTTTTAGAGGCCTCTCTAACAAGAGAAAATGCTTCAACCTCATAATCAAACTTATTTTCAGCAGTAATCTTTGTTTTTAAACCTTGAAATTTATTTTTTATTTCTTCATTAGAATATTTTTCGACTTCTGATTCTAAATTATTGATTAGCTCAACTTTTTTATCAAGCTCTTGAGCAAGCTTTCCACTTCCAACCGATAAGACTCTTTTAAAAATACTCAAATTTAGCTTGTGCCATGCTCCCACGAGTCGAGATAATCAATTTGCTCTTTAGTAAGAATTTCTAACTCTCCACCCATGAGTCCTAATTTTGTAGCCGCAATTTTTAAATCAACTTCACTTGGAAGAGTGTAAACTTTTGGCTCAAGCTTTTCATGATTTTCTTTAATCCATTCTGCAGCCAAAGCTTGGTTAGCAAATGACATATCCATCACTGAAGCAGGATGGCCGGTTGCAGCAGCTAAATTAACAAGCCTTCCTTCAGCTAAAACTAAGATTTCCTTACCATCATATAAATAGCTCTCAACATGATCTCTAACTTTATGTACTTCGGAACTATCTTTTTTTAAAGCCTCTAAATTTATTTCTACATCAAAATGTCCCGCATTAGCTAAAACTACTCCATCTTTCATTACATCAAAATGTTGTTTATCTAAAGCATGCATGTTTCCTGTAACAGAAACGATAACATCAGCAATTTTTGCTGCATTAACACTATTTTTTACTTCGTAACCATGCATGAGAGCTTCTAAAGCACGCACCGAGTTTGGCTCAACCACTGTAACTTTAGCACCCATTCCATAGGCTCTTTCTGCTACTCCTTTTCCACAGTCACCAAATCCGATCACAACTACATCTAGACCAGCAATTAAGAGATCAGTTGCTCGTACAACTCCATCCATCGCACTTTGACCTGTTCCGAATCGATTATCAAATAAATGCTTTGTGTCAGAGTCATTAACAGCAACGACAGGAAAGCGAAGTTTATTATTTTTCTCCATCGACTTTAGTCTTATTACTCCAGTAGTTGTTTCTTCCATTGAACCCATAACTGGTAAATCAGATCTATCAGTTAAAAGTAATGTAACTAAATCAGCTCCATCATCCATAGTGATATCAGGTTTTGTGTCTAAAACAGAATTTAGATGCTTAAAGAATTCATCATTTGATACTCCATGTACTGCATGTACTTC
Source organism: uncultured Candidatus Actinomarina sp. (assembly GCA_902615855.1). Classification (GTDB taxonomy): domain Bacteria; phylum Actinomycetota; class Acidimicrobiia; order Actinomarinales; family Actinomarinaceae; genus Actinomarina. Next base: position 61,894 of record CACMQN010000007.1, read on the forward strand.
AACATCATTTTCAGCAAGGTAGGCAGCAACTGAATCTTTAGTTGATAGTGGATTCGATGCACACAATGCAACATTTGCCCCTGCAGCTTTTAAAGTAAGCATTAAATTAGCTGTTTCTTTTGTTACGTGCATGCATGCACCTATATTCAAACCATTTAATGGTTTATTACTTGAGAACTCAGTTTTAATTTCATCAAGAACTTTCATTTGCCTTGCAGCCCAATCAACTTCCTGTTGACCTACAGCTGATAGATTTTTGTCTTTTATAGTAGACATTATCCTCCTAGTAATTTTTTTAAATTTTCAATTGTATCTATATTTTCTGGATCAATAGTTAGTTTGTTAGCTAAGTTTAAACTAACTAAATCACCTAGTAATACTAACTCCAACAGGGTTTTTAGCGTACTTTCCTGATTGTTTAAATTAACTTCAACAATATTTACTTTCTCTCCTATCAATTCTTTGGTAAATTCAAATCTTTTACTAATTTGTACATGTTCATTTTTGTCACGAATCAGAATAACAATATAATTTTTTTTACTTCCATCTATGTCTGCATCCCATGAGAGAATTTCATTGTGATGTACCTCTGGTAGATAACCAACAAAAGCTTTAGATTTTGCGTTCTCATTAATCTGAGTTTTCCAACGTGACGATACAACCTTTGACATACCGGTTCCTGAATATATAATTACAGTTTTTTTGTTGATACTTTCACATATATTTAAAGAAAATTTGTTGATGTCAGACTCTTCAGCCTTTTCAGATAGTTTATCCAAATATGAACTTGCTTCATTCAATTGAGATACATAATCTGAACCTTCAACAATATCTAAAATTCTTGAAATAGCTAAAGTAAGATATCCAAATGCTGCCCTTGGTTGTAGTCCACTTGGTATCTTAATATATTCTTTACCTTCTTCTTGAGCGATATCAATTAACTTCCCACCGCTTGAAATAACGATCCAATCTAAATTATTTTTGTTGGCATCAGATATACCTGATAACGTCTCTTCTGTGTTGCCAGAATATGAAATAAATAAACATAAAGGTCTAAACTTTAAAAACTGTTTTGGGATTGAATACTCTTTGTGAACAATTATATTTTTATCAGATATTTCATTAGATAGTACTTTCATCACATCTCCTGCGACACCTGAACCGCCCATTCCCATAATTAGTAAATTCTCATATGAAATTTTTTCAAGATTACTAGAAGACTCAAGATCAGATATTATTTGATTTTTTAGGTCGAATGCAATATTTAACATCTATTAACTTATTATATTTGAAATTTTTTCAATGATGTTGTCTAAAGTTTTTTGATTGATTGCTTCTGCATTTAATCTAAGCATAGGCTCAGTATTCGATCCCCGCACATTAAACCAAAAGTCATCAGAAAAATATGATATTCCATCTAATTTATCAAATTCACCCTCAAAAGAATTTTCAATTTTTTTTAAACTTGTCTCTACATCTTCGACATTGTAATTTATTTCACCAGATGACGGCTTAAAGTTGTAATTTTTTACAAGTTCTGAACTTTTAATATTTTTCTCAGATAAAATTTTTAAAAATATTAATAATGTCAATATTCCAGAATCAGCATAAAAATTTTCTCTCAAATAAAAATGAGCGCTATGTTCTCCACCAAAATCTGCATCATTATCTCTCATAATTTTTTTTATGTATGAATGACCAACTTTAGATCTAATTGTCTTTATTCCTTTATTTTTTAAATATTCAATAACAGATGGTTGAACATTTACATTATGAACTATCTTTATTTCAGATTTCTTTTCAAATAACCAATCAGAAATTAAACAAGTCATCATACTTCCACTAATTACGTTTCCTTTATCATCAACAAATACAGACCTGTCAGCATCTCCATCAAAAGCAACTCCAAAATCAAAATTTTGTGACAATACTTTATTCTTTAAATCTAGGAGATTGTCTTGGTTGGAAGGGTCTGCTGGATGATTTGGGAAGTTGCCATCTACTTCCATATAGAGGCCTTCAAAATTTAAACTAAACGATTCTGATAGATCTTCAATAATTGCACCAAGGACACCATTTCCACCATCAATAGCAAATTTCACTTTGTCACTTATTTCAGATGGATCAACTATATTTTTAAAATGTTCTAAATAAAGTTGATTCAAAGTTTGCATTTCAGGCAAATCTAACATATTAAAATCATCATAAAATTTTTCTGCTAACTTTTTGATTTCTTTTAATCCTGTTTCTTGACCGATCGCTACCGCTCCACTGTTACAAAACTTCAAACCTGTGTACTCTTTTGGATTGTGAGATGCCGTAATAATCAAACCAGGTAAATTCTTAATTCCAGAAAGCGTATAAACAACATCTGTTGGAACCATACCAACATACAAAACTTTTTTATTAACTGATTGTATTCCAGAACTTATTGCTGCGAACATTTCATTATTTGAAATACGGCCATCATGTCCAACAATAATTTCATTTGAATCTACATAAGAAGCAAAAGCTGCGCCTATTTTAAAACCAACTTTTGGTGTAATTGTTTCGTTAAAAACACCTCTTACATCGTAAGCTTTAAAAATTAAATCTAGTTTATTTTCATCCACTCCATATGTATTGTAATGTTAATGAAAATGAACAGCATGATTAATAATTTTTCAGTTGTAATACCGGTATTTAATGAAGAAGAAATCTTTTTAGAATCTGCAGATAAAATCTTCAATATTTGCATAGAGATGAATATGCCGTTTGAAATTATTTTTTCCGAAAACGGCTCTATAGACAACACAAAAAATCTCATTCATACCTTTATAGAAGATAAAGATAATTGTTTTATGATAAATAGTAACTATGCAAACTATGGCCTTGCATTAAAAAATGGATTTGAAATTGCAAAAAATGATGTTGTAATATCCTTTGATATTGATTATTTTTCAAAAAAATTTCTTAAGCAATCATTGGAACTAGATGAGAAATTCGTAGCACTAGTTGCATCGAAAAGATTAAATGAATCTGAAGATGAAAGAACATTTATCAGAAAAATGGCAACATCAATATTTGTATTAATTTTAAAACTTTTATTTCAAACTTCACTTAGTGATACCCATGGAATGAAAGCTATAAGAAGATATAATATTCAAAAAGAAATCAATAATGTGATATCAACACAAGATATTTTTGATACTGAACTTTTAATTAGAATAGAGAAATCAGGATACAAAATTCTTGAAGTACCTGCAAAAGTAAATGAGATTCGACCAAGTGTGTCTGTTATTTTTACAAGAATTCCTAGAACACTAAAAAGTTTATTTTTATTACGGCTTCAATTATTTAAAGAGTCTTTAAATACAAACAATTTATAAATTAAATATTTAATGGGAAGAATAAAACCATGTATTAAAACAGTTGCTATTAGAAATTGTATTTCGTTATCTTGAATTGATGGTCTGATCAAGTCAATTAAAAACCAGATAAACAATGGAACAACTAAGTTGATTAAATTAGTAACCAAAAATTTTACAAATTCTTTAACTCCCCCCTCGTATATAGATAATTTAAAAATAATTCTTCTAGATAAAAAATATGAAACTATAACTCCTATTGAAAATGCAAAAATATTTGTTAAGTAGGTTCTTAAAGGAATCTCAATTGAATAAAAAACAAAAAATTGAAATAAATAGCTTATTCCAAGACCAAATACTAAGTTGAATCCACCAACAATATACGTTCTTAATAGCTGGGCATAAGTGGAATCACCTGTTAATAATTTAGAATTTTTAAGTTTTTTTAACATTTTTTACAGATCTAATAAAAATAATCAATGATAAGACTAATGAAAATATTGAAAAATAGAAGCTGTTTTTTTCTAGTGTTGTTTTTTCAAAGTTGATCTCTACATATTCTTGATTAGGTATGACCGACATGAATGAGGGAGAGGTCCTAAATGGCCCTAACCCATTTGAAATAGACCAATTTGGAAAGTAAGAAACTTTAATTAAATGTAATTCACCAGGATTATTTGTAAAAAATGAAATTTTATTATTTGTAATTTTCATGTCTGTAACTTCTAAATCATTCTTATTCGATGGCTGTATCAATATTTTATTACTTACTTCAACAACTCTCTTTTCATCAAGTTCATCAAAATTTTCATATGCTTTTTGAAAAAAATTAGTTATATTAGTTTCTCTAAAAACTGAACTTAGAATGCCTTCTTGTTTGTTTACTTTTGAAAACACATCAATATCTTGATAAATTAATTCTACTTTTGAGGAATTGACTTCAAATACTGAGAACGGCTCTGATGAAAAAAGAAATGTTAGTTTATCAGAATTCATTGCTTTTCTCTCAATTTCTTCTGTATATGTAATGAAATAATCGATACCTAGGTCATAAAGATACTCAACACCTTTATCAAATTGGTTATTTATATATGACAGTCCACCTACTGGATTTGATGGTCTTTTTGCCAAACCAGATACAGATATAAAATGAAATGGGGTTGTAATACTTGAATCAAAATATAAACCTTCCATACTTGTATGTTTTGTAAAATAAGGAATTGTCATTAGCGTCATTGGTGTTCCATATTTATTCATATCTGAATTCGGTTCCCACATAATCCTTCCAGGTTTTAAATTGTCTAATTGTGTGTATAAGCTTTGAATTTGATTCCAGTCGTTCTTTCCTTCGTAACCTTTAAAATTCCAATTAAGCCAATGTGGCAAGAAAGATATAGTTGAAAAAATAATTGAAACAATCAGCAAATTAAGTTGTACAACAACATTTTTTAAATTTAGAATTGCAAAAATCATTATCAGAAAAATGATTGGTATGTAAAGATTTAAATATGATTGGTTAGTAGACCATTTCTCATAAAATATATACAAACAATAAATTGTTCCACCTAAAAATATACCCGTTAATACATTGACTCCCTGTTGATAAAGATTTATATCATCAATGAAAATTTCTACTGCTTTGAAAAATAAAAAAATAATTCCAAGATTGAAAAATGGTACCAATCTACCATTCCAAAGAGCACCCTCTGGCACGTAAAAATAAAGGAGAATAGATGAGGAGATAATATAAAGATCAAATAAGGTTAGTGTCTTGTTTTTAATCAAATTTTTATGCTTTGCTATCAATAAACCAATCAAGATAAAGATGAGGGGTAAAATATCCTTCTTGATCAAATCATCTAATCTAGAAAATGGAGTGTAACTCATATTTGTTGTATATTCTAAATTCATCAACAATGAGACAGACCATCTTGATGCAAGTGCTAAAAAAATAAAGATTGAAAGTATTCTGTGATTTAGATTTTGTTTTTTTGATAACCAGTAAAATGCATAAATTGGAGAATAGATAATAAATGGAATTAAATGAGACAACAAACATAGAGCAAGAAAGATTGAACTAATTGTAAATCTAAAATTATTTTCAGATTTTATTAAATAATAAATTGATAGATTTGCAAATGCTAAAGAATATGCAAAAGAAAACTGCCCTGCCAATGTTGATGCTAAATTTCCACCATAAATAGTAAACGACTCAGTAAAAACGTAAAACAATCCAGCCGTAGCACCATATATTGAAATTTGATTAGATGTTTTTCTCATAAGTTTTTCTATAGAGTAAACAACTAAAATGGTTGACATCACAACCATAATCTTGAAAGCGATTCCAAAAGGAAATACAAGATTAAAGATGAATGTGATTATTGCTGGAAGAGGGAAATAAAAATAGTACAGAGGATATCCACCAAACCAATCATTTGACCATCCGTTTATTTGAAGATTTGGCATAAAGTCTTTTATAAAAGTATTTATTGCAACAATATGAGCTCCCATATCTCCACCGGTAGGTGTATTGTTTTCAAAAACTAAATCAATTCTTAGAAATAAAACTAAAACCAGTAAATAAAATAATTTTTGCGAAATATTTGAATTCAAACTTTTACTAATTGATTTCATTTAAAATCTTTCCAAGATATTTAGTACTTCTTTTACCATTTTCTGACCACTCAGCATACCAGTAAGGTCCATGAGGACAACTATTACATGATTCTCTTCCACATTTGATTAATTTTTGCCTATAGGATATTTTTTGTTCATTACTTGTGGACCCAAGCTTGTTATCAATTAGGATACGTAATCTTTTTAAATCCGATTCTCCTAATTCAGATATTGCTTCTAGAATTTCTCTATCTACCATTATTAAAATGTTAATGGAATATTGGTAAGAGTAATAAAGTATGAAAAAAATTGTTTATTTATCAGGTGGAATTGGTGGAGCAAAACTTGCAAAAGGTTTTTACAATCTTAACGAAATCGACCTAACAATTATTGTCAATACAGGTGATGATGAAACTATACAAGGAGTTAGGCTATCTCCAGATATAGATTCTGTAATTTATGCATTAGCTGGAATTGAGGGTGATCTTGGATGGGGTCAAAAAAATGATAGTTTTGTTGTAAGTGAAGAATTTAAAAAATATTTTCCTCAAGAATTCAGTATTGGTGATAAAGATCTTGCTTTAAACCTTTTTAGAAATCAATTATTTTCGGAAGGAAAATCACTTACTCAGATAACAAAGATAATTTCTGATAAATTTGGATTAAATTGCAAAATATTTCCAATGACAGATAATTTAGTAAGTACAAAATTGAAAACTGGTGAAAATAAATTATTAGACTTTCAAGAATATTTTGTTGAATTAAAATCAGAACCTGATTTAAGTGATGTTGTTTATTCTAATTCTGAGGACGCAGATATAACTAATGAAGTTTCTAAAGCAATTGAAGAAGCTGACAAAATAGTGATTGGACCTTCAAATCCAATATTGTCTATTGGACCAATTCTCTCGATAAAAAATTTAAAGGAAAAATTAATTAACGATGATACAACATATATCGTCTCACCGTTCATACAAGATAAAGCAATTAAGGGTCCTTCCAAGAAAAATTTTGAAGATCTCGGTTATAAAAGTGACATAAGTGGAATAAAAGAGTTTTATGATTATGTTGGAAATTTCTATGTAGTGCATAATGGTGATTCCGATGGAGCTGAAAATACTATTGAAACAAATATATTATTTAAATCTATAGAAGATTCGACCAACTTAGCTAAATTCATTATTGACCATGAATAATATAACTATCATTCCAATCAAAAATCTGCCTGAATTTTCACCTAAGCATGATTTGCCTGATGAATTATTAAAAGGATTTGAGAACAACAATATTGCTCTAGAAGACAATGATGTAATTGTTGTAACACAAAAGATCGTATCTAAAGCTGAGAATAGATTGGTAGAAAACGATTTTCAAAATATTGAAGAATTAATTGAAAAAGAATCTTTAGAAATTTTAAGAAAAAGAGGCGATACGATAATTGCAAGAACAAAACATGGTTTTATTTGTGCAAATGCAGGTATAGATAAATCAAATATAAAAAAAGGTTCTGTTTTACTATTGCCTGAAGATCCAGATAAGACATCTAGAGACATACAAAAGAAAATTGAATACAACACAAATAAAAAAATCAGCGTGATCATATCCGATACTTTTGGAAGAGCATGGAGAAAGGGGCAAACTAATGTTGCTATAGGTTCATCTGGAATTGAACCTTTGGAAAGTTATATCGGTGAAAAAGATGCTTTCGATAATGAACTTTTTGCCACTGAAATTGCAATTATTGATGAACTAGCTGGAGCTGCAGAATTAGTTATGAAGAAATCAGATAACATACCCGTGGCCATAATTAGAGGAGTTAATTATAAATCTTCAGATTTAGGAGTAAGAGAATTAATTAGAAAAGAAGATGAGGATTTTTTTCTGTAAAGGTCGACCGCACTAATTTAATTTCTATTATCTAGCCTTCTTTATTTTTGAATCATATATTGGCTCTAATATTTTGTATAATTCACTGTTAGATTGCTGTAACCATACATCAAATTCATCAGTGTAGGTTCTGTAATCTTTTCCAAATACTTTTATAAAAGTATTATCAAAACTATCCTTGTCGACATTTTCCCAGAAATCATATATTGATTGTTCTCCGTGATTATGTACTAAATATGCTGTAAACCAATTGCCTATTCTATATGCAAGGTCAACAATCTCACCTTGTTCCCAAGATATATTGTAAAGTTTTTGTTTATTATCAAAATATTTTTGTTTTCTACTTATACCAAAAGGCCCTGTTGACTCTAATGGATCCCTCATTTTACTTCTAAAGTCATCGAATGTATCAGAAGTATATAAGGCTGCTAGAAAGTCTGCATTTCCCTCAGCCCACCAAGCTACATCAATATTTGGATCATCTCCGGTCCTTTTACCCATTTTTGTATCTGCTTCATCCCAGGTTCTCGAATAGATATTTGATATCTGATAAATATGAATGACTTCATGATAAGCCATGGTCTTATAAGAATTACTAAAATTATTTCCTCGTGGCCCCATAACCATAAAGTAAAAACCTTCTACTGGTCCATTTGAATTAATTCCAGCTCCACCATTTCTAACATATCCATCAGAAGTATCATTGCTACACCATTCGGCTGATTTATATTTCATATCTTTAAGAAAATCACAAAATTCTTGATTCGCTTTTCTTCCAGCATCGATATCGGACCCAGTAATCATTAAATAAATCGCTTTTGCTTGACAAATGCCGTAATACTCTTCGCTCATCCAAAGGTCATATGCTTCATTTGCAAACTCTAAAGTTGAATTAACAGTTTCTTGATTAAGGTCAGAAGCTGCAAAAACTCTGATTTTTTCATCATCTACAAATGGT
>CACMQN010000008.1 GCA_902615855.1 uncultured Candidatus Actinomarina sp.
ATGGTACGAAATTAGAAACACTCCTTCTGTAATTGGCTTTGTAGGTTCTGGTAAAGTTCCTATCCCACTTTCAAAAAGAGAAGTTGAAAGAATTCTTGGAACCAATGAAGAAATCGAAGTTAAGAAGGAAAGTCCAAAATTCAAACCAGATTTTGAGGTTGGTGAAACTGTTCGTGTGACTACTGGGCCATTTGCAGATTTCAATGGAATCATAGAGGAAATAAATTTAGACCAATCAAAAGTTACAGTATTAGTTAATATATTTGGAAGAGAAACACCTGTAGAGCTAGGCTTTACAGATATAGTTAAAAATTAATAAATTATGGCAAAAGAAGTTAAAGCAAAATTAAAATTACAGATTCCTGGTGGCGGAGCAACACCTGCACCACCTGTAGGCTCAGCATTGGGACAATATGGTGTAAACATAATGGACTTTGTTCAAGCTTTTAACAATGATACATCAAGCAGACAAGGTGAAACAGTTCCTGTTGAAATTGTTATATATGAAGATAATTCATTTTCATTTGAAACAAAAACAGCTCCTGCATCTTATTTAATAAAAAAAGCAATTGGTTTAGAGTCTGGGTCTCCTGAACCACATAAAGAAAAAGTTGCATCAATTACTAAATCACAACTTGAAACAATCGCGGAAACAAAAATGAAAGATTTAAATGCGAACGATTTAGAAGCAGCAGTAAAAATTATTGCAGGAACAGCCAGATCAATGGGAGTCACTGTAGAAAACTAATATTTTGGGAGACAAAAGTCGACTGTACCAAAAGGAGAAAAATGAAAAAACAAGGTAAAAGATATAAAGCTATAAAAAACCAAATTCCTGAGGAAAAACAGGAAATTTCCAATGCTTTAAAAATTTGTAAAGAAACTGCTAATGCAAAGTTTGATGAGTCCATTGATGTTGTCTTTTCTTTAAATTTAGACACAAAAGATCCAGAACAGAATATTAGAACAACTGTATCACTACCAAATGGAACTGGTAAAGATGTAAGGATTGCTGTTTTTGCAGGAGGAGAGGCTTTAACTGAAGCAGAAAAAGCTGGTGCAGATATTGTTGGAGGTAAAGATTTAGCAACAAAAGTTTCGTCTGAAGAAAAACTCGATGCTGATATTGTGATTTCCACTCCTGAAATGATGGCTGAGGTAGGACAACTTGGTAAAATCCTTGGACCTCAGGGATTAATGCCAAATCCAAAAACTGGGACAGTTACCCCAAATGTCGCAAAGGCAGTTGAGGATTTTAAAAAAGGAAAAGTCGAGATTAAAAATGATAAGTTAGGAAATATACATTTAAGCGTCGGAAAAGTTTCATTTGAAGAATCTAGTCTTCTCGAGAATTTTAATGAGGTCATTGCTGAAGTCAATAAAGCAAAGCCAGCCTCTGCAAAAGGTGATTATATTAAATCAGTATTTATATCTTCGACAATGGGCCCCTCGATCCCTATTGAGATAAATTCATAATTCACTTCCACTATTTTGCATTAACATATATACTTCAGTAACAATTAAAACCAAAGACCGATAGTGGCTTGCCTTAATTTCTATCGCAGGTAAAAAGATGGTCCTTGGTTGCAAGGATTTTTTTATGGTAAGAAAAGATAAAAAAGATAAAGTAAAAGAGCTTGAGGCCTTATTTCAGGAAGCAAACACTCTTGTACTATCAGAATATAGAGGACTGACTGTAAGTCAACAAACACAATTAAGAAGAAACCTGAAAAAAGCGGGAGCTTCTTTTAATGTTGTCAAGATGAGTCTTGCAAAAAGAGCTGCGTCTAATGTTGGGTTTGATGATATCTTAGATTATTTTTCAGGACCAACGGCAGTTACTGTTATTGAGTCAGATCCAGTTGAAGCAGCAAAAGTATTAAAAGAGTTTTCAAGTGACAATGAGTCATTTGTAGTTAAAGGTGGGTTAATGGATCAAAAGCCACTATCTATTGATCAACTTAATGTACTGGCATCAATCGAACCAAAAGAAGTATTACTTGCAAAAATTGCTGGCGGATTTAATGCTCCATTGAATAAATTTGCATATGCTTTAAAAGGTCTTACAAACAAAACAAGTTTTGCTTTACAGGCTCTTATTGAAAAAAAAGAGTCCGGCGAAGAAATTAGTAAAGAGGAGGAATAATGGCAAAAATGACAACAGAAGAAATATTAGGCGTTTTTGAAGAAATGTCTGTTCTTGAGCTTAAAGAGTTCTTGGATGCTTTTGAAGAAAAATTTGATGTCACTGCTGCTGCACCAGTTGCGGTTGCTGCAGCACCTGCTGGTGGCGGTGAAGCTGCCGGAGGAGACGAAGCAAAAGATTCTTTTGATGTTGTTTTAGCAGATGCTGGTGGACAAAAAATACAAGTTATCAAGGAAGTTAGAGGATTAACTAGCCTTGGCCTAAAAGAGGCAAAAGAACTTGTTGACGGTGCTCCATCAGATATTCTCACAGGTGCTTCTAAAGAAGATGCTGAAAAAGCTAAAGAAGCCCTTGAGGGTGCTGGCGCAACTGTAGAACTTAAATAATTTTTAACTTATTTGTTTACTTAAATATTAAGTACTAATATACTGAATCTTTCGGTAACACATTTAACATTTTTGAGGAGGCTTGTTGTCCGCTGTTCAGAATTCTAGGCTTTCGTTTGCAAAAATTCCCAAAGTTCTAGATATTCCAGATTTATTAATTGTCCAAAAAGATTCGTTTAAATGGTTTATTGAAGAAGGATTAAAAGAAATTTTAGATGAAATTTCTCCTATTGAAGATTTTTCTGGGAGATTTTCACTTGAATTTTTAAACCATTTCTTTGAAGAACCACTTAAAAGTCTTGACGAATGTAAAATAACAGATTCTACTTATTCACAACCCTTATATGTGACTGCACAATTTTTAGATCGTGAAACTGGCCAGATTAAACAACAAACCGTTTTTCTTGGAGATTTTCCAATAATGTCAGACACAGGAACATTTATTATTAATGGAACTGAAAGGGTAATTGTAAGTCAACTTGTGAGATCACCAGGTGTTTATTTCTCCCAAGAAATAGATAAAACTTCAGACAAAGAGATATTCATAGGAAAAATGATCCCTGGAAGAGGTGCCTGGCTTGAATTTGATACAGATAAAAGAGACACTGTTGGCGTAAGAGTTGACAGAAAAAGAAGACAACATATAACTGCTTTCTTAAGAGCTTTAGGAGTCATTGAAACAAAAGAAGAAGCTATTGAACTATTTGGTGATTACCCATCAATTCAAAATACAATTGAAAGAGACCCAGACACTACCTCCGAAGCTGCCTTAATTGATCTTTATAGAAAACTAAGACCTGGTGAACCAGCTACTGTTGAATCTGCAAGAAATCTTGTAAAGCAAATGTTCTACACTCCAAAGAGATATGATTTAACAAAAGTTGGCAGGTATAAAGTTGAGCAAAAGCTTGGAAGAGATTATGGAGAAAAAGATGCAGAAACTTATTCAACTGAAGTTGAAGGCATGTTACAAATTGAAGATGTTATTGATACGATTAAATATGTCATTGCTCTCCATGCTCGTGAAGAATCATTTGTAAATAAACTTGGTAGAACAATTCCCGTTAGACTCGATGATATTGATCATTTTGGAAATAGAAGAATAAGAACAGTTGGAGAATTGGTTCAAAATCAAGTTAGAGTTGGCCTAAGTCGATTAGAAAGAGTAGTTAGGGAGAGAATGACTACTCAGGAACCAGAAGCAATAACACCTCAATCATTAATTAACATAAGACCAATCCAAGCTTCTTTGAAAGAATTCTTTGGTACAAGTCAATTGAGTCAGTTTATGGATCAACCTAATCCAATTGCAGCTTTAACTCACAGAAGAAGGCTTTCAGCTTTGGGTCCTGGTGGGTTATCTAGAGAACGAGCAGGGTTTGAAGTTAGAGATGTTCACCCTTCTCACTATGGAAGAATGTGTCCGATTGAAACACCTGAAGGACCAAATATTGGGCTTATAGGCACCCTTGCTACATATGGTAGGGTTAACAGATTTGGATTTATCGAAACTCCTTATTGGAAAGTAGAGAATGGAGTCGTAAAAACTAACAAAGCAGTTTATCTCACTGCTTCTCAAGAAGATGAATATACAATTGCTCAAGCAAATGCTCCTTTAAATGATGATGGAACTTTCAAAAACAAAAGAGTCTTATCAAGACAAAATGGGGGACAAGTCTCTTTCGTCAGTGATAAAGAAATTGAGTACATGGATGTGAGTCCGAAACAAATTTGTTCTGTTACAACTGCATTAATCCCTTTCCTTGAACATGATGATGCAAACAGAGCTTTGATGGGTTCCAATATGCAGAGACAAGCCGTGCCTTTGGTAACTACAGAGGCACCATATGTTGGAACTGGTATGGAAGAGAACGTTGCACGAGATTCAGGTGAAGCTTTAATATCTCCAATTTCTGGTGAAGTAATGTCAGTAACTGGTGATGAAATAGTTGTTAAAGAACAAGAGACAAATAAAAAACATACTTTTGAAGTCAGAAAATTTAAAAGATCAAATCAAGCTACTTCCGTAAATCAAAAACCATTGGTAAAAGCGGGCCTAAAAGTAAAACCAGGTGATGTACTCGCTGATGGCCCAAGCACTCAAGGTGGAGAACTTGCATTAGGCAAAAATTTACTAGTTGCATATATGCCATGGGATGGATACAACTTTGAAGATTCAATAGTGATTTCAGAGCGTTTAGTTAAAGAGGATGTATTAACTTCTGTACATATTGCAGAACATGAAATTGAAGCCAGAGATACAAAACTTGGAGAAGAAGAGATAACTAGAGATATTCCAAACGTAGCAGAAGAAGTATTGATGGATCTTGATGAAATGGGAATCGTTAGGATTGGTGCGGAAGTAACACCTGGTGATTATTTGGTAGGAAAAGTTACTCCAAAAGGAGAAACAGAGTTAACTCCTGAAGAAAGACTGTTAAGAGCAATATTCGGTGAAAAAGCAAGAGAAGTTAGAGATACTTCTTTAAGAGTTCCTCATGGTGAAAGAGGAAAGGTTATCGATGTACAGATATTAAGAAGAGATGATGGAGCAGACCTTCCACCTGGTGTAAATCAAAAAGTAAGAGTTTACGTAGCTATACAGAGAAAAATTCAAGTCGGAGATAAACTTTCAGGACGCCATGGTAACAAAGGAGTTATTTCAAAAATAAATCCAGTAGAAGATATGCCATTTTTAGAAGATGGTACACCTGTAGATATATTGTTATCTCCTTTAGGTGTACCGAGCAGAATGAATCTTGGTCAAATTTTAGAAACACACCTTGGTTGGGCAGCAAACGAAGGTTGGCAAGATTTTAAAGGCAAGTCTAAAGCCTCAGATGGAGCTAAACCAGGAACCTTAGTCTCAACTCCAGTATTTGATGGGGCAGATGAAAATGAAATTCATGAAATTTTGAGAAATGTAAACCCAAATAGGGATGGTAAATTACTTGTCGATGAAAATGGAAAAGCTGATTTATATGACGGTCGAACCGGTGAAAAGTTTGATTCAAAAATTACAGTTGGATACACATATATATTAAAACTTATTCATTTAGTAGATGAAAAGATTCACGCTCGTTCAACTGGCCCTTATTCAATGATTACACAACAACCACTTGGAGGAAAAGCTCAATTCGGAGGTCAAAGATTTGGAGAAATGGAAGTATGGGCTCTTGAAGCTTACGGTGCAAGTTACGCACTTCAAGAACTTTTAACAATAAAATCTGACGACACAGTTGGAAGAGTAAAGGTTTACGAATCTATTGTAAAAGGTGATAATATTCCAGAACCAGGAATACCAGAGTCATTTAAAGTTTTATTAAAAGAAATGCAAAGTTTATGTCTCAATGTTGAAATTTTATCTGCTGGTGAAGAAATTTCCATGAAAGATATCAGTGACGAATATGTTAAAACAGCTGAAACATTGGGAATCGATATGACAAGACCTGAGGAAGATGAGGCTGAAGTATAATGGATAAAATTTTTGACGAATTAAGCATCAGTCTTGCTACATCTGATCAAATGAGAAGTTGGTCTTTTGGAGAAGTAAAAAAACCTGAAACAATAAATTACAGAACTTTAAAACCTGAAAAAGAAGGCCTTTTTGATGAGAGAATTTTTGGTCCAACTAAAGACTGGGAATGTTCTTGTGGACGATATAAAAGGATTCGATATAGAGGTATTGTCTGCGAAAGATGCGGTGTTGAAGTTACAAGACGTGAAGTTCGAAGAGAAAGAATGGGTCATATAGAGTTAGCTGCACCAGTAACTCATATTTGGTACTTCAAAGGTGTTCCCAGCAGATTAGGTTACTTTCTTGACATGTCACCAAAGGAATTAGAAAAAGTAATTTACTTTGCAGCATATCTTGTTGTTTCTGTCGATGACAAAAAGAGAACAAAAGATTTATCTGAGATTGAAGAAGCTGTTGAAGCAGAAGTAGAAATTGTAGAAGAAGAGTTTACTGAATGGGAAGCTAAAAGACTTAAGCAAATGAAAGTTGAGATTAAAGCTATGGAAAACGCAAAAGTTCCTGAGGCTGAGATCCAGTTAAGAACTAAAGAGATTGAAAAAGAGATCAAACAAAAGCAAGCAAAATCCGATGCTGAAATAAAAGTTATCCAAGAAGCATTTTCTACCTTAAAAACTTTAAAGCCAAAAACCTTAATTGAAAATGATACTCTTTGGCGTGAAATGATGGATAAATATGATGACTATTTTACAGGTGGTATGGGAGCTGAAGCAGTCAGAGAGCTTGTCCAATTAGTAGATCTTAAAGCTGAAATGGAAAAACTTAAAAGTGATTTAGATTCAAAATCAGCACAACGTAGACAAAGAGCAATTCAAAGAATGAAAGTTATAAAACCTTTTGCTGACGGAAAAAACCCACCTGAAGCAATGATTTTAGAAGTGATTCCAGTAATACCTCCAGAGTTGCGTCCAATGGTTCAACTAGATGGTGGTAGATTTGCTACTTCTGATCTCAATGATTTATATAGAAGGTTAATTAATCGTAACAATAGATTAAAAAAATTAATTGAACTGGGCGCCCCAGACATAATCATTAGTAACGAAAAAAGAATGCTGCAAGAATCCGTTGATGCTCTTTTTGATAACGGAAGAAGAGGAAGAGCAGTTGCAGGGGCAGGTGGACGAGGTCTGAAGTCTCTCTCTGATATGTTGAAAGGAAAGCAAGGAAGATTTAGACAAAACCTTCTTGGAAAAAGAGTTGATTACTCTGCAAGGTCAGTTATTGTTGTTGGTCCGCATTTAGACTTACAACAATGTGGATTGCCTAAAATGATGGCACTTGAGTTATTCAAGCCATTTGTTATGAAAAGGCTTGTTGAACTTGGTCTTGCCCAAAATATTAAATCTGCAAAAAGAATGGTTGAAAGATCACGTGCTCAAGTTTGGGATGTCCTTGCAGAAGTAATTGAAGAGCACCCGGTATTACTAAACAGAGCGCCTACTTTACATAGGCTTGGAATTCAAGCATTTGAGCCAATCCTTGTAGAAGGTAAAGCTATTCAAGTCCATCCGTTAGTTTGCGAAGCATTCAATGCTGATTTTGACGGTGACCAAATGGCAGTTCATGTTCCTTTATCGGCTGAAGCTCAAGCAGAAGCCAGAGTTTTGATGCTAGCTACAAATAACGTGTTATCACCAGCTTCGGGTAATCCTATAGTATCTCCAAGTCAGGATATGGTAATAGGTCTTTATTATATTACAGAGTGTCATGACGAGCTAGATACTGCTAAGTACGCATTTGCTGACTTAAATGAAGCGCAATTAGCTTATGAAGCAGGTCATATTTCTTTACAAACACCAATTAGGGTAAGAATAGGAGATTTGGCTGGATCTGAAGACATATATAACAAGATAAAAAATAGATTTTCTGAACTACTTACTCCAGAATATGTTTCAGGGGATACATTAACCAACACAACATTAGGAAGAATGCATTTCAACTCTATATTGCCTGATGACTTTCCATATATTGAGGCCTCAGTAAGAAAACCAGAAATGAAAAAAATCATTTCGGAGGTTATTGAAACATATAACAAAGCTGAATTGAGACAGTTCTTAGATTCAATGAAAAAAGTTGGTTTTAATTTTGGTGCAAAAGCTGGCTTATCCGTTGCAATGACAGATGTCAAAACACCACCAACAAAAAACCAAATTCTTGAAAAATATGAAAATGAAGCAGAAAAAGTAGAAAAGCTTTATTTGGATGACATCATTACCGAAACTGAGCGAAAACAAAAAATTATAGAAATTTGGAATGAGGCTACAGATCAAGTTCAATATGCAATGAGTGAAGAGTTAGAGTCAGAAAGATTTAATCCTGTTGATATGATGGTTAAATCTGGAGCTAGAGGAAACATGATGCAAGTCAGACAGCTTGCTGGAATGCGAGGACTGGTTGCTAATCCTAAAGGAGATATCATTGAAAGACCTATAAAAAGTAATTTTAGAGAAGGAATGTCTGTCCTCGAGTATTTCATTTCTACTCACGGAGCTAGAAAAGGACTTGCCGATACTGCTTTAAGAACTGCTGACTCTGGTTATTTGACAAGGAGATTAGTTGATGTCGCTGCTGGTATTGTTGTAAAAAATAATGGCGATGAGAATATTGACTGGAGAGGTACTACTAAAAGCACAATAGACGATGATGGAAGACCTAGCAAATATTTACATTCAACATTATTTGGAAGAGTCCTCAGCGAAGATATCAAAAAAGATAAAAAAACAATAGAGTTTGGAAATGGAAAAAAATTGACAAAGGGCACTTATATTGATGCAGAAGCACTTGATGTAATCGGAAAGTCAGGTGTGAAATCTGTTAAAGTTTTAACACCATTTAACTCTCTTGATCCAGAATCTATGGATCCTCTTTGTTATGGGTTTAGCCTTGCTTCTGGCAAACCTGTTGAGGAAGGAGAGGCAGTTGGAATTATTTCTGCACAATCAATTGGAGAACCTGGAACACAATTAACAATGAGAACTTTTCACACAGGAGGTGTCGTTGGTTTAGATATTACTTCTGGGCTTCCAAGAATTGTTGAACTTTTTGAAGCAAGAACACCAAAAGGTAAATCAGTCTTATCACTTATAAATGGAAAGATAAAATCGATTAATCAAACTGAAGAAGGCAATCGAATACTAACTATTCAGAATGAAAAAGAAGAAGTAGAGCTATTAGTTTTGAGAAGACAAACTCTTCTCGTAAATCAGGGAGACAGTGTTGAGGCTGGACAAGCTTTAACCACTGGTCCAAAAGATCCAAAAGAAGTCTTACAAATCAATGGAGTGCGCACATGCCAAGAATATTTGGTAGATGAAGTACAAAAAACTTATCGTGATCAAGGAGTTGAAGTTCATGATAAACATGTTGAAATGATTGTAAGGCAAATGTTAAGAAGAGTAAGAATTGTTAGAGCTAATGATTCAGATTTCTTACCAAATGAATTGATTGATGCAACTTTATTTAGGAACATTAATCAAGAACTTGTAAAAGATGGCAAAACACCTGCAGAAGGTAGGCCTGAGCTGATGGGTATCACAAAAGCTAGCTTGGCGACAGACTCATGGTTATCTGCAGCATCTTTTCAAGAAACAACAAGAGTACTAACTGAGGCAGCAATGAAGAAGAGTACTGATGCATTATCCGGATTAAAGGAAAATGTAATTATAGGTACGTTGATTCCTGCTGGTACTGGTTCCGAAGCTTATCAAAAACTGGTGCCTACTTTGCCTGGCGCTCAAGAAGTATCAGAAATAGGATTTGCGGCTACACCATCGGTATCTGATGATACAGATGATGATGGACTTCCAAATCCAGCACAATGGCTAGCTATGTTAGGTGAAGAAGGAGATGAAGATACAGAATAAAAACTTATAAAGAATTCATTGTTGTAAGTTCAAATCTGTCATATACTTCTTTTTCGGTAATAAAAAATTAAGTTTTAAGTTAGGAATTTTTATGCCTACAACTCAGCAACTAGTGAGAAAAGGACGCAAGTCCAAGGTGATAAAAGAAAAAACACCTGGTCTCAAAGGTTCTCCACAAAGGAGAGGTGTTTGCACGCGAGTTTATACGGTCACACCAAAAAAACCTAACTCAGCCCTAAGAAAAGTATGTAGAGTCAGACTATCAACTGGTACTGAAGTTACGGCATATATTCCAGGTGAAGGTCATAATTTACAAGAACACTCGATCGTCTTAGTAAGGGGTGGAAGGGTTAAGGATCTTCCTGGAGTAAGGTATAAAGTAATTAGAGGTGCTTTAGACACAGCAGGTGTAACTGATAGAAAACAAGCTAGATCAAGATATGGAAGCAAGAGAGGTTAAATACCATGAGAAGAGGACCCTCATTTAAAAGAAAGCCTGAACCAGATCCTCTTTTTAAAAGTGTTCTAGTTTCACAATTAACAAATCAAGTTTTACTCGACGGAAAGAAAGATGTTGCAAGGAGTATTGTATATAAATCACTCGAACTAGTTGAAAAACAAGCTGGTGGGGACCCATTAAATGTTTTAAAAGCTGCATATGAAAATGTTAAACCTCAAATTGAAACGAAATCTCGAAGAGTCGGTGGTACAAACTATCAAGTTCCTATGGAAGTTCCACAAAGAAGAAGTACAACACTTGCTATTAGATGGATCGTTGATGCTGCACGAAAAAGAGGGGAAAAAACGATGTCTGATAGATTAGGGCGTGAATTATTAGATGCAAGTAATAATACTGGAGCTGCAGTAAAGAAAAAAGAAGATGTGCATAAAATGGCTGAATCGAACAGAGCTTTTGCTCATTACAGGTGGTAACAATATGTCAACTAGAACAGTAGATCTTAAAAATCTCAGAAATATCGGAATCATGGCTCATATAGATGCTGGAAAAACTACCTTAACAGAGAGAATTTTGTATTACACAGGTAAAACATACAAAATTGGTGAAGTTCATGATGGAGCAGCTGTTATGGACTGGATGGAACAAGAGCAAGAGCGCGGTATAACTATTACATCTGCTGCTACTACATGTAGCTGGAATGATCACACAATTAATATTATAGACACTCCTGGTCACGTTGATTTTACAGTTGAGGTCGAAAGATCACTTAGAGTACTAGACGGCGCTGTAGCTGTATTTGACGGTGTTGCAGGAGTCGAACCTCAGTCAGAGACAGTTTGGAGACAGGCTGACAAATATAACGTTCCAAGAATTTGTTTTATCAATAAATTGGATAGAACAGGAGCAAATTTTGACGATGACGTACAGTCAATCATCGAAAGACTTGAAGCAAAACCAGCTGTTCTTCAAATTCCAATAGGATCTGAGGCAGATTTTGTTGGAGTAATTGATCTTGTTGAAATGAAAGCACATACTTGGACAAAAGATGATGGATCTGAATGGGATGTTGCAGATATACCGGAGGATCGACTTGATGAAGCAAATACAAAACGAGCAGAACTTTTGGATGTCGTTGCTGAAGCAGACGACGAAGTACTTGAGAAATATCTTGGAGATGAAGAGCTTTCAGTTGCTGAAATAAAAAAAGCAATCAGAAAAGGAACTCTTTCAGGATTATTTGTACCAGTTCTTGCAGGAAGTGCATTTAAAAACAAAGGTGTACAACTTCTATTGGATGCAGTTGTTGACTATCTTCCATCACCTCTAGATATAGAACCAGTATCAGGCTTTACACCCGGAAAAGAAGAAGATGAAATTAGTAGAGAACATTCAGACGAAGAACCATTTTCTGCACTCGCATTTAAAGTTGTAAGTGATCCACATGTAGGAAAGTTAACTTATTTTAGGGTTTATTCCGGTACCTTAAATAAAGGTGACAAAGTTGTTAACACGACAACAGGTAAAGATGAAAGACTTGGAAGAATATTGAGAATGCATTCAAACTCAAGAGAGGATATAGATTTTATTTCTACTGGAGATATTGTTGCAGGAGTTGGTCTTAAAAATGCAAAAACAGGAGATACGTTATCTGATTCAGGAAGCCCTATTCAATTAGAATCAATGACATTCCCTGAACCTGTTATCTCAGTTGCCATCGAACCAAAATCAAAAGCTGATGAAGAAAAGCTATCAGAGGGTTTACAAAAATTAGCAGAAGAAGATCCTACGTTCAAAGTTAACTCTGATGAAGAGACCGGTCAAACAATCATTTCAGGAATGGGAGAATTGCATCTTGATATTCTCGTAGATCGTCTAAAAAGAGAATTTAAAGTAGAGGCAAATATTGGTAAACCTCAAGTGGCATACAGAGAGGCACTCAAAAAGAAGACTGATATCGAGGCAAAATATATCAGACAAAGTGGTGGTCGTGGTCAATATGGACATGTAATTATGGAGCTCGAGCCTATTGAAGATGGATATGAATTTGTAGATTTAATTAAAAGTGGAAGAATTCCAAAAGAGTATATTCCATCAGTTAATGCAGGAGTTGAAGCTGCAATGGAATCAGGTGTTCTAGCAGGATATCCACTTGTGAATATGAGAGCAACACTAAAAGATGGGACATATCATGATGTTGACTCTTCAGAAATGGCTTTTAAAATCGCAGGGTCTATGGCGTTAAAAGATGGAGCAAAAAAAGCTGGAGTAAAACTACTGGAGCCTATTATGACTGTAGAAGTAGTAACCCCTGAAGATTTTATGGGAGATGTTGTCGGAGATCTTTCTTCAAGAAGAGGAAAGATAGCTGAAATGGGACAAAGAGGATCGGCAAAAGTTGTCAGTGCAAAGGTTCCATTATCAGAAATGTTCGGTTACGCAACAGATTTGCGTTCCAGAACACAAGGCCGTGCAACATTCACGATGCAGTTTGATAGTTATGAGGACGTCCCAGACGCTATAACAAAAGAGATAACTGCAAGTGTTCGTGGAGTAGAGGTTGAAGTTTAAACTTTGTTTCAGAGTTTAAACTTTTAAAGAAGGAGAAAATATGTCAAAAGAGAAATTTGACCGAAGCAAGCCTCATGTGAACATTGGTACAATGGGCCACATTGACCATGGAAAAACAACATTGACGGCCGCAATAACAAAAGTTTTGGCTGATGCTGGTGCGGGTGAGGCAACTGCTTTCGATGAAATTGATAAAGCACCAGAAGAAAAAGAAAGAGGAATCACCATTCAGATAGCACACGTTGAGTACGAGACAGAGAACCGTCACTATGCTCACGTAGATATGCCAGGTCACGCAGATTATGTTAAAAACATGATCACTGGTGCTGCCCAGGTTGATGGAGCTATTCTTGTGGTTTCAGCAGCTGATGGACCTATGCCGCAGACAAGAGAGCACGTTCTACTTGCGCGACAAGTTGGTGTACCAGCAATTGCTGTTTTCCTCAACAAAGTTGATCAAGTAGACGACGATGAATTATTAGACCTTGTCGAAATGGAAGTTAGAGAACTTTTAAATGAGTATGATTTCCCAGGAGATGATGTTCCAGTCGTGAAAGGTTCTGCGTTAGCAGCTCTTGAAGGAAAAGAAGATGGTGTAAATGCTGTTCTTCAATTAATGGAACAGGTTGATTCATATATAGAAGAGCCTGTGAGAGTAGTAGACAAGCCTTTCTTAATGCCAGTTGAAGACGTCTTTTCAATTACTGGTAGAGGAACAGTTGTTACTGGAAGAATTGAACAAGGTATTGTAAATGTAAACGATGAAGTAGAAATTGTTGGTATTCGTGAAACTACCAAATCAGTTTGTACTGGTGTTGAAATGTTCAGGAAACTCCTTGATGAGGGTAGAGCTGGAGACAACGTTGGTTTACTTTTAAGAGGTATTGATAAAGATGATGTGGAAAGAGGACAGGTTATTGCTGTTCCTGGCTCCATAACACCTCATACAAAATTTGAGGCTGAGGTATATGTTCTTACAAAAGAAGAAGGTGGAAGACACAATCCATTCTTTAAAGGATATAGGCCACAGTTCTATTTTAGAACCACTGATGTTACGGGAGAAGTTTCTCTAGCTGATGGTACTGAAATGGTCATGCCTGGTGATAATGTTCCAATTTCTGTAGAACTTATATCTCCAATTGCAATGGAAGAGGGCGTAAAATTTGCGATTAGAGAAGGTGGAAGAACTGTTGGAGCAGGACAGGTGACAAAAGTTATAGAGTAATTAAAACTTAACCGGGAGTAGAATTCTACTCCCGGTTTTTTTTGGGGAAAAAATGGCAAAGCAAGAACAGCAGATAAGGATAAAGTTAAAAGCATATGACAATTATGTTGTAGACGAGTCTGCTCGTAAAATTGCCGAAACAGTGATGAAAACACAAGCAAAAGTGAAAGGACCGATCCCTTTACCTACTCAAATCCATCGTTATTGTGTTATTCGTTCTCCCCATGTAGATAAAAAATCGAGAGAACATTTTGAAATGAGAATTCATAAAAGGTTAATTGATATTGTCGAACCAACACCTAAGACCGTTGATTCTCTTATGAGGTTAGATTTACCAGCTGGTGTAGAAGTTGAGATCAAATTATGAAATCAATTATTGCAAAAAAAGTAGGCATGACCCAGCTATTTGATGAAAATTCAATTTCAATGGGTGTAACTGTGCTTGATGTTTCAGGTTGCAGAGTGGTTCAAATAAAATCTAACGAGAAAGATGGATACAGTGCCGCACAATTAACTATTGGTTCTGCAAAAAATGTAGCCAAACCTCTTGCAGAACATTATAAAAAGTACAATGTTGAACCGGGGGAAGGACTTTACGAAGTACCTTTTGATGAAGAATCCCCACTTGAATCAGGAAAAGAAATAAAAATTAATGATTTTTTTGAAGTTGGTCAAAAAGTAGACATAACCGGACTTTCAAAAGGAAAAGGTTACTCAGGTGTTATGAAAAGACATAATTTTTCAGGACAAAAAGCAAGCCATGGTGTTCATAAAGTTCACAGAGCTGGAGGGTCAATAGGTAATGCCTCTTATCCAGGCCATGTATTTAAAGGAACAAAAATGTCAGGAAGAATGGGTAATAAGAAAAGAACTATTCAATCAGTAACCGTAGTTGCAATAAATGAAGAAAAAAATTATTTACTTGTGAACGGATCAGTACCAGGCAACAAAGGAAATATCGTTCAAATCAGCTCAGCTATAAAGGTTTCGTCATGAGTATTAAGTTGAAATCATTTTCTTTAAAAGATAACAAGACCTCAAATAAACAATATGACTTTGAACTAAACGAAGAGATGAATAAAGGTCTTTTACACCAAGTTACTAAAGCTAACAGAACAAATGCAAGAAATAATACTGCGAGTGTTAAAACAAGATCACAAGTCTCTGGAACAGGTGCAAAACCTTGGGTACAGAAAGGAACTGGTAGAGCAAGACACGGGTCTTTAAGATCTCCTATTTTTGTAGGTGGAGGAATAGCTCACGGTCCAGGCGGAAGAGTGTACAAAGACAGAACACCTAAGAAAATGAAAAAGAAATCATTATATATGTCTGTATCAAACAGAGTATTAGAAGAGTCAGTTTTTGTTGTAGATGGAGCTGGACTTGATACACCTTCAACAAAAGCAGCATCAAATGCAATAAAAGAATTATCAATTTCTAAATCCTTTGTTTTTGTTTACGGAGAAAATGACGATTCCCTTGTAAAGTCATTCAGAAATCTTTCAAATTCAAAGCTTACTTCCGTGACAAAACTTTCAACTTATGATGTTATTTCAAATGAAGCCTTAGTTTTTAGTGAAAACGCTATAAATACATTTTTGGAGCAAAGATGAAGTATTTAGAAGATATACTTATAGCTCCTCTTATCTCTGAAAAGTCATATGACAGAATTGCTAACTCAAATTCATACACTTTTTTTGTGCACACAAGTGCGACTAAGCCTGAAATTAAGAAAGCAGTTGAAGAAATTTTTGATGTTGAAGTTCTATCTGTCAACACAATGTATAAAAAAGGAAAAAAGAAAAGATTTGGTTATGTTATTGGTCAACAAAGTACAAGAAAAGTAGCAATTGTGACTTTACAAGATGGACAAACTATTGAGGCATTTGGAGTATAGGTATGGGATCAAAAAAAATTAGACCAATTACTCCAGGAATGAGAGGACATGTAACAGGTGATTTTAGTGAAATTACTAAATCAAAACCTGAAAAAAAACTTTTACAATCAAAAAAGTCAACCGGTGGTAGAAACAATAAAGGAAGAATTACATCTCGACACAGAGGTGGTGGACATAAACAAAAATATAGAGTAGTCGATTTTAAGAGAGTCAAAGACGGTATACCGGCAAAGGTTGCTGGAATAGAATATGACCCAAACAGAAATTCCAGAATTGCTTTACTTCATTATGTTGATGGCGAAAAAAGTTACATTATTGCACCTGAAGGGGTTTATGAAGGCAGCATGGTAGAGTCTGGACCTAAAGCTGAAATAAAAGATGGAAATTGTTTACCATTAAGGAACATTCCTGCAGGTACATTTGTACATGCAGTTGAACTAAGACCTGGTGGTGGAGCTAAGATGGCAAGGTCTGCTGGATCATCAGTTCAGCTTATGAGTAAAGAATCGGGTCTTGCACTGTTAAGACTCCCATCTGGAGAGATGAGAACAGTCTCAATGGATTGTAGAGCAACAGTTGGAAGCGTTGGAAACGCAGAAGCTGAATTAACAAAACTTGGAAAAGCTGGAAGAAAAAGATGGAAAGGTGTCAGGCCTCAAACAAGAGGTGTTGCTATGAATCCAGTTGATCACCCACTCGGAGGTGGAGAAGGAAAGTCATCTGGTGGTAGAACTCCTGTAAGCCCATGGGGAAAGCCGGAAGCAAAAACAAGAAAAAAGAAAAAATATAGCAATAAATCAATTGTTAGAGGAAGATCTCAAAAAGGTAGAAATTAATCATGTCAAGAAGCTTAAGAAAAGGACCATTTGTAGACAATCATCTCTTAGTGAAAGTTGAAGAAGCACAAAACAGTGGTAATAAAAGTGTAATTAAAACATGGAGTAGAAGATCTACAATAGTCCCCGAGATGGTAGGTTTAACAATTGCAGTTCATAATGGTCGACAACACATTCCAGTTTTTGTAACGGAAGCAATGGTTGGTCACAAATTAGGTGAATTTGCTCCGACAAGAACATTTAAAGGACACCCAGGACAAAGCTAATGGAAAATCAAACAGTAACTGCAAAAAGTAAATATGTAAGGCAATCACCTTACAAATTGAGGTTAGTATTGAATCTAATTAGAGGACTGCCTGTTTCTGAAGCCTTAGATATTCTTAAATTTACAAAACGAAGAGCAGCTGATGAGATATCACAAGTTGTTGAAAGCGCAATCGCAAATGCTGAGAATAATTTTGGTTTAAGCTCAAGTGATCTTTATATTTCAAAAGCTACTGCAGATGAAGGACCTACTCTAAAAAGATTTAGACCAAGGGCTAGAGGTAGAGCCGGAAGGATAAATAAAAGAACATCTCACTTGGTAATCGAACTAACTACAGCAGACGGAGAATTGTAATGGGACAAAAAACACATCCTTACGCATTTAGAATTGGAATTGTTAATGACTGGAAGTCACGTTGGTTTAGTGATAAAGAATACACAAAACTGGTTAATCAAGACTATAGAATTAGAGAGTTCTTGTCTTCGCAGTTAATTAAAGGTGCAGTTTCTCGAATAGATATAGAAAGAACAAGGGACAAGGTCCAAGTTGACATACATACAGCTAGACCCGGTGTTGTAATTGGTAGAAAAGGTGCAGAAGCAGATAGGTTGAGAAAAGGACTCGAAGAATTATCCAGCCAACCTGTAAAACTAAATATTATTGAAGTTAGAGAGCCTGAACTTGACGCCCAATTATTAGCAAGAGCTGTTGCAGACCAATTAGAAAACAGAGTTGCATTTAGAAGAGCAATGAAAAGAGCTGTAACAGGTGCTCTTAAAGCTGGAGCCGAAGGTGTAAGAGTTGAATGTTCTGGACGACTCGGTGGCGCAGAGATGGGTAGAAGAGAATGGTACCGTGAAGGCAGAGTCCCATTACACACTTTACGTGCCGATATTGATTTTGGAAGAGCAGCAGCTCAAACAACCGTAGGTTCAATTGGAGTAAAAGTTTGGGTTTACAAAGGTGATGTCGTAGGTTCAAACAAACTAAGACAAGATAAAATTGCAGCTGAAGCTAATTTAGCAAGTGGAGGACCTGCTACTGGAAGAGTTAAATCTGTTAAATCTCGTGTTGAAGCTGCCGTAGGTGAGACTAAAAAATCACGAATTCTTGAAGCTGGTGGTGGTAAAAAAACAAATGAATCATCATCAAAGATTGTTGAAGCAGGTGGGGGTAATCGGATTAGACCTAATGAGGCAACAGAGCAATTTGAACAAGAAAAATCAATAATGGAAGAAGAATAAATATGTTAATGCCAAAAAAGACAAAACATAGAAAATCACATAGAGGTAGAAGAAGAGGTCTTTCAAAAGGTGGTAATGAAGTGACATTTGGTGATTATGGACTTCAAGCTGTTGAGACTTCATACATAACAGCACGTCAAATTGAGGCTGCAAGAATAACGATTACAAGAACAATGAAAAGAGGGGGAAAGGTTTGGATAAACATTTTTCCTCACAAACCAATTACAAAAAAACCCGCTGAAGTTCGTATGGGATCAGGAAAAGGTAACGTTGAGTACTACGTAGCAGTTGTAAAACCAGGAAAAATAATTTTTGAAATATCTGGTGTTTCTGAAGAAATTGCAAAAGAAGCAATGAGAAAAGCAGGACATAAATTGCCAATTAAAACAAAATTTGTAAAGAGGAATATATGAGCATAAATGATTTGAGAGAATTATCCATTATGGAACTTGAAAATAAAATTTTAGATCTTAAAAAAGAATTAATGGACTCAAGATTTGCGTTAGCAACGAGTCAAATCGAAGACACTTCAGTATTTAAAAAAATAAAGAAAGAAATTGCACAGGCAAACACAATATTAAATCAAAAAATCAATGACATGAATGCGGAAGAGAATAATGAGTAGTGAACCAAGAGCATCTCGAAAAGTAAGAACAGGAGTCGTTGTTTCTGATAAAAGAGACAAAACAGTTACCGTGTCTATTGAATTACAATTTCAACATCCAAAGTATGGAAAAATTGTTAAAAAAACAAGAAAGCTTCATGCCCATGATGAGAGTTTTGATGCAAAAGTTGGTGATACTGTAAAAATAACTGAAACTAAGCCAATATCTAAAACAAAAATGTGGAGAGTTACTGAGATTGTTGAGAGAGCAAGATGATACAAAAAGAATCAAGATTAAAAGTTGCTGACAACTCTGGCGCAAAAGAGGTGTTATGCATAAAGGTAAAAGGCAGTTCAAAAATTAGATATGCAGGTTTGGGAGATGTTTTTACAGCAACCGTAAAAGATGCTGTTCCTGGTGGCCAGATAAAAAAAGGTGATATTGTACAAGCTGTTGTTGTCAGAACTAGTAAAGAAACAAGACGTAAAGATGGTACCTATATTAGGTTTGATGAAAATGCATGCGTGATTTTAAACGATCAAGATCAACCAAGAGGAACAAGAATCTTTGGACCAGTTGGTAGAGAATTAAGAGAGAAGAAATTTATGAGAATAGTATCACTTGCACCGGAGGTTTTGTAATGAAAATACAAAAAGGTGATACAGTAAAAATTATTTCTGGAAAAGACAATGGTAAAGAAGGTAAAGTTTTGCAAGTATTTCCAAAAAAGAATCAAGTTTTAGTTGAAGGGATAAATGTAAATAAAAAACATCAAAAACCTCAAGGCCAAACGATGCAAGGAGGAGTTATTGATAAAAGTATGCCAATAGATGCCTCAAATGTTGCACTGGTTGTCAAAAAAAAGAGTGGAAGAGTAAGATATAAGTTTGATAAAAATGGAAATAAATTTAGGGTTTTAGCACAAACTGGAGATGAAGCATGATTCCTAGGCTTAAAGATCAATATAGAA
Source organism: uncultured Candidatus Actinomarina sp. (assembly GCA_902615855.1). Lineage (GTDB taxonomy): Bacteria > Actinomycetota > Acidimicrobiia > Actinomarinales > Actinomarinaceae > Actinomarina. The sequence continues at coordinate 20,001 of CACMQN010000008.1, forward strand.
CTCAATTAATTGACGAACTTAAGAAACAATTAAATATTGAAAACACTAATGCTGTTCCAAAACTAGAAAAAATTGTTATAAATATCGGTGATGGAAAAGCTGCTACAGATGGTAGAGCACTTGAATCAATGGTTGATGAACTAACTGCAATATCAGGTCAGAAACCAGTTATAAAAAGAGCTAAAAAATCAATCGCGGGTTTTAAAATTCGTGAAGGAATGCCAATAGGGGTTTCTGTGACACTTAGAGGAAATAGAATGTGGGAATTTTATGATCGGTTTGTACAGGTAGTAGTCCCAAGAATTCGAGATTTCAGAGGATTTAGTAAAAAATCATTTGATGGTAATGGTAATTTTTCTCTTGGGCTGAACGAGCAACTGGTATTTCCAGAAGTTGAATATGATAAAGTCAGAGATATCAGAGGAATGAACATAACAATTTGTACTACTGCAAAAGATAATTCAGGCGGATATGAGTTACTTAACTCACTTGGCTTTCCGTTTAGGGAGAATTAATTATGGCTAAAAAAAGTAAAATAGTTAAAAATAATAAAAGAGAAGAAACAGCAAATTTTTATTCATCAAAGAGAAAAGAATTATTAGCTGTAATTCGTGACCCTGAATCTACTTATGATGAGAAAAGGGAAGCACAAAAAAAGATTGCAAAGATGCCTAGAGATGCATCCGCAACACGTCATCGTAATAGGTGCCAAGTAACAGGACGACCTAGGGGTAATTTAAGAAAATTTGGAATGTCACGAAATACTTTTCGCGACTTGGCACTCAAAGGAGAGCTTCCAGGGATAAAGAAAGCTTCGTGGTAAACATGGTAAATGATCCTATTTCAGATTTTTTAACAAGGGTTAGAAATGCAACACTTGTGTCAAAATCAAATGTTGAGATTCCACACTCAAATTTCAAATTTGAGCTCGCAAAACTTTTTAAAGATGAAGGTTATATAAGTGACGTAGAAGTAAAAGGCGATGGAGCAAAAAAAGTTTTAAATTTGACTATCAAATTTTCAGATGAAGGAAAATCTGTAATTGCTGGTTTAAATAGATTATCTAAACCAGGGAGAAGGGTTTATTCTTCTTTTGACAAACTCCCAAGAAACAACGGAGGCTTAGGTACTGTTGTAGTTTCTACTTCAAGAGGTCTATTATCTGATTCAGAAGCAAGAAAAAGAAAGCTTGGGGGAGAACTTATTTGTGAGGTTTGGTCATGAGCAGAATTGGTAATAAACCAATTGAGATACCCGAGAAAGTTGAAATCAATATTGATGGAAACAAAATCAACGTCAAAGGTCCAAAAGGTGAACTGGTTACTGAGGTGCTTGAAGAAAAAATAAAGTTTGAAATATCTGATAATGTACTTCAATTCACAAGAGAGTCAGATGAGAAGCAAGTAAAAAGTTTACATGGTTTATATAGATCATTAGTAGCAAATAATATTGTCGGGGTTAGCGAAGGTTATTTAAAGACTCTTACACTACAAGGTGTTGGACACAGGGTTACATTAAAAGGCAATGATCTAGAGATACTTTGTGGCTTTTCACATCCAGTTATATTTAAAAAAGTAGAAAATATTACATTTGATGTACCAGATCAAAATACAATCAATGTCTCGGGCATTGATAAAGCTTTGGTTGGGCAAGTCGCAGCGGATATTAGATCAATTAAACCACCTGAACCTTATAAAGGTAAAGGCATCAGATATCAAGACGAATATGTAAGAAGAAAAGCTGGTAAAGCAGCAGTAGCAACTACAGGAGCGTAGAGTGAAAAGTTTAGATTCAAGATCAAAAAGAAAAATTAGAATCAGAAAGAAAGTGTATGGTGATGCAAGTAAGCCTCGTTTAGCTGTATATAAGAGCAATAAAAATATATATGTACAAGCAATTGATGATTTAAATCAAACAACTATTGGATCAGCAAGTACATTATCAAAAGAGCTTAAGAGTCATAATTTAAGTATTGATACTGCAAAAAAAGTTGGAGAATTAATGGGCGACATTCTTAACAAGAACAACATCAAAGAAGCAGTTTTTGATCGTGGAGGATATATTTACCATGGTAGAGTCAAAGCTTTAGCTGATGGTATAAGAGAAAAAGGTATAAAGTTCTAATGGCTGAAATAGAATTACAAGAAAACGTTATTCACATAAATAGAGTAGCAAAAGTAGTTAAAGGTGGTCGAAACTTTGCATTTACTGCTTTAGTTGCTGTTGGTGATGGAAACGGTAATGCTGGAATAGGTTACGGAAAAGGTTCGGAAGTTCCGCTTGCAATACAGAAAGCTATTGAAAACGCAAAAAAGAACATTCATCCTATACCTATGGCTGGATCAACGATAGTACATACTACTACTGGAGAACATGGCTCTTCTAAGGTTTTATTAAAACCAGCTGCTCCCGGTACAGGTGTAATTGCTGGTGGTGCAGTTCGACAAGTTCTTGAGGCAGCAGGAATTAAAGATATTCTTGCTAAGTCTTTAGGATCTCCTACTCATTTGAATGTTGCGAAAGCAACTCTTAATGGATTATTAGGTCAAAGAACACCAGATGAAGTAGCTAAATTAAGAGGTAAGAATGTTATGGAAATTGCTCCAAAAGGTTTAGTTGATGCATATGAAAATACAAAAGCCGAAAGAAAGTTAAAGGAAGATGCCAAAGGTTAAAATTACACTTAGAAGGTCACTTATTGGACAAGGTTTTAAAGCAAAAGAAACTATAAAGTCTCTTGGATTAAAAAAAATCAATTCTTCAGTTGAAAGAGAGGTTGACGAAAGTCTTACAGGGATGCTTAATAAAGTTGCACACCTTGTAGAAACAGAGGAAATTAAATGAGTAAAATTAAATTTCATCATTTAAAGCCAACCCCAGGTTCAACTAAATCAAAAATTCGCAAAGGAAGAGGAGAAGCTGGAAAAAGAGGAAAAACTGCTGGAAGAGGGACAAAAGGAACAGGAGCAAGAAAAACAGTACCTGCATACTTTGAAGGCGGACAAATTCCACTCTATAGAAGAATCCCAAAACTTAAGGGACTAAAAAATACTCCTAAAATGTCTTATGTGGTTGTAAATGTTTCTGATTTACAAGATAAAAACCTTAAAGGTGATATTGATCCAGAAATACTTCAGAAAAATGGATTAACAAGAAAAAAGGGATTTGTAAAAATTCTTGGTAACGGTGAAATTACAAATAGTGTCAACGTAAAAGCACACGCTGTAAGTGAATCTGCGAAGAAGAAAATTGAAGATGCTGGTGGTACTGTAGAAGTTATAGAGATTTAATATGAAGCTTTCGATTTTCAAATACATGTTTAAAATTCCTGATCTAAGAAAAAGAATTATTTTCACTTTGTTAATGTTCGGAGTTTATCGATTAGGAGCAGCAGTTCCTGTACCAGGGGTTGATTTAGAAGCTGTTCAAAGACTGACCGACTCAGGTTCTCAAGCAGGTATTTATGGACTACTAAATTTGTTTTCTGGGGGAGCATTAGAGACATTTTCAGTTTTTGCATTAGGTATTATGCCTTACATCACTTCAAGTATTATTTTGCAATTATTAACAGTTGTAATTCCAAGGTTGCAAAAGCTTCAGGAAGAGGGAGAATCAGGAAGAAAAGTAATCACACAATGGACAAGATATATTACAGTTGTTCTTGCATTGTTACAATCTACAGGTTTAACTTATATATTTTCTCGTGGAAGTTTAACTGGAGGTATATCTTTAATACCAAACTATACGCCGTCTAGGGTTGGATTAATTGTTCTAACAATGACTGCTGGAACAGCATTCATCATGTGGTTGGGAGAATTAATCTCTCAAAGAGGCATAGGAAATGGAATGTCTTTAATTATTTTTGCAAGTATCATAAGCCAATTACCAGCTAGCTTTGGTGGTGCATATCAAGTGACTGCTGGACAAGGTAGGATAGGTCAATTTAGCTTTTTAGTACTTATGTTTTTCCTCATGATTGTTGGAATAATTTATGTAGAGCAGGGTCAAAGAAGAATTCCAATTCAATTTGCTAAAAGAGTAAGAGGTAGAAAAGTTATGGGAGGTCAAAGTACATACATACCTTTAAAGGTCAACAGTGCTGGTGTCATTCCTGTTATTTTTGCAACCAGTGTACTTTTCTTTCCAGCACTTATTGCAACTTCTCTTCCCCAAGATAACTCAATTACTGCAGGAATTAGAAACTGGATTGATGTCAACCTAGCTAATTCACAAGGTACTAGCTGGTTTTATATTTTCTTTTTAGGAATGTTGATAATATTCTTTACATATTTTTATACCACTATCCAATTTGATCCAGTCAGACAATCAGACATGATAAGAAGACAGGGAGGTTTTGTTCCTGGTGTTCGTCCAGGTATATCAACAACAAACTATTTATCACACATAATTAGCAGAATTACTCTTCCTGGATCAGTTTTCCTTGCATCTGTAGCTGTTTTACCATCAATTGCGTCAGCGATTTGGGATATTCCTTTGGGCTTCAGTGGTATATCAATACTCATTACCGTAGGTGTAGCACTAGAAACAATGAAACAAATAGAGAGTCAATTAAGTATGAGAAATTACGAAGGATTTATTGATTGACAAATATCACTATTTTTCTTGGACCACCAGGTGCAGGAAAAGGAACTCAGGCTGAAAAATTATCTGAAACTTTTAGGCTTCCCCATATATCTACTGGGGTAATGTTAAGAGATCATGTTGAAAATGAAACGGAACTAGGTCTCATAGCTAAAGACATTTTAAATAAAGGTAATCTTGTATCTGATGATTTAGTCACGGCAATGTTGATTGAAAGGATAGGAAAACCTGATTGTGATAACGGAGCTATATTAGATGGATTTCCCAGGACAATCGCTCAGGCAGAAAGTCTTGAGATTGATGACTTGATAATTAAAAACGTAATTTTATTTGAGGTTAATGAAGAAGAATTAGTTAAGCGTATGTTGGATCGTGGAAGAGAAGATGATACCGAAGAATCCATAAAAGTACGATTTGAAGTTTATAAAAAAGAGACTGCTCCATTGGTTGACTATTACAGCAACAAGGGAGTTCTAAATTCTGTAAATGCATTTGGTGAGATTGATGACATATTCAATGAAATTTCAAAGTTTATGAAATTATGATTACTTACAAATCAAATGAAGATTTTATGAATATGAAAAAAGCGGGAAAAATAGTTGCCACCATTCATGCAGAATTACAAAATATTTCTTTACCCGGAACAAAAATAGAAACATTAGACAAAAAGGCAGAAGAGATAATTAAAAAATCAAATGCAGTCTCAAATTTCCTAAATTACAGAGGATTTCCTTCATACATTTGTGCATCACCCAATGATGTTATTGTTCATGGAATTCCAAAAAATTTTGTTATAGAAGAGGGTGATATATTATCAATTGATGTTGGTTGTACTGTTAATGGGTTTCATGCAGACGCAGCTCTCACTTATGGAATAGGACAAATTTCTAGTGAAGATCAGAAGTTAATCGATGTTACAAAAAAAGCCCTTTACGAGGCAATAAAACTTGTAAAGGATGGTCAAAAGCTAGGGACTATTGGTAATAAAATTGAAAAAATTGGTAAGAAAAATTCTTACGGAGTTGTCAGAGAATATGTTGGTCATGGGATTGGACTAGAAATGCATGAAGATCCACAAGTACCAAATTACGGTATCAAAAATAAAGGATTTAAGTTAAAAAAAGGTATGGCAATCTGTATTGAACCAATGTTCAATTTAGGTACAGCAGATACAAAAGTTGATGCAGATGGATGGACTGTAAGGACTGCTGATGGAAAAAAATCCGCACACTGGGAACATGTAATAGGAATAATGGAAGATGAAGTATGCATTTTTTCAGAATTGTAATTTTTCAAAATTTGTTGGTAATAGTTCATAATCAGACTAATCTAGTTAATCGGTCTTAAAATCAGGTAATTTTGGTAGAAAAAGAAAAGAACATAATTAAAGTACAGGGGACTGTAACTGAAACTCTTCCAAACGCCTCATTTAAGGTCAAACTTGAGAGTGGAGCAGAAATCTTAGCACATGTATCAGGAAAAATGAGAATGAAGTATATTCGAATTTTACCTGGTGATGTAGTAGAGATGGAAGTATCACCATATGATCCTACAAGGGGTAGGATTACTTGGAGACATAAATGAAAGTAAAAGCGAGTATAAAAAAAAGAGGTCCTAACGATCAAATAGTTCGTCGTAAAGGCAAACTATATGTTATTAATAAAAGGAACCCTAGACATAAGCAAAGGCAAGGTTAAGTTTGGCTAGAATTTCAGGTATTGATATACCAAGAGAAAAAAGAGTTATAGCTTCACTCAGATACATACACGGTATTGGCGCAAAACGAGCAGAAGACATTTGTAATGATCTCGAAATTAATCCTGACACAAGAGTAAACAATCTGACAAATGATGAGATTGCAAAAATAAGAAAATATATAGAGTCAAATTTTAGAGTTGAAGGTGATTTGAGAAGAGATGTTTCACAAAATATAAGAAGAAAGACTGAAATTGGAACTTATCAAGGTATTAGACATAGAACGGGATTACCTGTAAGAGGTCAGAGAACTCACACTAATGCACGAACAAGAAAAGGTCCAAGATTTGCAATTGCAGGTAAGAAGAAAGTTATGAAATAGTGGCTGAACAAAAATCAAAGAAAAAAAATAAAAAAAATATTCCATCAGGCGTAGCTCATATAAAAGCAAGTTTTAACAATACCATAATTAATATTTCTGACACAAACGGTGAAACAGTTGTATGGACATCCGGGGGTTCTGTCGGATTTAAGGGTTCGAGAAAATCAACTCCATATGCTGCCCAAGTTGCAGCAGAAGAGGCTGTCAGACGAGCAACAGAATTTGGTATACATAAATTAGATATAATAATAAGTGGTACAGGGGCAGGTAGAGAAACTGCAGTAAGAACTCTTCAAAATATGGGTATGGATGTAGGAACTATCAAAGACATAACACCAACTCCACACAATGGATGTCGTCCTAAAAAGAGGAGAAGAAACTAATGGCTAGATATACAGGTCCTAGAGTAAGAGTTTCTAGAAGAATTGGGTTTAACGTTTTCGAAAATAGAAAAGGCGACAAAGCACTTCAAGATAGACCATATCCACCAGGTGAAAATGGTAGAAAACGGATGCGCGAAACTGATTACGGAACTCAGTTAAAGGAAAAACAAAAAGTTAGATATATGTACGGTGTAATGGAAAAACAATTCAGAAATTATTATAAAGAAGCTACTCGAATGCCAGGAATTACAGGTGAAAACTTGTTGGTACTTTTAGAATCTAGAATCGATAATGTTATCTATAGAGCTGGATTTGCATCTACTAGACCACAAGCTAGACAGCTAGTTTCTCATAGGCATTTTAAATTGAATGGGAACCTTGTAGATATTCCATCTATACAGGTCAAGCCAGGAGATAAAATTGAGCTAAAAGATCAAAGCAATGATTTAATAATTGTTCAACATACCATTGATACTGGACAAGATAGAGAACCTGCATCATGGCTAAAAGTTGATGAAAAGAAGAAAAATATTGAAGTTTTAAACCAACCTACAAGAAATGACGCAAGTCAACAAATTGAAGAACAATTAATAGTAGAACTTTATTCGAAATAGAATATAGGAGAGGAGCAAAAAGTGTTAATTTTACAAAGACCTGAAATATCACAAGAGGATCTTGGAAAGTCAAGAGCAAATTTTGTTATTGAACCACTCGAACCAGGTTTTGGTTTAACCCTAGGTAATACAATGAGAAGGGCTTTATTATCAAGAGTCCCAGGTGTTGCTGTAACTGGAGTAAAAATTGATGGAGTGAACCATGAATTTACTTCTGTTCCAGGTGTTGTTGAAGATGTCCTTGATATCTTACTAAACCTAAAAAGATTAGTCTTGAAGGTAGACGATCAAGAAAGCCATACATTGACAGTAAAAGCTAAAGGCCCAGGAGAGGTTAAAGCTGCGCAAATTCAATGTCCAGCTGGTGTTGAAGTTGTGAACACAGATCTAAAAATTTGTACCCTTTCAACCGATTCAACCTTAGATATGGAAGTATCTATTGCTCATGGAGTTGGTTATCGCTTAGCCGATAAAAATAAAACAAGTGACTCCAGTTTTATTCCAATAGATTCTATATTTTCACCAGTTGTAAAAGTAAGCTACGCTGTATCACCAACCCAAGTTGGTCAAGTTACCAACTATGATAAATTGAGCTTAGATGTTGAAACTGATGGCTCAATTGAACCTAGTGAAGCAATTTCTTCTGTCGGTAAAACTTTAGGAGAATTGTGGAAACTTTTTGCAGATATTGATGAAGGAGTTGGGCTTGAACTAGGTGAACTTACCATTTCAGAGGGTAGCTCACCAGACTTGTCATTATCAGTAGATGCATTAGATTTGTCTGAGAGACCTAGAAATTGTTTGGGTAGGGAAAATATAACAACTGTTGGTCAAATTTTAGAATACACAGAAGATGACTTGTTAAACCTTACAAACTTTGGGCAAAAAAGTTTAGATGAACTTGTAGCAAAATTAGATGAACTTGGTCTCAGCTTGCCCACAAGCTCTGACTTGAATTCGGACGATAATTCAGATGCCTAAACCCAGAAGAGGCAAATTGCTTGGGGGATCATCCTCTCATGAAGATCAAATTATTGGCAATTTGATTGCATCATTAATTGAATTTGAGAAAATAGAGACGACTCTTACAAAAGCCAAAGTTACAAAGCCTTATGCTGATAAGGTAATTACAAAAGCTAAAAAGGGTTCACTTCATGATAGAAGACAAGTTCTAAAATTTATCCAAAATAAAGCAGTTGTAGCAAAGCTCTTCGATGAGATAGGTCCAAAATATCAAGATAGAGATGGTGGGTATACCAGAATAACTAGAACAAGTTATAGAAAAGGTGATGGGGCTGAACTCGCAGTACTTGAGTTAGTCTAACTTGAATACCTTTAAAGACGTTTGGAAACAATTCAAACTATTTATCAGATTTGATTCTGAAACAATTTTAAAAATAAGCCAAGACAGATATGAGACCGGGAATGCATTTCTAGTTGTCACAATTAGCCTTCTTGCTCTTTATGCTCCAATTTTCTTAAATTCAAATTTAAGTAATATTTTTGATTTAATATTTTTTGGAGTTCTTGACGGAACATTTTCTTGGGTATTCTCAAGTCTTGTAATGTGGTTTGCCCTTGGAAGAATATTTAAAGAAAACATAGATTTGAACGCAGTCGTAACAATTACAGGATACTCACACGGCCTAATTGGTTTTGTCGCACTTTGGTATGTTATTCAAAGTTCATTAATGAATTTTGGAGAAAGAATTAACCAAGTATTTATTCTTTTGATAATATTTTGGATTTATATGACTGTTTCAAAATCACTTGAATCAGGATTTTTTATTGAAAAAAGAAATACACGACTTGCATCAGCAATATTTATTTTTATACTTTTTTGGACATCAGATCCATTAAAAATCATTATTTAAATTGCCTACTTATAAAATAGACATTTCCTACAATGGAACCAATTTTCATGGTTTTCAACAACAGCCAAAAAATAGAACTATTCAGGGTGAAATATTAGAAGTTCTTGACAGACTTCTTGATAATTATGAGCTTAATTATTCTGGAAGAACAGACTCTGGTGTTCATGCAAAGTCACAAATAATATCTGTTCGTTCGCAAAATGAACTAAATACTAAATTTGTACACTCGTTTAATTCCTTTATAACAGATGAGATAAGAATGAACAAATTGAGTAAAGTAAAAGACGAATTTAATCCAAGATTTGATGCAAAATCAAGGGTTTACAGATACTTTATTCTTAACAATTCAAAGGAATTACCTTTTTCAAAAGATTATGTCTACTACATTGAAAAATACTTTGAACTTGAACAACTAAATAATATTTCAAAAATTTTCTTAGGTGAAAAAAACTTTCAAAATTTCTCTAAATTGAGAACTAATCAGACACCATTGAGAAAAATTTTAATAAGCAAGTGGTCAGTTCAGAATTCAAAATTTATATACACAATCGAGGGAAACTCGTTCCTTCATAATATGGTTAGATCTATTGTTGGGTGCCAGCTTGCAGTTATCGATGGAAAAATTTCAATCAAAGACCTCAAAAAGTCATTATTGAATCCAAATGATACCAGACACAGATTTATGGTTCCAAGTAGTGGATTGCACTTATGGAAAATCAAATACTAGTTTCCATAAATATGAATACAATTTATACTTAAGTTTCGTTACGATTCTTTAAGGTTTTATGAGTACAAAAACGACATTTGATGGTGTTGAGTCATCTGAAAGAAATTGGCATTTAGTTGATGCAAGTGGACTGCCTGTAGGTAGATTAGCTAGTGAGATAGCTCAAATATTAAGAGGAAAGCATAAACCACAATTTGCTCCTCACTTAGATGTAGGAGACTATGTTGTAGTAATCAATGCATCAAAAATTCAGGCTACTTCAAAAAAACCTGAGCAAAAAATGTATTACGATCATTCAGGTTATCCAGGAGGTTTAAAAGAAGAATCATTTAATTCCTTAAAAAAAAGAAAACCGGAAAAAATTATAGAACGCGCAGTGTGGGGAATGCTTCCAAAAAATAGACTAGGAAGATCAATTTTAAAGAAATTATATGTTTATAGAGATGAAACTCATCCACATGGTGCTCAAAATCCATCTGAACTAAGTTTTGATATAAAGAAAGTAGTTGAATAATGAGTAAAACAATTTTAGGAACTGGAAGAAGAAAAACATCTGTAGCAAGAGTTATGTTGAGTGAAGGTGAGGGAAATTTTGAATTCAATGGTAAAACAATCGAAGACTATTTTCCAAGCCCCTCAATGAGGATGACAATCAACAAACCATTTAACGTAGTTGGGATGGAAAAAAAGTTTAATTTAAAAGTTAATGTGAATGGAAGTGGTTTATCTGCCCAAGCTGATGCTGTAGCTTTAGGTATTTCCAGAGCATTAATTCAATTTGATCCAGAACTTAGACCTAAACTAAAAAAAGCAGGTCTTCTCACTAGAGATGCTCGTAAAGTTGAAAGAAAAAAATACGGACTAAAGAAAGCCCGTAGAGCAGAGCAATTTACAAAAAGATAATAATTCATTGAAGAAGTATTTTGGTACTGATGGTATTAGGGGCATACCAAACGATACTTTAAGTCAAGATCTTATATCCAAAATATCCGCATCTGTTGAGCAACATATAAACCCTAAAAATATTGGTGTCATTTCAGATACACGTTCATCCTCAGATGAAATTCTGAATTGGATTTCTATAGGATTTTCAAGCAAAGTAAATATTTATAATCATGGAGTTTTACCTTCTGGTTCAATGCCTATAATTTTGAAAAAATTTAATTACGATCTTGGAATTATAATTTCTGCTTCACATAATCCTGCTGAATATAACGGCATAAAGTTAATTCAAGAAAACGGATCAAAATTAGATGATGATGTTGAAATATCAATTGAAAAAAATATTGATAGCTTAGAACTACCAAATCAACATGCTGAAATTATTAATTTAAATGATGGACATCTTGAATATCTTAATTTTCTTGATGATGTTACAGATGTTGATTTTAGTCATTTTCAAATACTCATCGATGCAGCAAATGGGTCAGCGTCAACTGTCATAAAAGAGTTATTTGATAAAAAAAATGCAAATTACAGAATTATCAACAATCAACCGGATGGCTTAAATATAAATAAAGACTGTGGAGCAACAGTCCCTGAAAATCTACAAAAAAATATTGAAAAGGGTGAAATTGGTGCATCTTTTGATGGTGATGCCGATAGATTGATAATGGTCGATGAAAATGGAGATATTGTAAATGGAGATCTGATATTAACAATTCTTTCAAAATATTTATCAGAAGTAAATCAGCTTACCAATAACATTGTAGTTAGTACGGTAATGTCAAATTATGGCTTTAAACAAGCCATAGAAAAATTTAATTTTGATCTTATTGAAACTCCAGTTGGTGATAAATATGTTGCAGAGGCAATGAAAAAATATGACGCAGCTTTAGGGGGAGAACAATCTGGTCACATCATTATTTCTGACCAATTACCAGTTGGTGACGGTCTAGTTACATTAATCTATGTTTTGAAAGCTATGCAACACTTTGGTGTAGCTTTAAGTGATTTTAAGGAAGAGAATCTTTATGAATACCCACAAAAACTGATAAACCTAGAATTAGAAAATAAATTAAATGACGAAGAATTAGAATACATCAACCAAATAGCTTTGGACATGTCAATAAAAAAAGACTTAGATGGAAGATATTTAATACGTAATTCAGGGACAGAGCCACTATTGCGTGTGCTTGTAGAGGCTAAAAGTAATGAAGCTATGGAAGAGTTTTCAAATGAGCTTATTACAAAAATTAATAAATACCTAAATTAACCATACTTATCGATATACTCTTTATAACGAGCAATATAGCGCCTGGCCTTTAACGAGGTGACGAGGAAGTATGTTATCGAAAAATTCGGCGGATGCATACTCGGCTCTGCAGTCGATATAAATTGTTTAAAAACAGAGAGAAATTTCTGAACAGAGACAATTTAATGCAGTCTTTATTTTAACCTGCTCGTTGGAATGGAGATATAATGTGTGGAATTGTAGGGTATTCAGGCCCTAAAGAACCCTTACCAATCTTAATCAATGGTCTCTCTCGTTTGGAATATCGAGGATATGATTCAGCAGGAATAGCAATTTCTGATGGAAGCAAAATAACGATTGAAAAAAAAGAGGGTAAACTCGATGTCTTAAAAGAACATTTAGAAAATAAGCAAATTTTAGGAAATATAGGGATTGGTCATACAAGATGGGCAACTCATGGAGTACCGAATGATGTGAATGCACACCCACATTCAGACAACAATGATGAATTTGCAATCATTCACAATGGCATTATTGAGAATTATGCAGAAATCAAGAAAGATCTTACAAACGATGGATTTAAATTTAATTCAGACACTGACACGGAAGTCGTAGCTGTAGAGTTAAGCAGAAAATGGAATGGAAATCTTTTAAAAACAGTGGTGAATGTAGCAAAAACACTTGAGGGAACATATGCCCTTGTTGTAACTACAACAAAAGAAGAGGGCACTATTGTTGCAGGAAGATTAATGAGTCCTCTAGTCCTTGGAGTTGGTGATAATGAGGTTTTTCTAGCATCTGATTCAGCAGCAATCTTAGAACATACAAAGAAAATGATATTTCTTGAAAATGGTGATTTTGTAGAAATTAAAAATGGTAAATATAAGTTGTTCGATTCTGAATTAAATGAAATCCAGAGAGAAATTCAAGAAATCGATTGGGAGGTATCAGAAGCAGAGAAGTCAGGGTATGACCATTTTATGTATAAAGAAATACTTGAACAATCTGAAGTGATCGAAAGAACTTTATCTGGAAGGCTTGAAGCATCCTCAGATGAAATACCAATTAAGTTAAATGAGGCTTTAAAATTTGAAAAAATTTGGATTGTTGCATGCGGAACAGCCTATCATGCTGGTTTGTTTGGGAAAGACCTATTTGAGAAAGTTCTTGGAGTTCCGGTAAGTGTTGAGCTTGCTTCAGAGTTCAGATATAGAGAACCAATCGTTGGAAAAAATGATTTAGGTATTGTAATTTCCCAGTCCGGAGAAACTATGGACACTATTGCTGCTACAGAATTATTAAAGGAAAATGGTTCACATGTTCTTGCTTTAGTAAATGTGGTTGGTAGTTCATTAGCAAGAATGGCTGATAGTGTATTTTATTTACATGTGGGTCCAGAAATAGGCGTAGCTTCTACCAAAGCTTATTTAGGTATGCTTGTTTCTCAGCTTGTTATAGCAAAACACTGGGACGCTGAAAATAAGTTAGATGTTTCATTTGATGAAATTGCAGAACTCCCAAAGCTAATAGACAAGACCATGGCTTGTGAAGGGCAAATAAAAGAAATATCTGAAAAAATCTATAAAAAGAATGATATCTATTTTATTGGTCGAGGATTGGATTATGCTTTGGCAGCTGAAGGTGCTTTAAAATTAAAAGAAATTTCCTATCTGCATGCTGAGGCATTAGCAGCAGGAGAGCTTAAACACGGTACGCTAGCTTTAATAGAAAAAGGAACCCCTGTAATAGTTACTGCTAGTCAAAATCATTTACTTGATAAGACGACCAGTAATGTACAAGAGGTTATAGCTAGGGGAGCATATGTAATTGCTATTGGAGATAGTGAGTCAGAAAAACTTGAAAATATATCAAATGATTATGTCACACTACCAGATAGTAATGAAATACTAACTACTGTGATCTCGATTATACCTCTACAATTTATTGCTTATCACGTAGCTAACAAGAATGGCCAATCGATTGATCAACCAAGAAACCTTGCAAAGTCAGTTACTGTAGAATAAATAATATGGATAGAGGTTACGTATATGTAAATAAGACAAATTATTTACACAATATAGAAGTATTAAAACAACTATCAGACAAAGAACTTTGCTTGGTTGTCAAAGCCAATGGTTATGGTCACGGTATTGAATGGACTGTCAAAACAGCTATGGAAGCTGGAATCAAATGGTTCGCAGTAGCAGCTATTAGTGAAGCAAAAAAAGTTCGAGCTCAATCTGATGAACTAAGGGTATTGTTACTTACCGAGCCATCACTTGGTGAGATAGACAATATAGAGAAATATAATATCGACTTAACAGTTTATAATGATTTTTTTATTGATGGTCTAGCAAAATCCGGTAAAGCATTCAATACCCATATAAAAATCGATACTGGTATGCACAGAGTTGGTTGTGAACCAGAAGATTTTAAAAACCTTTATGAAAAAATAACAAGCTCTAAAACAATAAATCTTGCTGGTATATGCACCCATTTTCCTTTAGCAGACGAAGAGATTGAGCCTACAGAAGAATCTATCGAATTGTTCAAACAAACAATCAAGGATGTAGATACAGATAATTTATTATTACATGCTGATAATTCTGGATCGTCATTTTATAATTTTGATCCTACGTTTAACCTGTCAAGAGTTGGTCTCGCAGTATATGGGTGCAATATAACACCCGCAGAAGTTGTTCAAGATCTGAAACCTACGATGGCAATAAAAACAAGAATATCAAACATTCACTATAGAAAAAAGGGTGAAGCCGTTTCTTATGGAAAAGCACTAATTTTAGAAAGAGATACAACTGTCGGTGTATCACCGGTGGGATATGGCGATGGATATCCATGGAGTACTTTTCCTGATGGAAAAGTCATAGTTAACAATACATATTGCAATTTGATAGGAAGAGTAACTATGGATCAAATTTTATATGACATCACAGATGTGGAGGCAAATATTAATGATGAAGTTGTTCTTTTGGGAAATTCTGAGAACAATGAACTTAAAATTACAGTTTTCGATATTGCAAAATGGAATAAGACTATTGAATGGGAGATCCTTACAAATATAAATGAAAGACTTGAAAGGGTTGAAATTGAATGAGATCGAGATTAAAGAATCAGATTTAGATGAATTCGCAAAAGATTTTGTAACAAAATTATCAATTCCTTCAGTAATTGGATTCAACGGAAGTTTGGGAGCTGGTAAAACTTCAATAATTAAAAAGATAATTTATCACCTTGGTATCGAAGATAATGTAACTTCTCCAACATTTAATATTGTAAAAAATTATCTCAAAGAAGATTTAAGTATTTACCATGTTGATCTTTATAGACTTTCATCATTCCAAGAATTTATTGACCTAGATCTTCCTTTGTTTGAAGAAAAAACTTTATTTTTTGTTGAATGGTCAAACCAACTTCCTAATACAAACCTAAGCAATTGGACAATTATTGATATTGATATAATTGATGATTCAACAAGAAAGATAAGGTTTTAAATTGTATAAATTAGCAATTTCTACATCAGGTGAATATGTTTCTGCGGCAATATTTGAAGAGAAATTACTTGCTAGCTTTGTTTCAAAAACTAATAAAGGCTCAACTGGAATATTGCTAAATCAAATAAATGAATTATTTGATAAAACAAAGGCAAGGAGAAATGATCTTAATGCACTTTATCTCGATGTTGGACCGGGATATTACACTGGACTAAGAATCGGTCTATCAGTTTCCCAAGGACTTGGTGCAGTTTTAGGCATACCTATAATTCCAGTAAATGGTCTCGACGCTCTTGCGTTTGCAGCACATACAAGTCACAGAAAAATATGTTCGTTGATTGATATTAAACGAAATGAGTTTGCTTATTGCGAATACATGCCTGTTCCTGGTGGAGTAACACGAGAGTCAGATCCTCAAGTAATTTCAGTTGAAAACTTAGAAATTAAACTTTCTGATGATGCCGATAAAAAATTATTAGTAGGTAATTGGGATCTTATAGAAAATAAAAAAATTCTTACTGATAGTAATACTAAATTAGCTGAGCCAAGATTTGTAACAGCTGAAAATATTTATAACGTTGGTGAAAAAATAAAAGACTATCCCAACTTCAATGAAATAAATCTTGAATATATGAGAGAACCTGACGTGACATTATCAAAAGATACTTTAAGTGGGAATGTTAAGTTTTATGATTAAAAGTTTAGAATCTTGTTCTTCTGAGACAGCACTTAAGTTGTCTAACTTAGAGCAGAATTTATTTTCTATGTCATGGGATGCCAGTATTATTGAGCAAAAAATTAATGATAAAAGTTTTAAATACTGGACTTACCAAAATGAAGATGAAATTATAGGTTATTTGGGTATCCAATTTATACATCACGATATTGAGATTCTAGGAATTGGTGTATTGGAAGAATACAGAAAAAAAGGTGTAGCAACCGAACTTATGGACGAATTAATAAGTTATTTTGAAGTTTCAAAATATGAAAAAATTATCTTGGAAGTTCGTGAATCTAATAAATCTGCTCAGAGTTTGTATAAAAAATATAACTTTAAACATTTTGGTAAAAGAAAAAAATATTATGTCACTGAAGATGCAGATATTTTTATAAAGGAAAAAGCATATGCAGAGTGAAAAAATCATTTTAGGTTTTGAAACAAGTTGTGATGAGACAGCGATTGCTTTAATGAAAGGTGACAACCTCTTAATTAACAAAATTTCATCACAAGTTGAAATTCATGAGAAATTTGGTGGAGTAGTACCTGAAGTAGCATCTAGAGCACACGCTGAAATGATAAGAAATCTTTTTCATTCCTCTATCAATGAATGTGGTATAGATTTAAGTGAAATTGATATTGTTGCCAGTACGGATGGTCCTGGTCTGGCAGGTAGTCTTGTTGTAGGCTACAATTTTGCAAAATCTGTGGCATGGGCTCTTGAAAAGCCATTTTATGCAGTAGATCATATGGTCGGACATTTAAGCGCACCTCTTATTGAGCATCCAAACATGGAGCCTCCATTTTTATCATTACTTGTCTCTGGAGGGCATACACAAATTGTTTTGGTTGAAGAGTGGGGTAAATATAATCTCTTGGGTTCAACCATTGATGATGCTGCAGGTGAAGCTTTTGACAAATTATCAAGATTTTGTGGATTTGGTTTTCCTGGGGGTCCAGCAATACAAAAAATATCAGAGGGTGGTGATCCAAAAAAAGTAGATCTTCCTCGACCTAAAACCTCAAACAAATTTGACTATTCTTTTTCTGGATTGAAGACAGCAGCAGTTTATTTTCTACAGAAACTTTCAGATGAGGATCAACTATTAAAAAAAGATTTTGCTGCATCATACCAAGAGGCAATAGTCGATTCCTTAATGGACATTTTTGTCAAAGCGATTAAAGAAACCGGTGTTAACAATATATCAGGCGGAGGTGGAGTCATGGCAAATTCTAGGTTACGTGAAAAAATTGTATTTTTTTCTGAAAATAATAATAAAAACCTTTATTTACCATCACCAAGATTATCAACTGATAATGCAGCAATGATTTGCGTTGCAGCTAAAAATGAGCTTATTACAAATAAAATGAATATTGACGATATAAGGTTATCTTCAATAATTTCCTAACAATTTAAGAAAATAAATACCTTTATAAACACAACTATATTAAATTCAAAACGTAGAAAATTTTAGAAAGGAATTAAACATGAATCTTCAACCACTGGGAGATAGAGTTGTTGTAAAGCCACTGTCTGAAGAAGATATGAAAACTCCATCGGGAATTTATATACCTGATACGGCGAAGGAGAAACCCCAAGAAGGAGAGGTTGTTGCTGTAGGACCTGGAGAAACTAATGACAATGGAGAAAAAATTAAACCTGATGTTAAAAAGGGTGACAAAGTTGTTTATTCAAAATATGGTGGAACAGAAATTAAAGTTGACGGCGAAGAGTATTTGATTTTATCAAGTAGAGATATACTCGCAGTAGTCGGAAAATAATAGGAGGAAATAATGGCAAAGAAAACTCTAGTATTTAACGAAAAAGCAAGGAAAGGTCTTGAAGATGGTGTTAATAAATTAGCAGATGTTGTCAAAGTAACACTTGGACCTAAAGGTAGAAATGTAGTTTTAGAAAAAAAATGGGGAGCACCAACAATTACAAATGATGGTGTCACCATTGCAAAAGAAGTTGATTTAGAAGACCCCTACGAAAACATGGGTGCTCAACTAGCAAAAGAGGTAGCATCAAAAACAAATGATGTCGCTGGTGATGGTACAACCACTGCAACTGTTTTAGCTCAGTCAATGGTTAATGAGGGCATGAAAACTGTTTCTGCGGGCGTTAATCCAATGGAAGTAAAAAGAGGAATGCTTGAAGCTGCACAAGCCGTAACAGAGTTTATAGCTGGTTTCTCAAAATCTATTGGTGGTAAAGATGAAATTGCTCAGGTTGCATCTATTTCTGCTGCAGACTCAGAAATTGGAGAAACAATTGCTGAAGCAATGGAGAAAGTTGGTAAAGACGGTGTAATCACTGTTGAAGAAGGCCAAACTTTTGGAATGGAACTTGAATTTACTGACGGTATGCAATTTGATAAGGGATTTATATCACCTTATTTTGTAACTGATCCTGATAGACAAGAAGCGATTTTGGAAGATCCATATATTCTTATTGTTAATTCAAAAATCACTGCTGTTAATGATTTATTACCTGTGCTTGAAAAAGTAATGAATTCAGGAAAACCATTGATCATTCTTGCAGAAGATGTTGAAGGGGAAGCATTAGCGACACTTGTTGTTAATAAAATACGAGGTACTTTTACATCCGTAGCTGTAAAAGCTCCAGGATTTGGCGAAAGAAGAAAAGCTATGCTCCAAGATATAGCAATCCTTACAGGAGGAGAAGTAATTTCTGAAGAGTTAGGGTTGAAAACTGAAAACACAACTGTTGATATGTTAGGCCAAGCTGAAAAAGTAATTGTCAAAAAAGACAATACCACAATTGTTAATGGCAAAGGCAAAAAAGCTGATGTTGAAGGAAGAGTAAAACAAATTCAATCCGAGATTGACGAGTCAGATTCTGACTGGGATAAAGAAAAACTTCAAGAAAGATTAGCAAAACTCTCAGGTGGAGTTGCCCAAGTAAAAGTTGGCGCAGCTACAGAAGTCGAATTGAAAGAAAAGAAAATGAGAATTGAAGATGCCCTAGCAGCAACAAGAGCAGCTGTTGAAGAGGGAATCGTTGCTGGTGGTGGTGTTACCCTAATCAGAGCCCAAGATACTGTAGATAAAATTTCTGGAGGATCCGAGGGTGAAGTAATAGGTAGAAATATCGTCAAAAAAGCATTAGAAGCACCATTAAGACAAATTGCAGAAAATGCAGGTTTTGAAGGTGGAGTAATGGTTGAAAAAGTAAAAGCTGAAAAAGGAAATGTAGGATTAAATGCCTCTAATGGTGAGATGGTAGATCTTGTTAAAGATGGAGTTATTGATCCAGCAAAAGTTACGAGATCAACTGTTGAAAATGCTTCATCTATTGCTTCTCTTGTATTAACAACTGAAGCCTTGATAGCGGAAGAACCAGAGCCAGAAGCTCCAATGCCTCCTGGAGGAATGGGTGGCATGGAAGGTATGATGTAAAACATACATTTTTTAAAAAAAAGAGTGGACAATGTCCACTCTTTTTTTTTATCATTAGTTGTCATGAATGGAATAAGAGGAGCAATTGCTACTGTAGAAAACACAGAAAACGATATATTAAAATCTACAAAAGAATTATTTAATACGATTGTAGAAAATAACAACCTTGATATTTCAAAAATTGTTTCTGTAATTTTTACTGTTACTAATGATCTTGATGCCGCTTTCCCAGCAAAGGCTCTCAGAGAACTTGGTCACCACGAATTATCTGCAATTGATACAAAGGCACCAAACGTAGTTAATGACCTTGAAGGTTGTATAAGAGTTTTAGTAACTTACAAGGATGAAATTGAAGTAACTCATACCTATTTAGGTGAAGCTAAGAACTTAAGACCAGATAGATAAAAACTATTTGCAAATCTGTAATACATGGTATTATTACCACAATGAAAATTAACACATACTTTTACTTTAGAGCGCACATATAAGCTGCCCTAAAGTAACGTTGTGTCAAATCGGGCAAAAGCCCGATTTTTTTTTAGGAGGAACAAATTGATCGTAGTAATGAAGCAAGCTGCTTCTGAGGAAGACATTGAAAAGGTAAAGGCAAAGGCAATTGAACAAGGTCATGAGCCAAAAGTTCTTTATGGAGTTGAAAGGACTGTAGTTGCTGTCCATGGGAAGGTAATTGAAGATAATCGTGGAGTTATGCGATTGTTAGATAACGTTCATCAGGTTATTCCAATCGGAAGATCTTACAAGCTTGCAAGTAAAACCTATAAAGAATCAAACACAGAAGTAAAAATCAAAGATTTAGTTGTGGGAGGTAAAGAACTTGCATTTATAGCTGGGCCAGATAGCGCAGAATATCGAGAACAAACGTTAGAAACAGCTGAAGCTGTTGTTCAAGCTGGAGGAAATGGATTAAGAGGCGGTGCGTTCAAACCAAGAACCTCTCCATACAGTTTTCAAGGTCTTGGTGAAGAAGGTTTAGTGTTGCTTAAAGAAGCTGCAGATTTACATAATTTACCATTATTCAGTGAAATTATGGATGTTCAGCATCTTGAAATGATGGAAAAATATGTTGATGTACTTCAAATCGGAGCAAGAAATATGCAAAACTTTAAACTCTTGGAAGCTGTAGGAGAATCAAAACTTCCAGTTTTATTAAAAAGAGGAATGAGCGCAACCCTTGAAGAGCTACTTTTAGCTTCCGAATATATCCTTACGAGAGGTAATGAAAATGTTATTTTATGTGAGAGAGGTATCAGAACCTTTGAGACAGCCACAAGAAATACTTTTGATATAAATGCTATTCCTTATTTGAAAATGAATACACATTTACCAGTTATTGCTGATCCAAGCCATGGGACTGGGGCAAATAATTTAGTTGCTCCAATTGCTTTAGCAGCTATTGCTGCAGGAGCAGACGGTCTTCTTATCGAGATACATCCAAGGCCAGATGAAGCATTATGTGATGGGCCACAAGCTTTAACTCCACCAGAACTTACTGACTTAGGGAAAAAAGTAAGTTCAATGGCTGAAGTAGTTGGTAGGTCATTAAAAACATGATTAACAAAGTAAAAATAATTGGCCTTGGATTGATGGGTGCGAATCTTGGAATCAATTTAAAAAGTAAAGGTATAGATGTATTTGGTCAGGACGTTGATAAGGAAGCGGAAAATAGGGCTGAAAAATTTGGTATTGATACAAAATCTAAAGAGGAAAATTATGATGTGACAGTTCTATCTATGCCGATAAATAATATAGTGTCATTTCTATCAGAGGGTAATGAAATTGATGATTCAAAATTATTAATTGATATTGGTGGTACTAAAGAATCAATTTGCAATCTTATGGATAGCTCTAAAATACCTTCTGTAGGTGGCCATCCTTTGTGTGGTTTAGCTGATAATAGAATCTGGGAACCTACACCTGAAATGTACGATGATGCAACATTTTTACTCTGTGAAACAGAATCTATGAATGACAATTCAAAAAAAATTGCCAGAGATTTAGTGAACATATTGAACTGCAAAGAAGTGTGGATAGATCGAAAAAAACATGATGAAATATTATCTATTACCAGTCATTTGCCACATTTAATAAGCTCAGCATTGGTTGGGATAGCTAAAAAAGATTATGAAATAGATGAAATTATGGGTTTAGCAGCTGGTGGATTCGATGGAGCAACAAGGCTAACAAGAACAAATCCAGAAATGATAATAGACATGTACAACACAAACTCTGAAAATATAAATAAATTTCTTATTTCACTAATTGATGAAATATCCTCATTAATGTCACTTCAGGAGAAAAATCAATTAATAGAATACCTTACCTCGTCAGTTGAGTGGAGAAGAGCTTTATCAGAAAAGTTTGGAGAGAGACCATTAAGTTGAAATTAATTAATCGAGGGCTATCCGGAACAGTTCAAGTGATAGGAGATAAATCTATATCCCATAGAGCAATTTTGTTTTCCGCTTTAGCTGAGGGCACTTCTGTAATTAAGAATTTATTAATTAGCGAAGATACAAAAGCCTCTTTAGAAATCGTTGAACAAATGGGGGCTGATGTAAAAATCCAGGATAAAGTTTCAATAACTGGTCAGGGAATAAATGGATTAAAAAAACCAAAAAATGAGCTTAATGCCAAGAATTCTGGAACAACTGCTAGATTGCTTATTGGATTATTATCTAAACAAAAATTTTCGTCAACATTAATTGGCAGCACTCAATTAAATAAAAGACCAATGAATAGAATTGCTAATTTGTTGGTTGATCATGGAGCTGATATGAAAATAAAAAATAAATTTTTACCAATAAATTTTAACCCAAAAGAATACTCATTCAGTTATCAAAATACCAAAGTACCAAGTGCCCAAGTCAAAAGCGCATTAATTCTTGCTTCTCTATATCATAATGAACCAACCCTTATTGAAGAAACCGTTCCTACTAGAGACCATACTGAGAGAATGCTTGTAGCTATGGGTGTGGATATATTGAGGCTTGGAAATACATTAACTGTCCCACCAACAACTAAGTTAGAACCATTGACCATTACTATTCCTGGTGATATATCATCAGGTGCTTTTTTAATTGCTCTCGGTTTATTAAGAGGTAAAGAAATAATTCTTTCCAACATGCTAATTAATGAAAGAAGACTGGGATTTATAAAAGTCTTAAAAAGAATGGAAGCAAAAATTGAGATCTTAAATATTAGAGAAGAAAACAATGAAGTAATAGGTGATATAAAAATAAATAAGTCAATACTTAATGGAACAACAGTTAGTAAAGACGAAATTCCGGATTTAATAGACGAAATTCCAATTTTTACTTTACTTGCTTCACAAGCCAAAGGATTGACAAAAGTAGTTGGCGCAGAAGAGCTAAAAGTTAAAGAATCAAATAGATTAGATGCGATGAAAAATTTTATTCTTAATTTAGGTGGTGAAATTAAGTTGCTTGATGATGGGTTTGAGATTCAAGGTATCCAAAAATTAAAAAAAGGAAAAATTGAAACACTTGATGATCATAGAATCGCTATGACGGCGATAGTTGCAAACATAGGACTAAATAAAAAAATAATTCCAGATAATTTCGAGTGTATAAATGATTCTTATCCTTCTTTTTTTGAAGATATAAAGCTATTAGGAGGTGAAATAAATGAGTAATTATGGAATTATTGGATGGCCACTCGAAAAAACTTATTCTCCAATTATTCAGAACTATTTGTTTAATATGAACAATCTGGATAGTAAATATCAGCCATTTAAAATTGAGAATTTAACAACAGAATCGGTTGATACATTAATTGCTGAGCTTAATGGATTCAATATAACTATTCCACACAAAGAAAAAATACTAAATTTAGATATAGATTTTACTATTGATGAACATGTCCAAAAAATAGGATCTACGAATACTGTAAAAAGAACAGACGATAAAATTGAACTTTTCAATACTGACTTTGAAGGTTTTACACTATTTTTGAAAAAAATTGGATATGATTTGAACAAAAAAAATATATTAATCTTGGGAAGTGGTGGAAGTTCCAAAGCAATTAAATATGCTTTATCAACTCATAATACAAAAACTCATGTTGTAAGTAGAAATCAAACTGATGAGACAATTTCATATGTAAATGCAAAAGAACTTGCTCCTGAAATTGATTTAGTGATTAATACTACACCAGTTGGAATGTCTCATTTATCTTCGGAATCACTTGATTTAGATACAAATCAATTTACAAATCTAGAATTATTTTTAAATATTGGGTATGGTTATAAAAATTCTTTTTTTGAAAAATTTATTTCAGAATTTGAGTCCTACGATGGTATAGGGATGCTTATTTGCCAAGCAGTATTGTCTTTTAACATTTGGACAAATCTTAACTTACAAGTTTTAGATATATATGATGAGTTATACAAATTACTAGAAAGTCAAAATGATTAGATTCTTAACTGCCGGTGAAAGTCATGGGCCTGAGTTAACAGGTATCATTGAAGGCTTACCTGCCGGATTTGACGTAACAAAAGACTATATTGATAGTTTTCTTAAAAGAAGACAAAAAAGCCAAGGTTCAGGTGGAAGAATGAATATTGAGAGTGATGAAGTTGAGATAACCTCGGGAATAATAAACAATTTAACTACTGGCGGGCCAATCACATTAAAAATAAAAAATAATGATTGGAAAAATTGGAAAGATAAAGATATTGAACCTTATGTAGTACCAAGGCCCGGACATGCTGACTTGATAGGAACTGCGAAATATAATAGTTCGGACATCAGATTAGTACTCGAAAGATCAAGCGCAAGGGAAACAGCTATGAGATGTGCTCTAGGAGCAATAGCGGCTCAAATTTTAGAAAGTTTTGAAATCAATATTTGTGGATATGTTTCTGGAATTGGAAAAGTTGATTATGTGCAAGAAAAAATAATTGATTTACAAGATCTACAATCAAAAGTCACCGATTCACCAGTATCTTGTCCCGATGAAAAAGCTGGGAAAGATATGGAGAATGAGATACTAGAAGCAAGAAAAAAGAAAGATACTCTTGGTGGATCAATCACGACAATAGCATCAGGAGTACCTCCTACATTAGGAAGCTTTGTACATTGGGATAGAAAGTTAGATGCAAATCTAGCCAGAATATTTATGTCAATACAAAGTGTAAAAGCTGTTGAAATAGGTAATGGAATAGCAGCTTCAAGAAACTTTGGAACAGATGTTCAAGATCAATATGTTTCACAAGATGGATTTATCAAAAAGGAATCCAATAATCTTGGAGGTTTTGAAGGTGGTATGACCAATGGAGAAAATATAATAGTTAAAGCATATTTAAAACCCATTAGTACGACGTTAACTCCGATAAAGAGCGTAAATTTATCATCAAAGGAGGAAACAGAGACAGTTTACGAACGTTCTGATACATGTGCGGTACCAAGGGCTGTCCCAATTTTCGAAAGCGCAATGGCATTTGAAATTTTAAGAAACTTATTAATTAAAACTGGAGGGGACAGCAAAAAAGAAATTGTAAAAAACTTTAATAGTATTTCAAAATTGAATGTTGATGATTTTGACATGGACAATCAGACTTGGAAAATGAACTATGAAACAGAATAATATTTATTTAGTTGGCTTCATGGGTTCTGGTAAAACATCGATTCTCAAAAAAATAAAACAGATAGTAAATGCAAATACAATTGACCTAGATGAAAATATTGAAAAAAAATATGGAAGTATAAATAAAATTTTTCAAACAAAAGGTGAAGAATATTTTCGTAATATTGAACTTGAAACTTTTCAAGCATTGCCAGATAACGATACCGTAATTGCTCTTGGAGGAGGCTCTCTTGAAGTCTCAAATATTCTGGATGAAGTCAAAAATTCAGAACTTAGTTTTTATCTAAAAGATACATTTGAAAATTTATGGAAAAGAATTTCAAATTCAGAGCGTCCGCTTGTAAAAAAAGGTAAAGATGAGATATCAGAACTTTTTAGATTGCGTGAAAATTTATATAACCAGTCAAAACATATTATCGATATCAAAAATAAAAAAGAGAAAATAATAGCGGAAACAATTATTCAAAATACGTGGTTAAAAAATGAAGTTATCTGAAATAGATTACTCAAATAACTTTAATGATCTATATATGGATCTAAAAAATTATATAAATACTGATAATCATGTGGTATTTCTTGACTCTAATCTTTCATCAATTCTCAACCTAGATGAGAATTTAAATATTTTTGAAATTGATATAAATGAATCAACCAAGGGCTTAGAGACTATACAAAAGCTCTGGGCAATTATGTTTGATCAATCTTTAGATAGAAATTCTAAAGTTATTGGGATTGGTGGAGGTGTACTCACTGATTTAGTGGGTTTTGCAACTAGTACATTCAAACGTGGTGCAAAACTATGTTTAATACCTTCAACGTTGCTTGGGATGGTAGATGCAGCTCATGGAGGTAAGAATGGTTTTAACAACGAATATGGTAAAAATCAGATTGGAACCTTCTTTATTCCAGAAAAAATATTGATTTGCTCAGAATTTTTAGATTCACTTTCTGAAAATGAACTTAATAATGGAATAATTGAATCCATAAAGGCTGGCTTTTTAGGGGATAGAGCAATACTTGATTTGATATATGTTGAGGATTTTATGAAAAATATTGATGAAATAATAAAAAAAAGTGTAAAAGTCAAAAATAATATATTACACAATGATATTGAAGAAAGTAATGAAAGAATGTTTCTAAATTTAGGACATACAATAGGACACCTAATTGAAAAAGATTCGGATTACAGTGTTTCCCATGGACAAGCTGTAGCTATTGGAATTCTTAAAGGCCTTGAAATAGCTGAGACAAAGTACCATCTTGATAATAATGTGAAACATCAGTTTGAAGATTTTTTGAATAAAAAATCACTAAAAACAGATTATAAATTTTCAAATGACAACAATTATCTAAAAGAGATAATTTCAAATGATAAGAAAGTATCAAATGACATAATTAAATTCGTATTAATACAAGATATTGAGAAACCTATTTTGATTGATTTACACGTAAACGATCTTTTGGAGGTTTTAATTAATGGGTAAAATTGTAATCATCAATGGTCCAAATTTAAATTTTCTTGGGCAAAGAGAAATTGATAAATATGGAACAACTACTTATAGTGAATTAATTTCTGAACTTGAAGACTACACGAACAATCAGGATAAATTAATTTTTTATCAATCTAATCATGAAGGAGAAATCTGTGATTTTATTCAAAACATTTTCAATGATAAAACGATTGACGGTTTGATAATTAATCCTGGTGGATATACTCACACAAGTGTGGCAATAAGAGATTCATTACTACTTCTAAATTTACCAATCGTGGAAGTACATATGACAGATATTAGAAAGAGGGAAAACTTTAGAAAAACAAATATAATTCACGATGTATGTGAAGAGTCATTTGTAGGTTTAGGTATTGATGGTTACAAAAAAGGAATTGATTATATAAATGAAAAATGAAAAAATTTTTTACCAGGGATCAAAAGGCTCATACTCTGAATCTATATTATTAGAATTATTTCCAGATTACGAATTAGTCTCTTGCAGAACCTTTCAGGAGGTCTCTAAAAATACGACTCAAGAAGGATTTGGGCTTTTGCCAGTTGAAAATTCTCTTGTTGGAACAGTAATAGAAGCTTATGAAAGTTTAATTGAACACAATTTAGAAATATATTTAGAGATAAAAAAGAAGATAAACCATGCCCTAATTGGTATTAAAGGAACAAAAAAAGATAATATAAAAAAAGTTATATCTCATCCACAAGCACTCCAACAATGTAGTAAATTTTTAAATGATTTAGATGTTGAACTACAACCAGTGTTTGATACTGCAGGAAGTGTAATTAGCTTATTAGAGACTAAATCAATTGATATTGGGGCTATAGCAGGTGATCATTTTGCTAATGATGAAAGGTTTACAATAATTGAGAAAAATATATCTAATCACGAAGAAAATTACACAAGATTTTTTTTGACAGGAAAAAAATCACTTGAAATTTCTGAAGAAAAAAATATTCGCTCTGCAATTCTTGTAGCAGCCGATGAGCCTGGTTCCTTACTTAAGGCTTTAACTGTCTTCGATGTCCTAAAATTAAATCTTATAAAATTAGAATCAAGACCAATTCTGGGGTCTCCTTGGGAATACAAGTTTTACGTAGATTATCAGAATACTGACAAAAAAATTGACCAACTTTTAATGGATAATCTTAGCCAAGTAGCCAAAGAATTTAAAATTTTGGGTGAATACGGATCAATTAATCTTTAAACTTCCAGCTAGAAGAATTCCTATCATCCTCAATTTCTATATTTGATTCTGTAAGAAAATCTCTGACGATATCTGATTCTTCATATTTTTGTGATGATCTAAGTTCTATACGGTAAGTTATTAACTTATTGATTAAATTATTTATATTTTCTGAATTTTTATTATTCTTTTCAATTTCCATTCTTAATTCAGCTATTTCTTTTCTTAAAACATCTTCAATTTGTTCATCTTGAGAATTTTGATCATTGTCAGCACTTTCTTTAATTGATTTTGTTTCAGTATTTTCTAATAACTTTCTGAGATCATCTAAACTATATTTTTCTCCATTCTTAAAGTTTTGAGTTTCATTTTGATTAATGACAGTGACTTGTCCTAACCCTTCAACTTCAAAAAGGTTTTCTTTTGCATCAATTATTAGAGCTGTATGCTCATCAATACCTAATATATTAGTTGGTTGAATCTCTTGTAGAATTTCCATTCTTTTAGCACCAAGATAACTTATGCTTGTGTCATGGTTTCCACCTTCTTTATTATTAAAGTGTGGAACAACTACACAATCAATATCAAAAACTTCAAGAAGATTTATACCTTTCTCCCAGTAGGGGTCAATCCCAACCTTGTATATTTCATAGACTGGAATTGTTCTAATACCTAAAGTTGATGCTGCTGCACTGGCAAATATTAAGCTACTTCCAGAGCAAAGTCTCTCCTTAAAAATTTCTGGTACATCTGTATCTATCCAATTTTTTGTGGCGTAGCTTGGACTACCTGGTCCTGAAAATATAAAATTTGAACTTTGAATTTTTTTTATAAACTCAAAGTATTCAACCGATTTAAAATACTTTTTATTTCTAAAACTAGCCAAGTTTATTTCTAAATTTAGACTTACATCATAAAATTCAATCAATTTATCAACTAACTGATCAGCATTTTCTTGAAATCCAAAAGGCGTATCTATTAAGGAAGCAATAACTTCACCATCAATTTTATTTATCAAATTTCTATGCACAGAAACTAAATTAGGACTTGTTTCTCCAGAACCAAGTATTGCAATTGAACCATTTACTTCTTGCATAGAAACTATTATAGGTATTTATTCATTCTTGAAAAATTGTATAATTGATATGTGATAAATATATTATTAAAAATATTGGAAAAGTTTACGCTTGATTATATTCCAAGCCTTCCCGTTGGATTAAGAACACAACTTTATAAAAATATTCTTCCAATCAGAAAGTTAAAAGACAAAGTTCTACTAAATAAACCAAAAAGTCAACAGACGTTTCAAGATAGAATTGATTTCGCCAGGACTGCCAGAATAGGCTATGACTATACAGGTTCAAGATTAAATGAATTTAATGACAATGTTCATCTTGAAAAAGTTACTACCAGTGAGATGGATATTTATAAATTTACTCCTAACAATGCTCAGGAGGATACTTTCGGGATTTATTTTCATGGAGGTGGGTATTACAACGGAAGCATTACTGCATACAAAAATATTGTTTCTCAATTTACTTATGAGCTTCAGATTCCAATGTATTACTTTGAATACTCATTAACTCCAGAATTTATATTTCCTGCAGCACACGAAGATGCAAAAAAAGCTGTTGAAATCATAAGTAAAATTGAGACCAGTAAACAAACAATTTGGATGGGAGACTCAGCAGGAGGTGGACTAGCTACCGGTATATTGGTTGATAAAACATTTGATATGAGCCCTGATAAATTAATTCTAATGTCACCCTGGTTAGATTTATCAGATGAGAATAAAGATAGAAAATATCTTAAAAACAAAGATATCTTGTTAGCAATAGATGGTGTTAAAAATCTTGGCGAATATTATGCTGGAGAATATGGAGTTACAAATCCAATTCTGTCTCCAGTTTTTGCAGAGATTAAAACATTTCCAAATACTCTTATCCAAGTTTGTTCTGATGAACTTCTATATAATGACGCAATTGAGTTTTGTAAAAAGTTAGAAAAGAATAATATTCCTCATGAGTTACAAACATGGGAAAATTTATGGCATGGATGGCAATTTTTTCCAATTCAAGAAGCCCAAGAGGCTAGACAGAAGATTGTTTCATTTGTAAAGGATAATTCTTATTCTTCACCTAAATGATGAAATGCAAATCCATATGGAAGCTCTAATCTATTATTTTTCATAAAAATTTCATCTTTTAATATCTTTAATGTATTGTCATCACGAGTTACTTTTCCATCATTTAAAACAATACTTCTTTCACAGATTTCTAATGCCATTGGTAAGTCATGAGTCACAAGAATTTTTGATACTTCTAGATTATTGAGTATTTCAATTAACTCCCTACGAGATGATGGATCAAGATTAGATCCTGGCTCATCAAGAACTAATAATTTTGGTTTTGATGCCAAGACACTTGCAATAGCAACTTTACGTTTTTGTCCATAACTTAAGTGGTGTGGTGGTCTATCTAAGAAATCACTCATATTTACTTGTTGCAGCGCATTAATAGCAAGTTTTTCAGATTCAGTTTCATTGTATCCAAAATTTTTTGGTCCAAACATAACATCTTCGATAACTGTTGGCATAAATAATTGATCATCAGGATCTTGAAAAACTACACCCACAGTTTTTCTAATATCTGCGATGTTTTCGTCTGTGTATTCAAGATTACTTACTTTTATTTCTTTACCTAAATTTCCTAAAATCCCATTTAAGTGAAGAATTAAAGTAGTTTTTCCTGCACCGTTAGGCCCTAAGATTGCTAACGACTCTTTCTTGTCCAGATCAAAGCTGATATTTTTTAACGCTTCGTGACCGTCTGGATAGGAATAACTTAAATTATTAACTTCTAAATATTTAGTCATAGTATCTTGTCCAACAATAAAGTTATGATCGATAAAATTACACAAAAGTTAAATTTATTAGAAATTTCGTAATTTTGAGATTTGAAATCTATATTTCCATTGAACCCTCTTGATATCATGGATAAATAAACTCTTTCACCTCTTTCATATCCTCGAATTAATAGGGCTCCAGATGCAAATGCAATAGGTATTAAGGTTTTTAAACCTTTTTCAACATACCCCCTTGATGCCATTGAAATTTTAACTCGTTTGAACTCATCAATGAATACATCAATATATCGTATCGTGAAGGACATGATCGCAATAATGATATTTGGAATTTTTAATTTTTGGAGACCATAAATTATTTCCATGCTTGAAGTTACTCCTGTGAGAATTATTCCAACTGTCAGACCTAAAGTTGCTTTGAACAAAATTGTAAACATATCATTTACACCTGTTTGATAGATATTAAATGAAAAAATTTCAAATATTTTGTCATTATTCTCACTGCTAAGGAATGGAAGGAATAATGCAAATAAAATAAAAGGTATATCTAAAGTTAATCTCTTTAAATAGGTTTTAGTAGGAATTTTTGTCAGTGATAAAATATAAAAAACTAAAAATATATGCAAGAATATTTGAAATAAATCTCTTACATCAGAAAACGCAATAGACAAAACAATCAAAAAGCAACCTAATACTTTTTGCTGGGGCTTAATATTCTTTAATTCAGAATTTTCATGAATTGATAAATGATGCTGGTGGCTTGTAGGATACATGACAATATTTTAATGCAATCAATTTGCAATAAAAATAGTTATTTACATTTATTACAAACTCCCACATATACGAAATGATTGTCAATTAAATTAAAATTTGATTCTTTTGCAATAATTTTTTCGACAGAGTTGATGACGTTTTTTGAAATGTCTTTTATCTTTTTACAACTGTTACAAACTATATGAGCAGTTCTTTCTTGGTTTTTAAGATAATAAATTCCTGAGCCATGCTGCTGGTGTGAATGCTCTACAAGATCTAATGACTCAAGAATTTCTAGTGTTCTATATACGGTCGCTAAATCAATGTCTTGAACTCTGTTTAAGGCAAGTTTGTATAATTCATCTGCTGTAAAATGTTCATGACCTGCTTCCTCAAGAATTTTACAAATTGTACTTCTTGACTCGGTAATACGATTACCATTATCTCTGAGTTTACTAATCAGATCCATAATTAAAGTATAATTTGTGAAAAGAATGTAAATATATGAAAAAAATTCTTTTAAAGTTTATCAATAGATACAGTCTAATTTATTTACCCTTAGGGTGGATATTTGGTTTAGTAATATTTTTTGTTGCATTTGAGCCATCTTCTGTGCTTTACATTTTAAGTTTTTTTGTAATAGGTTCTTTTTTTGGATTATATTTGTTTAATTCAAAGCGAGGTTTAGTCGTGGATAATCATAATTTTTCAAACTTTGAATATACAATCATTGAATTTTATTCTGACTACTGACTGGGTTGTACTGCTTCAAAATTCATAGTTAATGAATTCAAAAAAAAGCATGAAGATATACCAATTGTGTCAGTAAATGCTTCAAAAAAAGATTATCTTGAGACCATTGAAAAATATAATCTCAAATACACACCAACATATGTCCTTGTAGACAAATATGGAGAAAAAATTTATAAAAGAGTTGGTACTTTTAATGTTGAAAAGTTTGACTCTATAGTTAGTTAAGAAACTTTGTCACCTAAATCTGCTTCTGGACTTGGTTGAAGGAGTAAAACATCCCCATTGTCGTTTGTTGATCCGAGAATTAAACATTGACTAATTATCGGACCAATTTGTTTTTCACCAAGATTGATTACTCCAATACATCTAATTCCAATCAGTTCATCTAATTCATAATTTGTAATTTGAGCACTTGTTTTTTTAATACCTATGTCATTTCCAAAATTAATTTTTAAAATATAGGCTGGTTTTTTTGCCTCCACAAAAACTTCAGCTGATAAAATTTTACCAACTCTTATGTCTAGGTTTGCAAAATTTTCAACATTACTATCCATATAAAAAGTATCTTATAACATAATTAACCTATGTCAAAAATTTTGCTTTTATCGGCTGGAACAAGACCAGAATCAAAAAATAATAAAGCAGCAGGTATTGTTAACAGCTACCTAAGTGAATTAGATATATCTTGTAATCTATATGATGATTTTTATGAAAATGTTCCTTTTCTAAGAGATTACAATGATGAACAACCTGAATATGTCATAAAAGTAAGAGATGATTTAATTGAAGCTTCTAAAATAATAATATTTAGTCCTGTTTTCAATGGTGGTTATGTATCTCATTTGAAAAATTTACTCGATTGGCTTTCAATAAGTTTTGATAACTACTCCTACAATGAATTGTTTAAAAATAAGGATGTTGCAATCATCAGCTCAGTTGATGGTAAGGGCAATAATGCAAAGAATGCATTTGATTTACTAGGTGCTCAACTTAGCAATTATGGATTAAATGTATACGAAAATTTTTATTTATTTAATGAGGAACATAAAGTTGACAATTTACTAACTAATGATTCAATAAGTAAAGACTTCTACGATTATATAAAATCATTTCTTAGTAGTTAAAACCTCATTTATCTTTTCAAAAAATATATTTGTTAATTCATCAACTTCATACTTATGTACATCGTCAATAGGTCTCAAAACATCCAAATGTATATCACCAGATAAAAACCATACCTTACCTTTAATCATCAATTCATGGGCGTTGTGTGTAACAACTGGTAACACCGATAGATCGAATTTTTTAGCTATATGTGCAGCTCCTTTTTTAAATTCCAAAAGATTTTTTTGATTACTTCTTTTTCCTTCTGGAAATATCATTATTGAATTACCATCATCTATAACACTTTGTATCGAATTATTAATTTTATCAAGATCTAGTGATGAACTGCCTCTATCAATTCTTGGAAGACCCAGAATTTTTAATACTCTACTAAAGAAAGGAATACGGAAAAGTTCAGTTTTAGTTAGGAATCTTACAGATATTGGTAACCCATAAATGTGGGTAAATATATCTAGAGTAGATGGGTGATTAGAAATTACAACGTAACTTTTATTGGTATCAATATTTTCTAAACCAGAAACGGTTAAATTAATCCCAACCATTCTTAATCCCAGCCATCCAAAAAATTTGTAATATTTTGTAGCTAATAACTTTCCATTTGGAATAAAGACCGTAAGAATTATAAGAATTATTAAAAAGCTAAATAAAATTAGGAATAACGGAAACATAAAAAATGTTTTTAATTTTGTTCCAAAACTTACGGGGTTCATAAGCTCAGTTTATAATAATGAATTTTAGAAATGAATTTATATTATTTTTTTCTCAAATCAAAAAATGGAATAAAATACTGAACGACTCTTCCAACTGAAAATACAATAATTATTGAGGCAATTCCTATTTTCCCGCCCAGTAAAAAGCCACATGAAAAAGCAACAGCTTCAATTATTGTTCTTGCAGT
>CACMQN010000009.1 GCA_902615855.1 uncultured Candidatus Actinomarina sp.
GAATGGTTCATCAAGAATTTCACTTAGTACCTTCATTTACTGCAGCTGAAAATATTGGTTTAGGCCAAGAACCAAGAAATTCAAATGGTTTAATTAATTGGGAGAAGTTAAATCAAGATGTATCATCAATATCCGAGAAATATGGATTAGATGTTGACCCAAATCTTAGAATGATAGACGCTTCAGTAGGCATTCAACAAAGAGCAGAAATATTGAAATCGCTATACAGAAGTGCTGATATTTTAATTTTAGATGAGCCTACTGCAGTTTTAACACCTCAGGAGACTGATGAATTATTTAAGGTTATAAGGACATTAGTTGACGAAGGAAAAACAATCATCTTTATAACTCATAAGTTACGAGAAGTAATGGAGGTTTCAGACAGGGTTACAGTGATGAGAGATGGAGAAGTTCAGGGAGTATCTAACACAAATGAGACATCAGTAAAAGAGCTAGCAAATCAAATGGTTGGTAGAGAAGTCTTTCTTCAAGTTGAAAAAAAAGAAGCAAAACCAACTGATGTTGTACTTGAAATTAAAGATTTATGGGTTCATGATGCTAGAGGGCTAATTGCCGTCAAAGGAGTTAATTTTTCTGTTTCCAAAGGAGAAATAGTAGGGATTGCAGGAGTTGAGGGCAATGGTCAATCAGAACTTGTCGAGGCTCTCACTGGACTAAGAGATACCAGCAGAGGCCAAATAATTTTTGAAGGTAAAAGTATTGAGAAACTTTCACCTAGAGAGCGAAGAAGAGCAGGCATTGCACATATACCAGAAGATCGTTCGAATACAGGTTTAAATAAACAACTGGACATTTGGGAAAATTTAATTGGTACATCATACTTCAGAAAACCATTATCAAGAGGTGGGATTGTAAGTATGAAGAATATTATTAAACATAGCAACAATCTAAAAGATTCTTTCGATATAAGATCACCCGGAGTTACAGTTAAAGCAGGTTCATTATCTGGTGGTAATCAGCAAAAAATAGTTGTAGCTAGAGAACTATCTGAAGAGCCAGTTTTGACTATAGCTTCTCAGCCAACAAGAGGAGTAGATATTGGAAATATTGAAGCTATACATAAACAGATTGTTGACATAAGAGACTCTGATAAAGCCGTATTACTTGTTTCTGCAGAGTTGGATGAAGTTTTATCAGTTGCAGATAGAGTAGGCATTTTATATGAGGGTAATTTTGTTGAATGGGTAAATCCAAAAGAAGTTGATTATCAACAAATGGGTTTATATATGGCTGGAATTAAGGATTAGATAAATATGGAAAAATTCTCATTTAAAGATGTATTGATACTTTTTGCAGGTTTATTTATTACTGCAGGCATTGCGTATGCAATATTGACCATAACAGGATTTATTCCATTAGATATTGCAAAACTTTTCTATGAAGGTGCTTTTGTTGGTCAAAGGAATATTTTGAATACTTTAAATATTGCTACGCCATATATTTTAACATCTGTAGCTACGGTGATTTCATTTAGAGTAGGAATGTTCAATATTGGAATTAATGGGTCAATGTATGTTGGAGCTCTTTACGCAGCATGGGCTGGCTATCGGTTTACAACTCTTGGTGAGTACACTCATGTTGTAGTATGTATGCTTGTTGCCATGGCTGTTGGAAGTCTATGGATGTTACTTCCAGCACTATTAAGAGTATATGCTGGGGTAAGTGAAATTATATCGACGATAATTTTAAATTTTGTTGCTGTACTTTTTGTATCATATATGTGTAATGGTCCATTTAGAGAAGCACCAATAGCACCTACGACTCCAAGAATTTTGGAAACAGCAGAACTAACACAATATTTTCCAAATTCACAATTTAATACTGGATTCTTCATTGCTGTTTTTGTTGCATTCTTAACATATTTTGTCCTCAATAAAACAACGTTTGGTTACGAGTTAAGATCTGGTGGAGATGGACTCGTAGGATTTTATCCATCAAGATATAGTACGTATTTAGGGATACCTTCAAATAGATCTGCAATTACTGGAATGTTGATTTCAGGTGCAATAGGTGGACTAGCTGGTGGACTCGAAGTTCTGGGAAACACGAGAAACTTTTATCAAGAAATGAACTTTAATCAAGGTTTTGATGGAATATTAATAGCAATTATTGGAAAACTTGAACCATTGGGAGGACTTATTTCTTCATTATTCTTTGCAGCATTTAAAAATGGTGGCTTATTTGTCGACTATAAAACAGAAGTATCAAGAGAAATTGTAGTGATTTTAATTGCTATCCTAATATTTTTTGTAAGTTCTCAAAAATTAGTCAATTCGTTAGAGAGATTTAAAATCATTCAAAAATTAGATAATTTTTTCTCTAGAAAGGTGAAATAATGGAATGGTTTGAAATATTTGATATTTCATTATTTAGAAGCTTAATTAGAAGCGCTACCCCAATTGCATTAATTGGTTTTGGTGCGGCAATGTGCTCAGCTGCAGGGGTACTAAATATTGGTTTAGAGGGCAAGATGCTTAATGCTGCTTTTATCGGCATCGCAGCTAGTTATTATTCTGGAAGTGCACTTACTGGATTTATATGTGGTGTTTTAGCAGGAGTTCTTACAGCTGTCTTGTTTGGAGTATTATCATACAACCTAGGTGCTGATGAGGTGTTGGCTGGTCTAGCTATAAATATTTTTGCAATTGCAGGTACACGATACTTGCTCGAAACATTATTTAAACGAAGAGGGTTTTTTTCTGACCCATCTATTCAAGGTATAGATCCTATAGAAATTGGATTTTTAAAAGATACAAGATTGGAACAATTTTTATCTGGTTACACCCCTTCTATTTATTTAGTATTCTTCTTAGCTGTGGTCTTGTATTTTGTATATTATCGTACAAGACTTGGTACAGCTATTAGAGCTACAGGTGAAAATCCTGAAGCTGCAGAAGATGCAGGTATCAACACATTAAGAATGAAATGGTTAACGGTAATTTTTTCAGGGGTATTAGCAGGTATTGGTGGTACATTTTTATCACTTGAAAACATGACTTTATTTACTGAAGGAATGTCAGCTGGAAAAGGATATATAGGTCTAGTTGCTTCTTCATTTGGGAACAATACACCTCTTGGAACATTTGGTGCAAGTATATTTTTTGGATTAGGTGATGCAATTGGAATTAGATTACAAGGAGTTTACGAGCTCGATTCAAGACTGATATTAATGATTCCCTATGCATTAACTGTAATTATATTGGTACTTATTGGGGTTCGTCAGATTTATAGAGTAAGAAAAGTACCTATTGAGAGCAAAGAATAAATTTGCAAAAAAATTATAAGGCAAAATACGTAATTCAAAATAGTGAAACGATACTCGAAAATTTTTTTATTGAGATAACAGATAATATAATTACAAATTTAACCAACGAACCAGTTAATGATTCTGAGGTTATTGATCTTGGAAACGTTGCAATCATGCCAGGTTTTGTAAATGCTCATACACACGTTGGTTTAGTAAGTGTAAAAGGACTTGGGCATTCTACTGCTAGTGCCCTTTATGATGTTATGTGGGGGATCGAACCACATTTAAATGAAGATGATGTGATTAAATTATCAAAACTAGGAATTCTTGATTGTTTATCCTCAGGTACAACATCAATTAATGATCATTATTTTTTTTCTGAAGGAGTAGCAACAGCAGCTATTGAAATGGGTATAAGAGGTTTTATAGGACATACCGTTATGACTGAATATGGTCCATGGCTTGGGGATGAACAAATATCTATGGCTGAGTCATTTATAAAAAATTTTATTCATGAACCCTTGATTCACCCGACGTTAGCTCCACACGCAACTGACACAACGAACCCAAAAATTCTGATGTATCTCAAGGACATTGCCGAGTCAAACAATTTACCGATACACATCCATCTTTCGCAGACAAAAATTGAATATGATTATACAAAGAAAAATTTTGGATTATCTCCAATTAAGCATGCAAAAAAAATAGGATTTTTAGACAAAAATGTAATAGCTGCTCATTGCAATGTTGTTGAAGATGGTGATATTGATATTTTAGTTCAGAGTGGTGCATATCCAATATTCTGTCCATCAACTCATGCACTTGGTGGAAAATTAATGGATACAAATAAAATTATAAACTTAGATGGAGTTTGGGGAATTGGTACCGACTGCTCCGGTGGAAATGATGATTATGATATGATTGAAGAGTCTCGTATTGCACTGTACATAAATAATTCAAAAAATTTAGATACAAAGATGTCACCAAAACAAATCTTTGATATTTCGACAAATCAAAATTTTCAAAAACTTAATTTAAATTCTGACATGTCACCTATGGAAGTTGGTTCTTATGCTGATTTTATTTCCATTGATTTATCGAATGAGAAAATGCAACCACTACATGACTTAGTAAATAACGTTGTATTGTCTGCTTCTGCAAGAGAAGTAAATGATGTAATAATTGATGGTAAAGAAATAATCAGAGATAAAGAATTTCTTAATGCTGACAAATATAAAATTATTAATGAAGCAAATGAAGTACTTGATAGATTATTAAT
Organism: uncultured Candidatus Actinomarina sp.; assembly: GCA_902615855.1. GTDB lineage: Bacteria > Actinomycetota > Acidimicrobiia > Actinomarinales > Actinomarinaceae > Actinomarina. The sequence goes on from CACMQN010000009.1 coordinate 4,548, forward strand.
TAAAAGCAATTTTAGAGAAAGAATAAAAGACGGAGAATTTTCATAAATACTGAATTCTCATTGTTACATGATCACCTTGACGGAGGTTTAAGGCCTTCGACGATTATAGAACTGGCAAAAAAAGATGGAGTTAGTTTACCAGTTGATAATGAACAAGAATTGAAAGACTGGTTTTTTGAAAATATCTCATCAAAGAATAATCAAGTGTTTAAAAAATTTGAACTTACAATCTCACTTATGCAAAATTTTGAAAATATTGAACGTATAGCTTATGAGGCTGTAATGGATCTAAGAAGTGAAAATGTTATTTATGGGGAATTACGATTTGCACCTTTTCAACATCAAAATGACAACTTGTCATTAAAAGATATAGTCAAAGCAGCAAGTAATGGCCTCATTCAAGGTGAGAAAGATTTCGGAGGTAAGTTTAATTTAATTCTTTGTGCGATGAGACAGCATAATAATTCCTTAGATGTTGCAAAGCTAGCCATTGATTCGACAGACATTAAGGTTGTCGGGTTTGATTTAGCCGGTCCAGAATACAATTACCCTCCAAAATTACACTTAGATGCTTGCATGTTAATTAAAAAAGCAGGTCTTGGATTAACTATTCACGCAGGTGAAGCAGCGGATATATCATATATCGAGCAGGCAATTTTTGATTGTAAAGCAGATAGAGTTGGTCATGGATGGCAAATAATATACGGATGTAAGGAAATTAATGATAAATTTATTCCAAATGGAAGAATTGCGGAATATGTACTTGAAAATCAAATTCCGCTAGAAATATGTATTTCATCTAATATAAAATCTGGAGCAAGCGAAGTTACAATTGATAACCATCCGGCAATAAAATTATTAAATGGAGGATTTAAAGTAACTTTAAATACTGACAATCGACTGATGGCAAAAACCTCATTATTAAATGAGTTTAATATTGCAAGTGAAAAATTGAATATGGGTTCAAATGATAAAGCGAAATTAATTAAGAATAGTTTTGATGTAGTTTTTAGTAATTAAATTTATGAATTTTGATAAAATCATATAATGAAAGAAAATCCAGAATATACAAAAAATCTATCAGCTCTAAGGACAAAAATTACAGAACCGGTAGATAATCTTGAAACGTTTCCTGCTCCCAAAAACATTACAACGGTAAAGTTCTATACAGATGAATTAACAAGTCTATGCCCAATTACTGGTCAACCAGATTTTGGAAAGCTGACTATTGAGTACGAACCAAACAGTCTTTGTTTAGAGTCAAAATCTTTAAAGTTATACCTTTGGACTTTTAGAGAAGAGGGTCATTTCTGTGAAGCTTTAGCGAGTGAAATTGCTGAAAAAATATTTAAGACTCTTCAACCAAAATGGGTAAAAGTTATAAATGAACAATCAAAAAGAGGAGGTATCGAGACAACTGCAATTGGTTATTTTGAGGAATAGTACTTAAAGACTATCTAATTCCAAAACAGTTGAAGCCAATAAAACACTCCCATTTTTAATTGCCTCAATAGCAGCTGGTTTAATAGTAGCTTCTGTAAATTCTGGTTGGTGATTAACTATTTTCCCATCATCTGGCACAACAGCCAAAAAAGCATGCAGCGAAGGAATCTGTTTTGAAATATTACCAAAATCTGTAGATCCATTTTTTGATTGGTCATAATATTCATTTGTTTTCATATCTATTGATAATTCTTCGGATTTTTTTATAAATATGTTTGCTAATTTTTTATCTGTAACAAGATTTTCGTAAGTTCCATTTCCTTCAATCATATTTATTTCACAACCCGTTGATTTGCCAGCACTTTCAAAACAGTTTATTACTTTTTTTTCTAACTTTTTTAATTCCGATGTCTTTTGTGCTCTAATCATCCAACTTGATCGTGTGTAATCAGGAATTATATTTGGTGAAACACCACCACTGGTAATTATTCCATGAATTTTTTCTGTAGATTTTAATTGCTGTCTTAAAACGCTAATCGCATTATAAGAAAGGATCTGTGCATCTAACGCATTTCTACCTACGTATGGTGATCCTGATGCATGTGCAGATTTACCAATGAATTCGATATCGATTTGTTTGACTGCAATCATCAAAGGGTCCACTTCGTTTCTTGTAGCAGGATGAATCATCATTGCAGCAATTGTGTCATCAAAAACACCTTTCTTTAATAATTTTATTTTTCCTCCACCTCCTCCATTTTCAAATGTAAGAGGTATTATTTCCTCTGCTGGACAACCAACAATTAAAATTTCTGAATTTAGCTTCTCTTTGAATTTAGAAAGAAGATACATTGCCCCGACTCCCATGGAAGTAATCAAATTGTGACCACAGGCATGTCCAATCTCTGGTAAAGCGTCGTACTCAATACAAATTGCTATATTTTTTCCTTTTTTATTATTTAAACTTCCGACAAATGCCGTTGGAATATCATTAAATTCTTTAAAATTATTGACTATTTTGTGTTCTTTTAAAAAACTTTTAATTTTAGTACTTGATTTTATTTCCTCATATCCAAGTTCTGGATTGTCGTATAAATATTTATTTAGTTTAACTATTTCTTTTTCAATATTTTTGTAATCTGATAACAGGTCTGAAATCTTCATTTTTTAATTTTTCCCAAAAAACTTGATTTCTTGTATTGCACACTCATTAAATGCATTTTGCCCATTTGAATCTTCACCGGGGTAAGCACTTATTATCGATATATTTATTTGCGAAGCATTAGTATTTAAGTCAATCCATTGCTGAAAGTTGTCATTTTCTAACTCTTTTTCGACCATAAAATCATTGTTATTAGTTGTTATCCTTATATCCCTTGCCTTAAAGTTTCTAATAAATGAGGAACTTTTTTCTGCATTTTGAAAAACAATAAATTCGAAATAAATTTCATCACTAAATGTAAACTCTAATACGGCATCTTTACATTGAAGACTATTATCTTGCCACATTGCGTTTGAGTCATCATACAAATTTATACAAGTAAATGTGCTATCAAAACTACTAGATGAAGTACATGCAATTGGAACTTGTGGTTTGAGATTTGATAATGGTGTAGTAGTTGTTGTTAACAATGTTGTTTGTTCAATAATTTCTATTTCTTCTTGTACATCACTCGCAATTTGGTTGTTGTAGAAATAGCTAGCACCAGCAATTAAAGGTACTATTATCGCAAGAAAAAAAACAGCTCTAATTCCTGGCACCTCTTTCCTATTTGGCAAGCTTGTTGCTCCATAAGTAGATAATGGCTTAACCAAAGGAGCATTACACTCTTTACAATTACGTATTGATGGCAGATTCAAGTTTCCACAATTAGCACATTTAATTTTTGGAACCCTAGTTCTTTTGGTTCCAGAGTTCTTTTCTTTAGGGGTTTCAGAACTAATATCCTCTAATTTAATACCCAACCATTCACCACAGCTTGAACAAAATTCAAGACTTCTATCAACAGTTGCTTGACAACCTCTACATGTAATATTTTCCAATGTGATCCTTGATTTAAGAATTAATAATAAAATAATACAGTAACATTCGAATAATTAAAATACTCAAATAATAAAACAAAAAATAATAAATTATGAAAAAAAATCAACTTATACCTGGAGAGCCATTAAGAGAAGGCGTAGATCTAATTGCTGATAAAAAAACAGGGGCTTTAATTGTTGTTGGAAATTCACCTCTTTTAGAAAAAATCTCTTCTGGTGGTATTAACTTGAATAATTGTAATTTTACTCCTGAAATGCTTTGTGAGCTAGCAAAAATGGACGGTGCAATAATTGTTGATGAAAATGTTGAAAAAATCTTGAAAGCAAATGTACATCTAAATCCTTCAGATACAATACAGACAAATCAAACTGGTACTAGACATAGAACTGCTAACCGTGTTTCTGTTCAAACTAATTTAAAAGTTTTAGCAGTATCAGATGAATCGGGAATTATAAAAGTATTTGATGGAACAATTGTAAAAGAACTTGAGGAATCTTCAATTATCTTAGGAAGAGTAAATGAATCATTACAGTCAATAGATAGAACACGTAGAAGGTTTGATGATGCAGTGTTTGAGTTAGGAGAATTAGAAATTGAAAATTCCTTAACTAATCAACAAGTCCTTGAAGTAATTCAAAGAGGAGAGCTACTTGGTAGGTTATCTGAACAAGTCAGAATTGAAGCAGTCAACTTAGGAGATGATTCTGGTTTGGTTATGATACAAATTGATTCACTAGAATCTGGAGTAAGACAGACACTTGATCTTGTTTTAAAAGATCACCTACCGACTAGAAAATTTAGAAACATTAATAAAGCAGTTGAAGAAATCTCAAATTTAACATACGAAGAGTTAAATTCAATCCAAACATTAGGCAATTTATTATACATGCAGCCACTGGATGATATATCTACTCCTAAAGGCTACAGAGTTCTCGCAAGGTTTCCTGGACTTCCAGAAAATTTACACGATTCTTTAGTTGTTAAATTCAAATCCCTGCCAAAACTTTTGTCGTCACCAACAGAAAAATTATTTGAAGTTGATGGAATTGGTAGAAATAGAGCTAATCAATTGAGGGAATACTTTGACACATTACTTAAAAATGTTGGATTTAGCTATATTAATGGAAACTAAATAGTTTTAAATCTATACTATTGTTTTAAATAATGGCAACTAAAGCAAAAAAATCTCAAGACAAATATAAGCCAAATCAGTTTGTTGTACACCCCCATCATGGTGCGGCAAAAGTGATAAGAAAAGTTAATAAAAATGTAGAAATATTTGTTGATGGTGAGCCTAAATCAAAAAGAATTCAGTATTTTGAAATTGAAGTATTAATTGATGGTTTAACGGTAATGGTTCCAGTTGAGTCAGTTGACGAGGTAATACGGCCAGTAATTTCAAAAAATGCAGTTTCTAGAAAAGTCTTTCCGATATTTAAGGAGAAGCCTGAAGAGGCAGGTACTAATTGGAGTAGGTGGTACAAAGTTCTTACAGAAAAAATGACTTCAGGTGATGTAATTCAAGTAGCTGAAGTTGTAAGAGATTTGTCCTACGCTCAAATAAATAAAGGTATATCTCCAGCTTTAAAAAGGATGCTTGCTAAAGCAAGGGTTACTTTAGCAAGCGAAATTGCATGTGCATTAGACATAGATGAAGAGGCTGCCATTGATAAAATTAATCAGTATCTACCTGAAGAAGAACCTGACGACGGTCTTTAATAATCTCAATAACTTATTGAAATGTTAATTGGTAATGGATGGGATTTACACCAACACACAGAAAAAGAAATTTTATCTCTTGGAGGCGTTGAATTTAATGAGGATGGATTTTTAGGTCATTCTGATGGTGACATTCTTCTTCACGCACTTTGTGATGCTTTTTTAGGAGCAGTTGGAAAGAAAGACATTGGTCATTATTTTCCATCAAATGAAAATACACCAGAAAACATATCTAGCACCATTATTTTAAACGAGATACTGCGTGTTATTGAATATGAAAAATTTACATTAACAAATGTAGATATAACAATTATTACTCAAAAATTTAATGTTAAAGATAAAGCTTTGAAGATTAAAGAAAATTTATCAAAATTACTTATGATCCCTATAGAAAAAATAAATATTAAAGGAAAGTCTGCAGATGATTACGGAATAATAGGGGACCAAAAAGCTTCGTTAGCAATAGTAAGCTTATTGTTAGACAATGCTTAAATTATATAATTCACTCACAAAAAAATTAGAAGATGTAAAAGTAAATAAAAATGACGTAAGGATTTATTTGTGTGGACCAACAGTACAATCATCTCCACACTTAGGTCACGGAAGGTCCGCTGTTGTCTTTGATTTTTTTGTAAGGTATTTGAAGTATTTAAATTATTCGGTTTTATTTGTAAGAAATGTAACAGATATCGACGATAAAATAATAATAAAATCACAAGAAAAAAAGATAAGCTATCGTGAGCTAGGAAATAGTGTTTGGAATGAGTTTGTCTCAGCCCATGAAAATCTAAATTGTCTTGTTCCTGACATTGAACCAAGAGCAACTGCTTATATTCCAGAAATTATTAAATATATTCAACAATTAATTGATAATGGATTTGGTTATGTAACAACTTCTGGAGTTTATTACGATGTGTCAAAATTTGAAAATTACCTGAATTTATCAGGTAGAAGTATAGAAGAGGTAATAACTGGAACACGAGTTGAGACGGAAGATGATAAACACAGGGCAGAAGATTTTGCTTTATGGAAATTTTCAAAACTAGATGAACCATCATGGAAATCACCATGGGGAGAGGGTCGACCAGGGTGGCATATTGAATGTTCAACAATGATTAGTGAAACTTTAGGTCAGACAATAGACTTTCATTGTGGAGGTATTGATCTAATTTTTCCACATCACGAAAATGAAATTGCTCAATCCAAAGGTGTAGATACAAATGAGAAATTTGTAAATCATTGGCTACACAACGGTATGTTAAATTTATCTGGAAAGAAAATGTCTAAATCTGATGGAAATATAAAGTTGCTTAACGAATATATTGATGAATATGGTGGTGAGGCAGTTCGATTCTTTTTTTTAAGAGCACACTACAGGAGCCCACAAGAATTTAACGAGCAACTTCTTGAGGAGTCTAGAAAAACTCTTAATAATTTAGCCGAATTTACAAATGATGTAAATGCCAAATTAAGTGATGATAAAATTATTGATATTTTTAATAGCTGTATGAATGATGATATGAATACTCCAAAGCTTTTAGGAGAAATTTTTCAAGTGATTAAAAACACAACAAGTTTAAATGAAGAACAAACAATAAAAATAAAACAAACAGTCAAATATGTCTTTGAAGTTCTTGGATTTCAACTTAAATCATCTAAAAAAGATATCATAGAGGATAAACTTTTATCCGAATTTTTTGAAAAATATGATATTGAATTTAGTGATATTGAATCTGCAATGACTGAATTCATTAAAGTTAGAGAAGACTTGAGAAGTGAAAAGAAATATGCTGAAGCTGACATAATGAGAGAAGATTTGTTACAAATAGGATTAGTCATAAATGATGGTGAAAATGTCGGATGGTATTGGAAAAATAGTTGAGGGTTACAATTCTGTAATCTCTGCACTTGAAAACAATAGAGTCACAGAACTTATAACTTTAGAAAAAAATCTAGAATCGAAAAAAGTCAAAAATCTATTAGATATCGCCAATCAAAAAAATATAAAGATTGTAAATGTCAAAACTAAAAATGATTGGAAATATAATTCTTCAGAGTACGTTGCGGCGGTTTGTATACCAAAGAAAATATATAAAGAAACAGATCTAAATAACTTTAAAAGCACTAATTTTATTGTTTGCGATCATATTCAGGATACAAATAATTTAGGGGCAATTGCTCGATCAGCTGCATCATTTGAATTCAATGTTATGTGTATTCCAGAAAGAAGGTCAGCTCGACTGAGTGAAAGGACATTTAAGATTGCTTCTGGAGGATTAGAAAAAATACAAGTATTGGAATACAAATCAATTTATAGTCTGATAAAGAAATTTAAATTATTAAATGTCTGGACAATAGGTCTGGATATGAAAGGAAAAGACAAAATTGAGAATTTTGATTTAGGGAATCAAAATTTAGCTTTTTTTATAGGTTCTGAAGAAAAAGGACTTAGTCATGGACTTATGGACAAGCTTGATAATGTACTAATAATCTCAATGTCAGATGACATAGAATCATTAAATGTATCAGTTGCTGCGGCCATAGCGATGCAACATATATTTATAAAAAATTAATTTTATGATTTTTGATATTTGCTAATATTTAACTATTCGCCGGAGTAGCTCAGTGGTAGAGCAGCCGCCTTGTAAGCGGCAGGTCAGGGGTTCAACTCCCCTCTCCGGCTCAAATTGAATTATTATCAAAATATAATTAAAATTACGCTGACATTACTTCTTTTATCTCAACTGACTTTATATTTTTTAGGACTTTTGAGACCATCAATACTTTTGGATTATTTTGATTATTGGCCAATAACAATATTACCAATTCTAATGACCCTAATTCTAAGAAGGTCATATTTTTACGAGATTTTTAGAAATACTGTTATAACTTTTTTAATTATTATTGTGCTTATTTTTTCATTAGGACATTTATTCGATGCAAAGTTTTTATCTACATATCAGTTTGATGGATTTTTTGAAAACAAAGATTTAAGTGTTGATGAAATTTATAAACTGTATATTGATTTTGATGGCAAGCTAAATCTTAATACTCACAGTGGGCTTGGATATAAAGCCGACATAATTGATCTTCCGGGGAACATAGGCTATCCAGAAACAATCGAATCAGTTGTTGGTGAGCCAAAAGTTATAATATTTAGAGAAATGGCAACTAGTAACTTATTAAAAGTTAAGGGTTGGGATGTTTCATTAGGTGAAAAAAATATTTGGGAGTTAGATATTTTTTCTATAGATTCAACTATTAATTTGGATAATATCGAATTACAATCATCTAAATTGACTGGAACTGGTGATATATTTTTAGGAAAAAATCTCAACTTGAAAAATTTAGTATTAAGTGGAAATTACGAAGTTACAGTTTCAAAGGAACTATCTATATTAGTCAAAGGTCAGTCAGAAATTCCAGAAAGCTGGCTCAAAGCTAGTGTTGGAAACTTAAACCAACCAGATAATCCTTATACTTTAATAATTGAAATTATTGATGGTTCACAAGTAATATTTAGTGATGGGTAAAACTTTATGATTGAACAATTAGGAAATGGCTTACTTTTAGGTGTAATAATTGCACTAGGGTCAGTAGCTCTCTCCCTTCTTTATGGCGTTACTCGTATTGTAAACTTCGCACATGGAGAAATAATTGCGCTTGGTGCGGTTATGACTTTATTTTTCTCATCATCTCCTGATTCAAGCCTCTTATTTTTCGATAGATATTCTCCTATAGGGATAAATTTTTTTGGTTCTATAGTTATCAGTATTATTTTATGTGGAATTTTTGGAGCTTCATTAGAAATATTTTTATTTCGTCCATTGAGAAAAAATAATTTTGGTAATATTGCTGTTCTTGTGGTTACTATCGGTCTTTCAATTTTCTTGAGACATATATATCTTCTTTTTGCGTCCGCTAAACCATCATCTTTTATACTAGAACTTCAAAGAAGAGAAGATTATTTTGGAATTCAACTTACACCCAGAAATGTTCAGGTGTTAGTTCTTGGATTTATTGTCATGATATTGGTTGGTCTGTTTTTGACTTATACAAAAACAGGGAAGGCAATGAGAGCGGTTCGTGACTCTTCAGATTTAGCAAGTGTTTCTGGAATCAATTCTGATAACATTATTTTAGTGACATGGATTTTCTCAAGCATGCTCGCAGGTTTCACTGGAATTATTCAAGGAGTGATAAATAATGTTAGATGGAATATGGGATTTTTAATCCTTCTCCTAATTTTTGCTGGCACTGTGCTTGGTGGTATTGGAACATCCTTTGGAGCAATGTTTGGAGGTTTTGTAATAGGAGTACTCGTTCAACTAAGTGTTGGTTTAGAGTTTATGGATGGCCATACTGAAGCAAAAAATGCACTAGCTTTAGGTTTAATGATACTTATATTGCTTATCAGGCCTCAGGGTATTTTTGGCACAAAGGATAGAATTTCATGAACAAGTACATCACAGCTTCCCTACTTTTATTGGGCTGTATAGCTTATATATTTTCTTCCAACGACACTGGAAGTTCAAGAGTATTTGTAAATTTAATTACATTCGCTGGAGTTTACGGATTAGCTGCAATTGGAATCAACGTTCATTTTGGATGGACTGGTTTGCTAAATTTTGGACATGCAGCATTTATGGGAATAGGAGCATACACAACGGTTTTATTAATTCCTCACTCTCTTGGAAGAGAGGGTGTAGTAATAAGTACAGGTCTACCATTACCAATAGCAATAATTTTTGGATTGATTGCTTCGGCTCTATTAGGGTTGCTTCTTGGTTTGCCAACTTTAAGGTTAAGAGGAGATTATCTTGCAATAGTTACTATTGCAGCGGCAGAGATCTTTAGATTATTAGTCCGAGATTTTGAAAACTTAACGGGAGGCGTTTATGGAATAATACAATTTTCAGACTCCCTCCAGGTTTATAGACCAAATTTTGTTGATGTAATTAGTACAAGGTATGATGTTTCATCTGCACAACTTTGGGTTGCAATATTAACCTGGATATCAATAGTATTAGTCATAATAATTTTATCGAGACTTCAAAAATCACCTTGGGGTAGAGCTTTAAGAGCAGTTAGAGAAGATGAAGATGCTGTCCGTGCTCTCGGAAAAAATGCAGTTTGGTTAAAACTGCAAAGTTTTATGCTTGGGGCTGCAATAGGTGGACTTTCAGGCATATTTTTAGTTTTCAATTATGGAACTGTTCAAGCATCAACATTTGTTCCAGTTCTCACATTTTATATTTGGGCAGCTCTAATTTTAGGAGGGGTAGGAAGCTTAGGTGGTCCAGCATTAGGTGCTATTATATTTTGGGTAATTATTGCAGGAACAGACAGCATTTCAAGGCTATTATTTGAATCTCCTGATGGACAACAATTAGCTGGTGTCAGGTTTGTTATTGTTGGTCTACTAATAATGTTATTTATGATATTTAGACCAAGCGGGATACTTGGAAAAAAAGAGGAACTTTTATTAGATGTCAAATAATATATTATCTGTAAACTCCCTTACTAAAAGCTTTGGTGGTCTAGAAGCTGTAAATGTTGAAAATTTTCAAATAAATTCAAACGAGATAACTAGTTTAATTGGACCAAATGGAGCAGGAAAAACAACCTTTTTTGATTTAATTACAAGATTTCAAGATGCTGACTCAGGGTCTATATTTTTTAAAAACAAAAATGTTTCAAAAACAAACTCTTATGTGCTTGCCAGACTAGGAATGGTTAGAACATTCCAATTAACAAGAGTTTTTGATCGTATGACAGTTTATGAAAATATGCAATTTGCTGGAAGTTCGATAAAAAATGAGGGTTTTTTGAATTCTTTGGTTAATAAAACTTCATTAAGAAAAGATGAAGAAAACTTAATTGAAAAAATTGATGACATTTTGAAAATGCTAAATTTATATGAAATGAGAAATGCTTATGCAAGAGAACTTTCAGGTGGTCAAAAAAAATTATTAGAATTAGGAAGGTCACTGATGAAAGATCCAGAAATACTACTTCTCGATGAACCATTAGCTGGTGTAAATCCAAAATTGGCTGATAATATTCTTGAAATAATTTCTAATTTAAACGCTAAAGGTATAAACATATTAATGGTTGAACACAATATAAATGCAGTGATGAAAATATCAGACAGAGTTGTTGTTATGGCTGAAGGTAAAATAATTTCTGATGGGAAACCAGATTTTGTTAGATCTGATAAAAAAGTTATTGAAGCATATTTAGGAAGTTCAGATGAATAACCCAATAATTGAAGTAAACGGCCTAGCTTCAGGATATGTCAAAGGTCTTAACATACTTCAAGGTGTTGATCTCGTATTAAAAGACAAGGAGATTGTTTCAATAATTGGCCCTAATGGAGCAGGTAAATCAACTTTGCTTAAAGCAATCGTTGGACTTATACCTATTTTTGGTGGAAAAATTTATTTTAATGGAGCAGAGCTTAAGGAAATAAAAAGTTATAAATTAGCACAAATGGGAATTGGCTATGTACCACAAGTGCAAAATGTTTTTCCGAGCCTAACAATTGAGGAAAATTTGGAAATGGGAAACTGGGCAGCAAAAGAGAGGCACAAAGATTCTTTTAATGAAATTTATGATATGTTCAATATTTTATTTGATAAAAAAAAAGAAAGAGCAGGCAACTTGTCAGGTGGTCAAAGACAGCTTTTAGCATTAGGAAGAGCACTAATTTCCAAACCTAATGTAATTTTACTTGATGAACCATCAGCAGGTTTGTCGCCGAAGGCGATAGATGAGGTTTTTGAATATATAAATTTAATAAACCAAAATGGTGTATCAATTCTCCTGGTTGAACAAAATGCAAAAAGAGCTTTGAAGTTTTGTGATAGGGGTTATGTCCTTGATCAGGGTAGAAACGCCTACACAGGGTCTGGTGAAGATTTACTCAATGATGATAAAGTAGTTGAATTATACTTAGGGAAGTTATAAAAAAGGCCCGATTTGCATCGAGCCTTTTTTAAATTTAATAGCTTGAATTAAGATCCAAAGTCTATTGACTTAATAACCTCTTCTTCATCACCACTAGTGATTTGCCATACATCATAAGTGCTAGCTGTAGGATCACCTTGTTCATCAAGATTTATATCTCCTGATGCACCTTTGTAATCGATATCTACACCTGCAGCTGCGTCTGCTAGACAAGCAACTCCAATACACGGCGTACCACCACCAGATGCCTCAACAAGTCCTGATGCTATATCAGCACCTGTTACTCCATTTGCGGCAGCAGATAATGCCATAATCATAATTGCATCATAAGCTTGAGCTGAATATGGAGCTGGATCTTCACCAAATTCTGCTTGATAAGCAGCTGTAAATGCATCTAATGCATCTCCGGCAGTTGATCCTGGAGCTGTACCCTTGTAACCATCAAGTGCATTACCTAATCCACATTCTGAACTTAGATTTGCACCACGAACACCATCAGTAAAATACCATGGAGTTTCGATAGTTCCTTGTTCAAAAGCAGCTTGTAATACTCCACAACCTGTTGATGGGAATAAGATTCCAACTATAGCATCGGAACTATTCTTACCAACCTGTGTTACTTCAGAAGAGAATTCTGTAGCATTTTGGTCGTGATAAACGATTGTGTTAACAACTCCGCCAGCATCTTCAAATGCAGCAGCAGTAGCTTCTGCCAATCCTCTACCATATGAGTCTGCTCTTGAAATTATTGAGAGAGTTTCCACTCCGTCATCAATAAGTACTTGAGCTAAAACTGCACCTTGTAAAAGGTCAGAAGGAGCTGTTCTTGCGTAAAACCCACCATTTTTTACTTTTGTAAATTGTGGTGATGTATTTGAAGGAGAAACCATTACTACACCTGCATCAATAGCAGTTTGCATAATAGCTAAAGAGATACCACTAGCAGCGGCACCCATTACTCCTGCAACACCTTCACTAATAAGCGTAGCTAAACTAGCGGATGCAACATCTGGAGCTGTTCCTGAGTCACCTTGTACCCAGACAACATCTTGTCCGTTGATTCCACCAGCAGCATTGATTTGCTTAACAGCAAGAATTGCACCTGATTCAATACCAGGCCCTAAGAAGCCGAGATCACCTGTTAATGGCATAAGAGTACCAAGAACTAAAGGATCTGAGGCAACAGGAGCAGCTGTAGTTGTTGGAGCTTCGGTAGTCGCTGGAGCTTCAGTTGTTGTAACTTCCGCTTCATCACTACCTCCATCACTACCACCACAGGCAGTTGCAATTAGTGCTAAAATCGCAATCAAAGCTAAAGCTTTGCGATTCTTCATATATATAATTTCCTTTCAGTCACTGAAATTAAAAAATTCCTACATATTTGTAGGAATGTATTACAACAATAGCGTAATTTGTGTACTCTTCAATAGCAGAAGCAAAAAATTTTAAAAAATGGTTGAAAATATTGAAAATACATTAATTTTTCTAAACAATTTAGACTACTTAGACATTTTCATATATATTTTCATAATATATCTTCTCTATTTTGGATGGAAAAAAGGAGGAGTATTATTAATTTATTACTTAATTATCTTTTTAATTTCAATATATCTGAGTTTTTCATATTCTTTTGAAATAGGAATTTATATAAGTAGTTGGCTAAATTCAAACCAACAAACTTCTCAAATTTTTGCTGGAGTAATTATCTTTATTAGTATATTGACTGTCGGCTCATTTTTTCAAACTTTAATTTTTCGTGAGAATACAAAAAAAGATTTTGGTAGCAAACTACTTGGAAGTTTAACCTCCATAATTTTGAGTAATATAGTTCTTGCTTTTTTCTTTACTCTTCTATCTTTAATTTCACTTCCAAAATATTTATCAGAAAATATTAATGAATCAAATTTAGTTTCTTTTTATTTAGATGCTGATGGTGTTCCACAACAAACGCTAGAAGTTATTACAGGTACAGATTTACTAAAAATAACATCAAGAATTAAAGAGCTAACTGGAAGTACTTCAATCTCTTTGGAAGATACCGGTTGTTTGGAGATTCCTCCAACTGAAAATATTAAGGTAATTTCTAAATCAAATGAAGTTGATGAACTTTTTAATTTGGTAAACATTGAGAGAATAAATGCTAATCTCGATCCTTTAGAATTTTCACAAACTCTATCAGACATTGCAGACAAATATGCGCAAAATATGTACTTGAATGGATTCTGGTGCCATAAAGATCCAAACAATGGTTACCTGATAACAGATAGATTATTGGAAGTCGGCTATCCACCTCCAAAATTAATCGGTGAAAACTTAGCAATGTCTTCGACTATCTACTCTGGTCACTTAAGTTTAATGAATTCAATTTCTCATAAACAAACCATTTTGGATAATGAATTTAACCGCATAGGAATAGGGATTGTTTCAGGACCAATTGGATTAATTATTGTTCAGATATTTTCATAATGTCAAATACTCAAGATTTTGTTAATGCATTAGTTGTTGGAACAATAAAATACCTAAACAAATTAAATCTTAAATTAACTCCTGATGAAGAAGCAAATTTAAGAAAAGATTTGTTTGATGAGTTTGAAAAAGAATTTAAACTACAAACAAAGACTCCTACTCAGCTAATAACTATCTTTATTGACAAAAAATTCAATATAAATACAATTCTCACTCCAATTGATTTGGGTGAAGAGGCCAGAAATCAAATTATCTTGTGGGGACTTTCAAAAGCAAAAGAAATTGAAAAAAATAAATAAAATTACTTTACAGCTTTCAGAACCGGTCTGTCGAGATAATAGCTTAATATTTGTAATTCTTGAGAAAGGTCAACAGACCTAATTTGAACATCTGGAGTATTTTTTAATAGTACTGGTGCAAAATTTAGAATAGATTTTATATTACATTGAATTAGTTGATCTGCTATGTCTTGGGCTACTTTGCCAGGAGTAGCAATGATACCAATTGCAACATTGTATTTTTCGCAAACACTTTTCATTTCTGATATTGGTTTTACGACAAGGCCAGCTATTTGTTTATTTATTTTTTTTGGATCGTCATCAAATAGGCCTACAACTCCAAACCCTCTATCTTGAAAACCTCCATAATGTGCAAGAGCAGATCCAAGGTTACCAACCCCTATAATAATGGCGCTCCAGCCCTCAACTAGACCAAGTTCTAATTGAAGTTGATTTCTCAAAGTAGAAATATCGTACCCAACCCCTCTCGTTCCAAGGGTTCCTAAGTATGATAAGTCTCTTCGCACTTGCGCATCGTTTACTTTTGCAATTTCAGCAAGTTTTTTTGATGAAATGCCACTAGTCTCATTATCTATTTGTTCTAAACATTGAAGATAAAGAGGAAGCCTCTTAACTGTTGCTGGTGGTATATTGCTATTTTCTTTCACTAATGCACAATCTAATAACAATATAAAAATAAGCTAAATTACATACAAAATAATTTATATTTACTTAAATTTATCTTTTGTAAGCAAATAGGGTAATTTAAAGTCATAAGTCATGAAAAAAAACGAAATTTTTGATGTTTTAATTGTAGGAGCAGGCCCGTCTGGGTCAAATACTGCAATTTCTTTTAAAAATTTAAATCCCGATCTAAAAATTGGGATAATCGACAAAGCTATTTTCCCAAGAGATAAATCGTGTGGTGATGCGATTGGGCCAGGGGTAATTAATGCTTTAAAAAGATTTAACAATGAACATATTCTTGATGGTGAACCTGAAGTTATCTCAACATCTTTATTTGGTCCTGATAATATTGGAATCCAAAACTATATTCCAAAAGTTAAAAACAAAGATGATTCTGTTGTTTACGTTATCCCAAGATATGAACTCGATAATAGAATTTTTGAAATTGCAAAAAATCTCAATGTACATTCATATGAGGGTGTTAGGTATATAGATTATGAACAAACTGAAAATGAAGATATTTTAAAAGTAGAGATCGAAAATAGTGATAAAGAAAAAAACTTCTTATTCACAAAATTGTTGGTTGGTGCAGATGGTGCAAATTCTAGAGTTAGAAAAAGTTTAGATTTAAAGCAAAATAGTGACATACACAAAGCAATTGCTATAAGAGCCTATATTGACAGTCCAAATTATTTAGAAATATTTAAAGAAAGAACACTTATGTTTGAAATCAATGTTTCAGCATTAAAAGGTTATGCTTGGGCGTTCCCTAGTAAGGGTAATTTAATAAATATTGGTATTGGTATGCCATTAAATTTATTTAAAAAAGACAAAATGGATATTAATGAAATGCTTGATAGCTTTATACGTACATTGGAATCCAAAGGAGTAATTGTTGATAACTTAAGGATGGAAAAAAGTTATATGCTTCCATTTGCATCCTCTAGACCAAAGCTTGCGCATGATAAAGTAGCTCTTGTCGGAGATGCCGGTTCAATGATCAACCCCATGAGTGGAGAAGGTATTTTTTACGGCATGGAAGCAGGATATTTACTTGCAAAAGAAACATTCGGTTCATTAAATTCCAACAAAGAAAATAATTTAAATAATAAATTAAAAAAATATGAAAGAGCCTTAAATAAAAGATTTGGAATGCATTTTCTGAGCTGTACGGTTGCTCGACTAGTTTTGCAAAGTCCATTTATGACAAAGAGATTACTTAAAATTGCATCAGTTGATAAAAACACTATTAATTTTGTTGTTGAGCTCTTGTTTGATGAGGCAAGATTGACGATTAAAGAGACTTTTTCGCTAGCTTTTAAATTCATTTTACCCTTTAGAACAGTAAGGTTTTTCACTAAATCTCCAGCCTTTTCCCTATAACAAAAAGCAAAATCAGTACTAAAATAAGATGATACATTGTGAAATATTTCACAAATAGGGAGGGAATGTGATTAATTGGTTACCAATTTTGGTAATGCTTTTTATTGGTATTGGTTTTGCAATTGCTTCACTTGGTGTCAGCTATCTTTTATCACCAAAAAATCCTACACCTGAAAAATTAACACCTTATGAGTCTGGTATTTTCCCCGAAGAAGAGCCCTCACAGAGATTCCCAGTCAAATTTTATATGGTCGCTATGTTGTATATTGTTTTTGATATTGAAATAATATTTCTTTTAGCCTGGGCAACCCGATTTGAGCAACTTGGCTGGTACGGAATAGTTGTTATTTTCATATTCACATTCTTTGTACTTGAGACACTTTATTATGTCTGGAAAAGAAATGTTCTTGATTGGAATGTTCCAAGAAGGCAAAGATATCATGATCCAGTTTCTAACTATGAAGGAGCTAATGAATAATGTTTTCTCCTGATAATATTTTCACAACAACTATTGATAAAGCGGTCCGTTGGTCAAGAACGCAATCCATGTGGCCTGTTACTTTTGGACTTGCATGCTGCGCTATTGAAATGATGGCTGCAGGATCTGCAAAATACGACTTGGCAAGATATGGAATGGAGGTATTCAGGGCATCACCAAGACAGGCTGATTTGATGATAGTTGCTGGTAGAGTTTCTCAAAAAATGGCACCAGTATTGAGACAAGTTTATGACCAAATGGCAGAGCCAAAATGGGTAATAGCAATGGGTGCTTGCTCTTCAACTGGTGGGATGTTTAATAACTATGCTCTTGTACAAGGTGTTGACCACATAGTTCCTGTAGACATATATGTGCCTGGATGTCCACCCGGACCCCAATCATTAATGCACGGAATCTTAACACTTCATCAAAAAATTATGGATAGAGAGATAAATAGATAATGAAAGAAAATCTAGATATATCAATTGAAGATTATTTTCAAAAAGTTGAAGAGTTGAAAAATGATGGATATGAAATGATGGTTGATTTAACTGCTATAGATTGGTTTAGAAAAAAAGAACCTAGGTTTGAAGTAGTTGTAAACTTTCTCTCTGTTTCAAAAAACAAAAGAATTTCTATCAAAGTCAAATTAAATGATGAGTTAACAATTCCTTCAATTACAAGTCTTTATCCAAGTGCAAACTTTTATGAAAGAGAAGTATTTGATATGTTTGGAATTAATTTTGAAAACCATCCTGATTTAACAAGAATTCTTATGCCTGATGATTGGGTTGGACACCCTTTGAGAAAAGACTATGGAACAGGAAGAATACCAGTTCAATTCAAAAATGCACCAAAGGTTGATTAATGATGGAAGAAAATAAAGATACTGTAAAAGATGTAGACTTCTGGGCTACAAATTCAGAAGAGGGTGGATGGAACATTTCTTCAACTGATGAAGGATCACAAAAAATGTTGGATCAAGAAGACGAAGTAACTACAAAAATTCAAATGGGTTCAGAAGTTATCGATGACTATTTTATTGATGATGATATTTCTGATGATGAAAGAATGATTTTAAATATGGGACCTCAGCATCCATCAACACATGGTGTCTTAAGGTTACAAGTAGAACTTGAAGGTGAAGTCGTAAGAAGAGTACAGCCTGTAATTGGGTATCTTCATACCGGAATGGAGAAGACGGGAGAAGAGTTAAATTACTTTCAAGGACCTACTAACACTACAAGGATGGATTATCTCTCGCCTTTTTTCAATGAACTTGTTTTTTCATTAGCGACTGAAAAACTATTAGATATTGAAGTCCCTGATAGAGCATCAACAATAAGAATATTAATGACAGAACTAAATCGAATCTCCTCACACCTTGTGGCACTAGCAACTGGTGGAATGGATATTGGAGCATTATCAATGATGATTTTTGGGTTTAGAGAAAGAGAATTAATTCTTGATTTTTTCGAAAAGACAACAGGTCTTAGAATGAATCACAACTTTATAAGACCAGGTGGTGTCGCAGCAGATTTACCAGATAATTGGCAAAAAGATATTGAAAAGATATTGAAAGTTATACCTGAAAAACTAAAAGACTATGATGAAATGCTTTTAGACAATCCTATTTGGCAAGGAAGACTTAAGAATGTTGGAATATTAACGACTGAAGAATGTTTGGCATACGGCATAACTGGTCCAAGTCTTAGAGCTAGCGGATATGCATGGGATTTAAGAAAAATGCAACCTTATTCAGGTATAGAAAAATATGAGTTTGATATTCCGGTTTTTGAAGAAGGTGATGTCTTTGCAAGGTGGAGAATCAAAGTTTTAGAAATTTTTGAAAGTTTAAAGATTGTTGAACAAGCTATGGGAAATATGCCTAAAGGCCCATTCAAAATTCAAGATAAAAAAATAACCCCTCCGCCAAGAAAAAGACTTGATGAGTCAATGGAAGCTTTGATCCACCATTTTAAAATATACACAGAAGGCTTTAAAGTTCCAGAAGGAGAAGTATATACAACAGTTGAATCTCCTAGAGGAGAGTTGGGCTGTTTTATTGTTTCAGACGGATCATCAAAACCTTATAGAATGCACGTAAGAGGACCTTCCTTCTGTAATCTTCAAGCTTTACCAGTAGTAATGTCAGACAGTCCAATTGCAGACGCAGTTGCAGCAATAGCCTCTTTAGATCCAGTTTTAGGAGATGTTGACAGATGAGTTGGGAAAAAGCATTGATTGATAAAGCAAAAGAAATTATTGATATGTACCCTCAAAAAAGATCTGCATTAGGGCCACTTTTATATCTAGCACAAGAAAAAGAC
The DNA here is from genome assembly GCA_902615855.1 of uncultured Candidatus Actinomarina sp. GTDB lineage: Bacteria > Actinomycetota > Acidimicrobiia > Actinomarinales > Actinomarinaceae > Actinomarina. The sequence goes on from CACMQN010000009.1 coordinate 24,345, forward strand.
GGCTATATATCAAATGATTCAATTGTAGAGATTAGTAATCTTATTGGCATTACTGAAGTTCAAGTAAAGTCAGTTGCATCCTTTTACTCTATGTACAAAGAAGAGCAAACTGGAAAGTATTTATTAAGTGTATGTAAGTCAATCTCTTGCGAAATAAATGACTCAAGAAGCGTGATAGATTCTGTCAAAAACTTTACAGGCTTAGAAAATTATGAAACAGATACTGAGAAGGTTTTTACTTTTGAGGAAGTTGAGTGCATTGGTGCTTGCGGAGGAGCACCAGCTGTTCAAGTTAATTACGAAACAGTTGAAGGATTGACACCTGAAAAGTCACTCCAAATGTGTGAATGGCTCAAAGAAGAACGACCAGAAATAATTGTAGCTGAAGAACTTCAAGAGAAATTTGGAGGTGTAAAGTCATTTGACTGGGCAATTAAAGACAATACAGGTTCATCTTATTCTGTTCCGGGATTTCAAAATATCGGTACTGCTAAGGAAAAAAGCTAATGAAAGAAACTTTATTACTTACAAAGCATATGCGTGAATTTCCTGAAGATAGCCATCAGATTGAAATTTATGAGAAAAATAATGGTTATAGTGCACTCAAAAAAGTTTTAAAAGAAGACAATCCCGAGAATGTTATTAATGAGATTAAGGATTCAAACATAAGGGGTCGTGGAGGAGCAGGCTTTCCAACAGGAGTAAAGTGGGGTTTTTTAGCAGAAAATGAGGACAGGTATCTTGTAATTAATGGTGATGAATCCGAACCCGGTACATTCAAAGATAGAATTTTACTTGAGAGAGATCCACACCAACTAATTGAAGGTGTAATAATTACATGCTTTGCTTCAAACATCAAAAAAGCATTTATCTACATAAGAGGTGAGTATGCGAAGCCAGCAAGAAGAGTGCAGGATGCAGTTGAGCAAGCATATGAAAAAGGATATTTGGGAAATAATATATTAGGAACAAATTTTTCCTTGGATGTAGTAGTTCATCTTGGAGCAGGAGCGTATATATGTGGTGAAGAAACAGCTCTTTTGAATTCACTTGAAGGAAAAAGAGGAGAGCCAAGACTTAAACCACCTTATTTTCCCGCAGTAATGGGACTATACAACAAACCAACACTAGTAAATAATGTAGAAACAATATCTTCAGTTCCTTGGATAATTCAAAATTCGGGGAAAGAGTATTCAAAACTTGGTGTTGAAGGATCAACTGGAACTAGAATTTTTAGCTTGTCAGGCCACGTAAATAATCCTGGAAATTTTGAAATTGAAATGGGTCAAAGCTTTGGTGAATTTATAGATACATTTGGAAAAGGAATCAAAAATAACAAAAATGTCAAAGCTTATATTCCCGGAGGTGCTTCTGCGCCATGGTTCACCGGTGATCAGTTAGATATAAAAATGACAATTGATGATGTTGCAAATGCAGGATCTATGTTGGGTTCTGGTGCGGTAGTTGTGATGGATGAAGATACTAATTTAGTTTATGCTGCTAAGAGTATCGTAAGTTTTTTTGCTCATGAATCATGTGGTCAATGTACTCCCTGCAGAGAAGGGACAACTTGGCTAGAGATGATTTTAGAAAGAATTGCGAGCGGCAGAGGTAGACTTTCTGATATTAGTTTGTTGATTGATATTTGCGACAATATTTCACCTGGATTAGATTGGCCACCAAAAATGACAACAATATGTCCACTTGGTCCTTCAGCTGTATCTCCAATAACATCATTGCTAAATAACTTTTCTGAGGAGATAACAAATATGCTTCCAACAAAAATTCCAATTACACAATGACGGATCAAATAAAGATAAATGTTAATGGTTCTGAAATAAGTTCAAAACCCGACCAGCTAATAATTGAAGCTTGTGAAGATTCTGGTATTCACATACCAAGGTTCTGCTGGCATAAACGTATGGATCCTGTTGGGATGTGTCGTATGTGCTTGGTTGAGGTTGAAACTCCAAGAGGTAAAGCTCTTGTTCCATCATGTACAACCAAAGTTTCAGAAGATTTAGTCGTAGACACTGAATCTGATGTTGTAAAAAAAGCTCAAGAAGGAGTTTTAGAGTTTTTATTGATTAATCATCCTTTAGACTGCCCGGTTTGTGATAAAGCTGGAGAATGTCCTTTACAAGATCAAACAATGGCATATGGTCCAGGAGAATCTAGATTTGTAGAAGACAAAAGACATTTTGAAAAACCTATTCCAATTTCAGAAATAATTTTACTTGATAGGGAGAGGTGTATTTTATGTGCTCGTTGTACTCGATTTTCTGATGAAATATCTGGAGATCCACTTATTGAATTTATACAAAGAGGAAATAAGACCCAAGTAAATACATTTCCTGACGAGCCGTTTAGATCATACTTCTCAGGCAATACAGTACAAATTTGTCCAGTTGGCGCTTTAACATCATCTTCCTACAGATTCAAAGCTCGTCCTTGGGATTTAAAGAAAGTTTCATCAACCTCTAATTGTTCTTCAGTAGGTGACTCGGTTGAATTAAATGTCTCACAGAACAAGATGCTTAGGATTTTAGGTGAGGACAATGAATTTACAAATCAAGGATGGCTTTCTGACAAAGGGCGATACAACTTTGAATATTTACATTCGGATAAGAGAATCGAAACACCAATACTTGTTAAAAATTCAAACAAGGAATTAACCATTAACGAAACTATGGAGTTAATTAGTAATGAAATACTTACAAGCGAAAATCCTAACATAAGCTTTATAGTTGGACACAACTCTACTAATGAAGAATATTATGCATTAAATAAATTTGTAGAAAATCTTAATAAAGTTGAAAATGAAAACACAGTTAGCACTACAAATTTTTATCTGAGTGATGATTATTTATACAATGGTTTTTTCAATGATGATTACTCACTTGGAGAAATTAAAGATTTAGATTCTGCTGACACCATAATTTTGTGGGCACAAGATATAAAAGACAATCTTCCAACTCTTTATCTAAGAATTAAACAGGCTGTCAAAAATGGAAAAAAATTATTAATATTTGGCCACACAAATACTGCAATTAAAGAACTTTCGGAAGAATATTATGGTGAAAATATTGTCACAAATAATTTTGAATTCAATGTCGATTTATCAGATATACCAAATTTATCCAAGTATATTGATGGAAAAGATGTTTTAGCTATTATAGGAAAAGCCTCTCCACTTCAAAATGTAAATCCAATTTTCCAATTGGTTAAACATTTAGATCAAAATTCCAATTTAAAAATACTAAATTGTTTTTCAAAAGGCAACACACTTGGAGCATTACAAAATTTAGATATTGTGAAAGGTCTAAATGAGTTTGTAACAGAATTTGATAGTAGTAAAAAAAATATTGTATTCACAGTAGGCTCCAACCCCGTAAATAATTCAATTTATAGCCATAAAATAAAGGAAGCATTAATTGATTCGGATTTTGTAGTTTCTCTTGATTTGTTTAAAAATGAAACAACCGAACTATCAGATATTATTCTTCCGACAACAACATTTGGTGAAAAGGAAGGTACATTCACAAATCTTGAAATGAGAACGCTAATGCAAAATAAAATATTACCTACTCCGGGATCTGCATTAAATGAATGGGAATATTGGTTGATTCTATCGAATAAAATGAATTTATTAGAATCTTATGGAACTGAAGCAGAGTTAAACTCCATGTTGTGTAAAGACTACATTGATAATGGTAACATTCCATCTTTTGATAATTTGAATAAACCATCTAATCTTGATGGAATTTTAAACTCAAAGACAATCAATATTGAAGTAAAAAATATTGATTCGACAAATCTTGAAATATTATTTGTTCATAGACTTTATGGAGATTCTTCATCACAAATCAATTCTCCCTCAATTTCTATGCTAGGTTCTGAAAGATTCATTGAAATGAATTCAGCAACTTACTTTGGATCCTATATGCTTCATAGCGACGTAGTAACTTTAATACAGGAAAATAACTCGATTCAAGTTAACGTCAATATTAATGAAAATCTTCCTGATAACCTTTTAGTAATTCCAATAAACAGAAGGGGATTCCAAGATCTTAATCCTGAGAAAAAAGTGGAATTAGAGGCAGCAAAAAGTAGGGAGCAATTAAGTGTCACCTGAAATTATTCTTGCATTAATTAAACCACTTCTAGTTTTAGGACTTTTACTAACCAATACAATTATTCTTATTTGGTTAGAAAGAAAAGTTGTTGCGGGGATGCAATCAAGAGTTGGTCCTGATAGAGCTGGTCCATTTGGAATATTACAAACTTTGGCAGATGCGATAAAACTTTTGTTAAAAGAGCAAATCTTACCAATGAAAGCTGATAAAGCAATGTATCTATTAGCTCCTATTATTGCGTTGGTTCCATCTTTTTTAATATTTATGATAATTCCATTGGGACCAGGTTTTGAGCTAACAATTGGTCAGGAATCTCAATTTATTAATATGGTGGGAGCAGATATTAATGTCGGCGTTTTATTTTTTCTTGCAGTTAGTTCATTGGCAGTTTACAGCGTAGTTTTAGCAGGATGGTCTTCCGGATCAAAATATCCGTTGCTAGGTGGTGTAAGAGCTTCTGCCCAAATGATTTCATATGAAGCTGCGATGGGTCTTTCATTAGTACCAGTTATTTTGTATTCAGGATCTATGTCAATGTCGAAAATTGTTGAGAGTCAATCAGGATATTTATCTAGCCCCATTCCCATAGTTGATTCAATAATTGGATTCATTCCGAACTGGAACATTTTTCCACAATTTTTAGCTTTTGGAATATTTTTCATAGCCTCGATTGCTGAAGTAAACCGAGCTCCTTTTGATCTTGTAGAAGCAGAGCAAGAATTAGTTGGTGGGTTTCATACAGAATATTCAGGTTTCAGATTTGCAATGTTTTTTTTAGCTGAATATATAAATATGTTTAATATGTGTGCAATAACAGCAACTTTCTTCTTGGGCGGATGGTTAGGGCCAACTTTCGCTGGAGTTTTACCACCGTTTCTATCAGCAATAATGCCAACAATATGGTTGGGTGTTAAAACTTTCGGTCTATTATTTGTTTACTTCTGGATTAGAGCAACACTCCCAAGACTAAGATATGACCAACTAATGGAGTTAGGATGGAAGAGACTTATACCCCTATCAATAATATGGCTAATGATTTCATCAATTGTGCTTGGTATTAGAGAGTTTGGGCTACCTTGGAGTTAGGAAAATTATGAGTGCAGGTTATGACTTAGTTAAAGGATTGAAGGTAACTTTTAAAGAGCTATTCAAAAAATCTGTAACAGACAAATATCCTAAAGAGTTTAGAAACAAACCACAAAGATTTCATGGAAGGCATGTTTTAAATAAATATGAAGATGGAATGGAAAAATGTATAGGGTGTGAACTATGTGCTGGAGTATGTCCTGCCCAGTGTATTTACGTTAGGGGTGAAGATAATCCTGAAGAACAACCAGTAAGCCCAGGTGAGAGATACGGTTTTATCTATGAAATAAATATGCTTAGATGTATTTATTGTGGTTTGTGCGTTGAAGCATGTCCTACTGAAGCTATAACTATGACATCTTTATTTGAGATGAGTGTTGGTTCTAGAGATGAAGCAGTATTTGATAAAGAGGTTTTATTGGTAGGAGATGATGGAAATCCAAATGTTCATGAGGAGCAAACAAAATTAACAAATTTTAATGAATTAAAAACAGCTGATGGATGGATGAGAGCAACATCATCGAATGGTAATCCGGACTATCAAAATATTATAAGCTGGACAGGGTCCCTTGGAGTTGGAAAAAGAGATCCTGAAAAGGGTCAATTTTTAGAAGAAGAATAGTGTGACAGATTTACTGCTATTTGCGATTCCTGGACTGTTTATAATTCTAGGAGCGCTTATAGTAATTTTTGCCAAAAATCCAGTTCACAATGCAATGGGACTAGTCCTAACACTTACATCGCTAGCTATTTTATATATCTCTCTTAATGCAACTTTCGTTGCTATGGTTCAAATGTTAGTTTATGCAGGCGCTGTAATGACATTATTTTTGTTTGTCATAATGATGATTGGTGTTGACAAACCAGAACAAACCAAAGAGGAAATAAAAGGTCAAAAATTACTAATATCTGGAACTTTAATTTTATTAGTTTCGGTTGTTGTCTTTATTGGTTTAGAAAATGGATTAAATTGGAATTTGCTATTTCCTCAATCTCAAGATACGTTTGAAGGCACACCGTCACTTTTAGCATCTGCAATGTTTACATCATGGGTCTTTCCCTTTGAGGTCATATCAATACTTCTGATCGTAGCGACTACCGCAGCATTAGCTTTAGCTTATGAGTTTAGGAAAAGAGAGACCAATGATTGAAGTAACTACTGATTGGTATCTAACTCTGTCAGCCATACTTTTTTCAATTGGCTTCCTCGGTATGATGATTCGTAAAAATGCATTGATTATGTTTATGTGTATTGAGCTTATGCTTAACGCTGTTAATTTAACATTTATTACTGCTTCGAATCATTTGGGATTAGTTGATGGACAAATTGCAGTCTTTTTTGTACTAGTTGTTGCTGCCGCAGAAGTTGTAGTTGGTCTAGCAATAATTGTCTCAATATTTAAAAAACAAGAATCAGCGTCTGTTGATATGTTAAGTTCTTCGAAGGGATAACTTTGGAAATTTTAATTTTAGGAGTATTACTGATTCCGTTTCTTACATCGTTGCTTTTAAAAGTTGCTGGAAAATACATGAATGAGTTACTTACAAATTTTGTAACTTTGAATGCCTCCCTTTTGTCTGTTGCAATATCTTTTTTCTTATTTGGATATATTTTTTTGGATAAATTCAAACCACTTAAGTTCGAGCTCTTTGAGTGGTTTCCTGATCCACAAATAGTATTTGAATTTTATTTAGATGGACTATCTGGAGTAATGATGGTTTTAATTTGTACTTTAAGTCTTGTAATTCAACTTTTTTCGACCTCATATATGAGCAAAGATGAAAAATACACAAAATACTTTGAATATTTTAATTTTTTTGTTTTTTCAATGTTACTGCTTGTGTTGTCTGGAAATTTTTTGGTAATGTTTTTTGGATGGGAACTTGTTGGATTAAGCTCTTATCTCTTAATATCTTTTTGGTCAGAAAAGAAAGCAGCATCAAAAGCAGGAAACAAAGCTTTTATTTTAAATAGGATAGGAGACTTCGGATTTCTTATTGGTCTCATGATGATTTTAAATTATTTTGAAACCTTTAACTTTTTGAGTATATTTGAAAACACTCTAAAAACACGACCTGAAAATTTAGATCTCATGATTTTGTTTTTACTTTTAGGTGCTTTTGGAAAATCTGCTCAGTTTCCTTTATTTAGTTGGTTACCAGATGCAATGGAAGGACCAACACCTGCAAGTGCATTGATTCATGCTGCAACAATGGTTACTGCTGGTGTGTTTATGTTGGTTAGAATTTCACCACTTTTGCAATTTTCAGAAATAGGAAGTATCACAATTATTAGTCTTGGACTTTTAACAGCTCTAATTTCTGCTTTCGCTGCGATAAATCAAGAGGACATAAAAAAAGTTTTAGCTTACTCAACTATTTCACAACTTGGATTTATGTTCATAGCTATTGGAGCAGGAGCTTATGTTGCAGCAATATTTCATCTCGTAACACATGCGTTTTTTAAAGCATTGCTATTTCTCGGAGCAGGGGCTGTAATTCATGAAATGCATCACGAACAAAATATTTATAAAATGGGCGGTCTTAGAAAAAAAATGCCAGTAACTGCTGCAATGATGGGAATTGGAACTTTAGCAATATCTGGTATTCCACCGTTGGCAGGATTTTGGTCAAAGGATGAAATACTAGCCTCGGTATTTTCAAGAGGAGGAATTTATTATGGCTTTTGGGCTTTGTCTCTTTTAGCTGCATTAATGACTGCTTTTTACATGGGGAGGCACTGGTTATTAATTTTTGTTAAAGAGCCATCCAATGAATTAGACAGTGTAAATGAAGCACCAAAAAATATGACAAGGCCTTTGATTCTACTTGGCCTTTTTTCTATTTTTATTGGATTTATAAACACACCTTTTTTTCATGGTTTAGAAAAAGTATTACACGAAACTCTTTATGACGTAGAAGTTACGCACCTTCCAAAAGGTATAACTCTCGCTGTCTTGGCATTTCTATCAATTGGTGCAGGTTTTACAGGCCTTGCACTTGCATACTTGATTTATATCTTTGATATTTTTGGCTATTTTAAAATAAAAATTCCTTTTTTAAAACAAATCAAAAAGCTTTCAAAAGATGTTCTTAATTTAAATAAAATAGGAAATCTAATTTTTGTAAAAGGTATGAAATCATTATCGAGAAAAGTCGCTGTAAGTGTTGATGGTATGACTATTGATGGATTTATAAATGGAGTAGCAAGGTCATTTTTAAAATCATCCCAACAAATTTCCTATTCACAAACTGGTCTTGTTAGAAGCTATGTTGTATATTTTGGACTTTTCATGTTGGTACTAATTCTTGTATTTTTATTTTCACCTGGAGTCTTATTATGACAGGTTTGATTTATAGCTTTATATTGCTTCCAGTAATTAACTCAATATTAGTTTTTCTTATTCCAAACAGAAGGAAAGAACTCTTCAGACCTTTAACAGTTTATTTAAGCTTGATCCCATTAGGTCTCTGTTTGTATATGTTTGTAAACCAAAATTTAAAAACAAGCTTTTTAGAAGTTGATTCAATACCTTGGATTACAGCATATGGAATAGATTTGATTGTTGGATTTTCTGGAATGTCATTTTTATTAATTACATTAAATTGTTTGCTTGTATTATTGTCAATTCTTTCAGTAAATCAAGAATATGCAGAAAGTAAAGGATTTCTTGGGTCAATCATGCTCTTACAAGCTTCTGTAAATGGAGTATTCTTGGCAGGTGACTTAGTTTCACTATTCATATTTTTTGAAGCCTTGCTAATTCCAATGTATTTCTTAATGGGAATCTGGGGTGGAAGTAATAGAAGATATGCAACAATTAAATTTATTTTATATACAGTCTTTGGTTCAATTTTTATACTCGCTGGAACAATATATACAGGAGTTTTAAGCTACATTTCATCTGGAAAATTTGCGTTAGATTTTGAATCAATAGCATCTATGTCAATTACAACCAGCCAGTCAGAAATATTATTTTTACTATTCACATTTGGTTTCCTTGTAAAAGTGCCTTTATTTCCACTTCACACCTGGTTACCAGATGCTCACGTGGAAGCACCAACCGCGGGAAGTATTTTGTTGGCTGGAGTTCTTTTAAAAGTTGGAGCCTATGGAATATTAAGAGTATCAATTCCTTTTTTTACAGAAGGATTTCTTAGGTACCAATTCATAATTGCATTTCTATCTGTTGTAGGGATAATTTATGGTGCAATCGTAGCAATTGTTCAAATAGACATTAAAAAACTAATTGCATATTCTTCAATAAGCCACATGGGATTTGTAATGCTTGGTATTTCAGCAGGAAGATACTTAAGTCTTGAAGGTGCTGTAATTCAAATGATAAATCACGGCATAACTTCTGGTGCATTATTTATGCTTGTTGGATTTATATATGACCGAAGACACACAAGGAGAATATCAGATTTTGGGGGTTTGAGAAAATCAATGCCAATATATGCATCGATATTCTTATTTACCTCATTTGCTTCGATAGGACTACCGGGACTTAATGGATTTGTTGGTGAGTTTATGATTTTAATGGGAAGTTATCCGACTTTCAAAGTTCTTACCTCTGTTGCAGCATTTGGTGTTGTCCTTGCAGCAATTTATATGCTTTGGGCTTATCAAAGGATGTTTAATGGACAATTAGATAATGATGAAAATGCTGTGTTAACAGATTTAAATTCAAAAGAACTGGTAGCAGTAGGTCCATTGCTTGTTTTAATGTTGTTCATTGGCATATATCCAAGTTTTATAGAAAGCTATGTTGTTCAAGATGTATCAGCTATCTATGAATCAATTAGTAATCTCATAGGAGTTTCACAATGAGTGAAATTAGCGCAGCAATAGGTTTCAATTTAATAGTGATTTCTCCAACCATAGCTTTAGTTGGTACAGCTTTGGTTCTTCTATTTTTTACAATCACGATTGAATCTAATGAAACTGTAAAAAAATCAATTACATTGATAGGAATACTTATTACTTCTTTTTGTGTATTTTTAAAATTTGGATTGTTTTTCCAGAATGGAATTAGTTCGTACTTTACTCAAAAAATATTATTAGATGAATTTTCTCTTTTTGGAAATGTTTTAATTTCGCTTATTTTATTATTTAATTTTTTACCAATTTGGGATTCATCAAAACAATTAAAAGAAAAAACAACTGAGGCGATAATTTTAACTCTGATGAGTGCTTCTGGCTTCATGTTAATGGTTGACTCTGAAAATTTAATAATGTTATTTATTGGTTTGGAGATTGGTTCTATCAGTTTGTATGCTCTCGCTGGTTTAAATAGAGGTGATAAGCTTAGTAATGAGGCTTCCCTAAAGTATTTTCTATTAGGATCACTCGCATCTTGTATTTTAATTTATGGTGTCTCGTTAGTATTTGTATCTTTTTCAGTTTTTAGTGTATACAACTTCGCCCTAGGTATCGCGTATGTTGGACCTGATTCTGTACCACTTACAACGTCAATAGGTGTTTTACTTATTTTTATTGGTTTACTATTTAAAATTGCTGCTGCGCCTTTTCAATCCTGGGCTCCTGATGTTTATCAAGGTTCACCAACGGGATATGTTGGATTTATGTCTTCAATAGCTAAAGTTTCATCATTTATTGTTATTGCAAGACTTTGTTTGGTGTCAATAAACATTATTATTGAAGATTTCAATATCTTCTTTTTAATAGTTATTATTTCTTCTGCTCTCATTGGTTCTTTATTTGCATCTATACAAGAAGATCTAAAGAGGCTTTTAGCTTATAGTGGTGTAGTCCAGTCTGGATTTATTTTATCTGGAATTGTATCAGGTATAAATGGAACAAGTGCATCTATGTTTTATCTATTTACTTACATACTCCAATTAATTGGAATATTTATAATTTTTTCAATTATAAATGGAAAACTATCATCAGAATTTAACATTCAAAGTATTCAGGGATTATTTATAAATAATCGGTTTCTTGCAGCTTCATTTTGTATATTTATGTTTGGTTTAGCAGGAATTCCTTTAACAAGCGGATTCGTCTCAAAATTTATTTTGTTAACAAACTTATGGGCTTATGAAAAATATCTCCTTGTCTCCATTCTTTTATTGTCAACAGTTGCAGGATTTTATTTTTATTTGAGACCAATTTGGATAGCAACGATTGAAAAGACAGAAACACCAATAGAGACATTAAAATTAAAAAAATCAGAATATTTTGTAATTACAACTTTAGCGACACTAACTATATTTTTTGGCCTTGTTCCTAGCTCATTGATAAATATTTCAAGATGGATAGTACAGAGTTATCTATGAACTTAATTTTTACAAATAGTCCACCAGTTTTTCATCACCAAGGCGGATGGGACGAAATGCTAATGTTTTTAATTCCAGCTCTTTTACTTACATGGCTAAGAAAAAAACAAAATTCCGACGGTATTGAAAATGACTAAGATAAAATATAGGTAATATGATTGAAATTAAAAACCTTACAATGAAATACAAAAACGGTAAAGGTGTTTCAGATATTAGTATTTCTGTTGATAATGGTGAAGTAAAAGGCTTACTTGGTCCTAATGGTGCAGGGAAATCAACGACGATGAGAAGCTTAATGGGTTTTTTGAAACCCTCAGAAGGCTTGCTTTCAGTAGAGGGAATTGACACAATCGAAAATCCTGTTGAAGCAAAAAAAATAATTGGATATTTACCTGGAGATCCCCAACTTCCACAAAATCTTAGTCCTAAATCATTGTTTAAACTTGGTGCTGACATGAGAGGTCAAACTACTGAATATGCTATGGAATTAGCAGAGAAGTTCGAACTTGAAGTAGATCAATCTTTAAAAGAATTATCTAAAGGAAACAGACAAAAAGTTGCGATAATATTGGCTGTTCAGCATAAACCGAAGGCTTTAATTTTGGATGAGCCAACTTCTGGTTTAGACCCATTTCACCAAAGGTCATTTTTTGAAATAATTGAAGAATTTTCTGATAATGGCGCATCCATACTTTTGTCATCTCATATAATCTCTGAAGTTGAAAAAGTTGCTAAGTCAATGGCGGTTTTGAGAGATGGAGCCAAAGTTTATGATGAAACGTATGAAACATTTTTAAATAAGGCTCAAGAAGATGGAAAAGATTTAGAAGATGCTTTCTTTTCTTTTTATGACAGAAAGGAATCAAATGATTAATTATCTTAAATACATGATCACTGTACCAAGAAAATTCATCTTAAATTGGTCAATATCAGGAGGTGTTTATCTATTAATACTTCCATTAGCTTTTGCAAATTCAAGCGTAGAGAGCCTCCTTATAGATACACAAAGAGAAGCATTTAGAGGCATGTCTGAGAATGAAACAGTTATGAATTTGCTGGGAATACAAGATTGGGATAATGTTTTTACGCTAGAAGGAATGGTAACAACTTACTTCCTAGTTCCATTCGTACCACTTTTAATTGGTACAGCTACGATCATACTTTTAAATAAACTAGGTTCAAAAGCTGAAGAAGATGGAACGTTTGAATTTGTTGCAGCGTTACCAATGACAAGATCAACTGTTTATTTATCACAAGCAATTCTTACAGTCCTCTTTGGTTTATTTGTTACTTTTGCATGGACAAACATAATGTTTATTCCAATAGCAACCATGGAACTTAGCCAGACACTTGATTACGCACCTTTAATGAAAGCAACATTACAAGCTGCACTAGCTGGTGTTAGTTTTGGAGCATTAGGATTTGCTCTTGGAACTTTCACAGGCAAGTCCTCAATGGCATGGGCTTTTGGAGGCGGCTTAATGGCATTTGAATATTTAACAAACTCATTAGCTGGGACGAATGATTTCTTTCAATGGTTTGATGATAATCTCTCATCGTTTGGAGCATACGGAAATCCTTATCAAGATGGTTTAATTGGTGAAGACATATTTCTTGTAGTTGGAAAAACTTTAATATTTTTGGCAATTGGATTTATTGGGTTTAGAAACAGGTCGTTAAATCTTCGATAAATTTTTACATACTAAACTTTCAATAGCTTAAAATAAAAATATGCCGATTTATTCACGAACAATTACTGTAAAAGGAGATATTGAGTCTGCTTTCAATTTTGTTGCTGATTTTAGAAATCTTGATCAATGGGATACAGCTAGTACAGCTGAGCTAATTACTAATGAACCAATTAGAGAAGGATCCATATTCAAAGCAAAAACATCTTTTAATGATAGAGAAATGATTATTAATTATGAGGTAATTGAATGGGGTGCTCCATTGAGAGCCTCATTAAAAGCAGATACTAAAAACTTTACATTAATCGATACAATATTTTTATCTGCAAACTCAAGAGGTACTGAACTTACTTATACTGTGAACGTTAAATATAAAGGGATTTTTATGATAGTTGGATTATTTTTTGGTCCTATATGGACAAAGTTAATGAATACACAAATCAAAAACCTTGAGGCAGTTCTTGGTCCGGCCTAAATTACTTTTTTTATTAGTATTTCTTCTTACAATAAGCTGTCAACCAAGCGAGAATATGTATATGAGTGGAGAAACTAATGAATTTCCTTCAATTGAAGGAAACAACTTAAATAAAGAGAAAAAAGTTGTTCCAGATGATTTTGTGGATAAAGATCTAATCATTATTGTTGCCTTTCAACAATGGCATCAGGGCTTAGTTGATCAATCAATAAATCTTCTTGAAAATAATGAAATGGATTTAACTCACAATATTATTGAAGTTCCAACAATTAGAAAAACAAATAAGTTAAACGAAATATATTTAGATGGTGTAATGAGAGCTGGGATTAGAGACGATAGAATTAGAAATCGCACGATAACTGCTTATTTAAACAAAAAAGAATTTAAGGAAGATCTAGATATACCAAATGAAGAAACAATTTATTGGTTTTTAATAGAAGAGGGGACTAGTAAAATTTTGATCCAAGGTGAAGGGATTATCACTGAGAAAGAATTAGAACTAATTCGATCTTATTAAATATTAATTGTTGCCAAATAAACAACTACTAAAGCACTTAATAACATTACCCCATTCAACATACCTCTTAATGCAGAACTTAACTTTGAAGCAAAGCTGTGTAGCCCTATAACTATTCCTGCAAAAATAAGAACTAATAATTCAGTTCCCCACGTTGACATATCATTGTCAATGATTAGAAAAATTCCTACACCACTTAATAAAGATAAAGAATAAGAGCTCCAAGAAAGAGTGCTAAATGTTTTTCTTAAGGTATTAGTTGTATTTTTTGTTGGATCGATTTTGTATAATTTTGGTGCAAACATTGCCCACATTACCATTGACCCCAACCATATTGAGAGTCCAAGCATGTGAGAAAATTTTAAAATATTTTCCATATTTATATCTTACAAAAGGATAAAGATAAAAATAAAAAGGTAATATAAAAATATGGCAAAACTTTATTTTTATTACGCAGCAATGAATGCTGGAAAAAGTACAAACCTTCTTCAATCAGCTCATAACTACGAAGAAAGAAATATGAAAACATTAATTTTTACACCTAAATTAGATGATCGATTCGGAGAAGGCAAAGTTACATCAAGAATTGGTTTAGAAAGAGATGTAGAGAGATTCGAGGGTGAGGACGATTTATATGTCTGGACAGCACATGAACATCAGAGAGAAAAAGTTTCATGCATTTTAGTTGATGAAGCCCAGTTTTTAACACCTAAACAAGTATTACAGTTGTCTCTTGTAGTTGATAAATTGAAAATACCCGTTCTTTGCTATGGTTTAAGAACTGACTTTAGGGGAGAGCCATTTCCCGGTAGTATCTATCTTCTTGGGTGGGCCGATGAGTTAATCGAACTCAAAACTATATGTAAATCAGGAAAGAAAGCAACTTTTAACGCTCGTCTTGATGAAAATGGAAATAGAGTAACTGAAGGTGATCAAATTTCTATTGGTTTGAATTATGAGGCACAGGCAAGAGATGTTTTTGAACTAGATAAAGTTTCACCAATAGATTATCAAATTCCAGAAGCTAATTAGTTTAATTTTGTTCTAGTGGGGGTTCAGGTCTCGTTGCCAACCATACACAAAGAGCAATTCCAAAAGATCCAAATATTAAGTCTCCAACAAGTGAAAACACCAAGAATATAGTTAGAACAAAAGTAGGAATTATCATCAAAATAGCAAGCTTTTTAGCTCTTCTAGATAGCCCTCTATAAGTTTTCCAATTTAATATCATTGGACCAAAAAGTCTGTGATTTTCAAGCCAAGCAGTAAATCTATCAGAACATTTTGAGAACGCCCATGCAGCAATAAGAATAAAAACGGTTGTTGGAAGGCCAGGTATTAAAATCCCTACATATCCTAAAGATAAAGACAGAATTCCTAAAGTGAAAAAGAAAGGTTTGTGAATTTTCAAGAATACATTTGGAAAGAACCTATATGTCATAATTAATGCAAAGATACCGGCACCAATATAGAGAAATAAATTTCTTGGTAATTGCTGTAAAAAATCTTCCATATTTAATTATTCAATATATTTGAGATAATCATAAATTATTTCAGCTGACAAAAACTCTTTTTGCAATAAATTGATCAATACCAAAGTAATCGCTCTTATTTGTACTGATTGTAATTGAATAATCTCCTGCATCTGCAACTATAATCTCTGTACCGGGCAACATTTCATGTGTTTGAAGGAAGTCAATCATTGAAGCATCTTTTTTTAATTCCTCAGTGATTTTTTCAATCGAATATTTTTTATTTGATTCAACGTTTAATAAATTATACATTTTTTTCTCTTGATAATTTGAATATGGAATAGGATTGCCAAACGGACCAGTATTTGGATATCCTAAAAGTTTAAGCATAGCTTTTTCAGTAACTGGACTAAGAACATTTTCCCAACGCGATGTCTCTTCATAAACTTGATCCCAGGGTAGGTTAAGAATCTCAGAAAGGAATCTTTCAGTAATCCTGTGTCTTCTAGATATGCATTTTGCTAGACACAAACCAGTTTCTGTGAGTGTTAAGTCATCATTCATTTCTATAAGACCACTGTTTTGCATACGTCCAACTACCTGTGAAACATTTGCTCTGCTGACGCCAATCCATTCTGCAACACGTGTTTGCTTAATTTCAATACCAACTTCTTGTAAATGAAATATTGCCTCTGCATGGGTATAAAAAGATTTTGGGAATTTTTCTATCTCATCATGTGTCAATATAAGATCTTCACTTAAAGTATTTGGAGAATTTAATTCATCTATCTGCATTATATTGTTATGTTAACAGGTATTAACAATTTAGCTATTTTGATTGTTTTTTAAAATATTGGACAACCGACTACAGCAGTTAAAGCAATAAATGCTAGCCATATTAGGGGTTCAAACTTTGTTATAATTTTTGGGTTATCTTCAAGTTCTTTTATATTGTTATCCATTTCTTTTATATTAACATTCCTGTAAAATAAATATTATGGCATGTCCATTTGCATATTTGTTAGTAGCTTTCATGTGGGTAGTCCGCAATGGTGGAAAAATATTCCCACGTGCATTAGTTAAGCAGTTTTCAAAGCTTTAATCTCAAACTTTTTTGCATCTTCAACAATTGAGATCAGTAGTTCAACAGTCTCATTCGACTCGTTTAAGCATGGAATGTAAGTCATTTTTTCTCCTCCTGCATCCATAAATGTTTTCCTTCCCCTGATATCAATTTCCTCTAATGTTTCTAAACAGTCTGAAATGAATGATGGACATAAAATACCTATTGATTTTGCCCCCTCATTAGGTAGTCGCTCAAGTCTCTTATCTGTAAAAGGGGTTAACCATCCTGGACCAATTCTGGATTGATAGGCTATTTCCCATTCAGAAGATTTTAATCCTAATTCTTTTGCAATCAAGATTGATGATTGAACTGTATGTGCTTTATAACAATCAGTTGAACCAAGACTTTCAACTTCGCAACAATCATTATTTTCAAAACAGTGTGCTCCCGTTATATCTGTTTTTTTTGCTTGCCGTTTAGGTATTCCGTGATAACTAAAGATTAATTTATCAAAATTATGTTCTAATATATATTTTCGAACACCTTTAGATATAGCTTTTATATATTTTTCATCTTTGTAAAACGGTTTAATAAATTTTAGTTCTACTTCTGGATGAATTTCTTTAGCAAGCCTTTCTACCTCAACTTTTGTTGTTATTGTAGTTGCCATAGCGTTGTGTGGATATAATGGCACAACATAAACCTTGTTAAATCCTTTTAATTTCAGATTATTAAGTGCTAACTCAATACCTGGATCTTCATATCGCATAGCAATTTCCACATGCCACCCAGTTTTCTTTATTAGTTTATCCTTAATGTTCAAAGTTGAAATAATTAAAGGAGACCCTGATTTTGTCCAAATTTGTTCATAAGCATGAAGAGTTTGTTTTGGTCTAAATGGAAGAATAAATAACTTTAAAATTAATTGTTGTAAAAATTTCGGAATGTCAACAACATAATCATCAGAAAGAAAGACATTTAAATACTCTTTAACGCTTTTTTTATCAAGACTTTTAGGAGATCCTAAATTTACAAGTAATATTGCTTCATTTGATTTCATATTTAACTATTTAATTGTAACTTTTAATTAGGAAAACCAATAATTGAGGATGCAAAAAAAAATTTATAAAAATAATTAACGTTAACTTAAAGTGTTAACTACTATTAACAATATATATAAGCTATAAAAGGTAAAAAATGAACAAAAAATTTATTGCTTTGATTTCTGTAATGCTTATGGTTTTTGCGGCATGTGCTTCCCAAGGTGAGCAAGGCGCACAAGGACCAGCAGGTGAAGCAGGTCCAGCAGGTCCTGCAGGTGAAGTTTCACAAGAAGCTATTGATGCTGCTGTTGAAGCAGCCTTAGCTGAGCCTGAAGCAGAAGTTGGAGGAACGCTTGTTATTTATAGTGGAAGAAAAGAAAGTCTAGTTGCAGATGTAATTGCAGCTTTCGAAGCTTCTTCTGGTGTAGATGTTGAGGTCAGATATGCTAAAAGTGCTGCCTTAGCAGGAACACTAGAGCTTGAAGGTGCAATTAGCCCAGCTGACGTATTTTTCTCACAAGATCCAGTAAGTCTTGGCGTAGTAGCTAAAGCAGGTTTATTTGATAGATTACCAGCTGACTTACTTGACAATGTTCCATCATGGGCTGTTGATAGAAATGGTTTTTGGGTTGGTACATCAGGAAGGTCACGATCATTGGTCATTGACACAAGAGATGTAACTGAAGCAGAATTACCAGGTGATATCTATGGTCTAGCAGATGAAAAGTTTAGAAATAGATTAGGACTTGCACCAACTAACTCATCATTCATTGCAATGATTGCTTGCATGATTGAGTCTGATGGTGAAGAAAAAGTTCTAGAGTGGTTAACTGCTATCAATGGTCTTGGATACGGAGAGTATCCAAAGAACTCCCCACAAGTTGCTGCGGCAGATGCTGGCGAGTTAGACATTGGAATGATTAATCACTATTACACATTAAGAGTACTTGCCGAGAATGGCGATAGTCCTGTTAAAAATGTGTATTTAGATGGTGGTTGTGGCGCTATGGTTATGCCAGCTGGTGCAGGTGTTTTGTCAACTAGTCAAAATAAACCAGCTGCTCTAGCATTTATTGAATTTTTACATTCTACGAGTGCCCAAGAGCATTTTACTAATACTGTTTATGAGTTCCCTCTCGTTGCCGGTATAACACCAAACGCATTACTTCCAGACATTAATAGTTTGAATTCTCCATCGAATTTGAACTGGTCTGCGTTAGCACTTTGGCAGGAAAAAGCTGTTGAATTGATTGCGCAAGCAGGTTTCTAGTCAGTCATTAAATTAACTAGTAAGCTCGAAACCGAATAGAATTCTGGCCAGGGGTTTCTCTGGCCAGAATTTTTCTTTTAATAAGTCAAAATCAAATATATCCTTAGTATTGTGAAGATCCCAAAAAGTTTAATTTCGATAAATTCATTTATATTAATTACTTTTCTAATGCCTGTTATTTATATGCTTTGGCGATTTGTTAATTTTTCAAGATCACTATCAAGTTTCTTTCAATCATGGGATGTTTTTGGATTACTATTTAATACAATTGCAGTATTTATTGCAGTTGTAATTTCAAGTCTCATTGTTGGTTTATTGATATCGATTGTGACAGTTAGGTTCGATTTTGCAGGGTCAAAAATTTTATTTACTCTATGTGCCTTACCATTAGTAATTCCCTCATATATAGGTGCATTAACTTATATCTCTGCATTCTCTCCAAAAGGGTTATTTGTACAACTTTTTAATAGTCTCGGATTAGAAGAAATTGCAGGTATTGATGGATTTTTAGGTAGTTGGCTAGTTCTAACTTTATTCACATATCCATATGTTCAACTAATTTGTAGTAGCGCACTTAGAAATCTTGACTCAACAGTTGAAGATGCTGCTAGATCACTGGGAGTGAGTCAGCTTAAAGTCTATACAAATGTTGTAATACCTAGGTTAAAGAAACCGATAATATATTCAGGTCTGTTAGTAGGCCTCTATGTCATATCTGATTTTGGCGCTGTTTCTTTGATGAGATATTCAACAGTAACAAAAGCAATATATGCATATTACGAATTTAGTATTCTAGGAGATCCTGTTATTTTTTACTCAAGTCTTCTCATTGTGTTGGCCTTGATTATAAGTTTTGTTCAAAGAGGTTCAGCAACCTCTAGATCTGCGAAAGTATCAGGAACTCCAAGAGTTCCAAAAAAAATAAAATTAGAGCGCAGTGGAAAAATGCTTACATATAGTTTTCTTGGCTTTGTAATTTTTCTTGGGCTAGTTATTCCAATATCTGTATTAAGTTTTTGGTTATTGCGTGGAATTTATTACGGAAATGACGTCAGCTCATCATTGCCTGGAATATTTGGTTCATTTTCTGCGGCGATAGTAACTTCCATATTTGCCATCATTATCTCAATGCCAATCGTGATATTGATTTCTCAATATAAATCAAAATTTGGTGACATTCTTGAAAAGTTAATGTTATCACTTTATGGGTTACCACATATTGCTGTTGGTGTTTCAATACTGTTTATTTCTGTAAAAATATTTCCAAGTATATATCAAAGTTTTTTTGCACTGGTTGTTTCGTATTTAATTGTATTTCTTCCACAAGCGATAGGAGGTGGCCAAGCTTCAATGGAACAAGTAAAGTCGACATATATTGAGGCAAGTCTTGGCCTTGGTTTGTCTAAAGTTGAAACTTTTCAAAAGATTACATTTCCATTAATTTATAGAGGATTATTTGCTGGTGGCGCACTTGTATTTCTTTCTACAATGAAAGAGCTTCCACAAACCTTGTTATTAAGACCAACAGAATTTAGTACAATGGCTGTTGACGTATGGTCTTTTGCTTCAGAAGCACTCTTTACACAAGCTGCATTTTCTGCCTTTATATTGTTGGCAATAAGCGCAATCCCTACTTATATATTAAGTACAAGGAATTTGACGGTTTAAATATGGTATTCGATAATTTAATTATAAGAGCAAGGTCACTTTCAAAATCTTATGGCAGTGAAAATGTTTTGACAGACTTCAATATTGACATTTGGTACGGTTCAATATTTGGAATTTTAGGTGTCTCTGGTTCTGGTAAAACAACAGCATTAAGGCTTCTAGCTGGTTTTGAAAACCCAGATCAAGGAACAATCGAAATGCATAACAAAGTCATATTTGATGAGAAAACTAATTTACCACCTGAAAAAAGAAAAATTGGTATGGTATTTCAAGATTATGCACTATTCCCTCATTTAACAGTTGAAAAAAATATTGCTTTTGGGTTAAGTAAAGAAGAAATTAAAAATGGAAGACTCGAAGAGGTAATAGGTATGACAAACTTAAGTTCGTACAGAAAAAAATTTCCACAAGATATTTCAGGAGGTCAACAACAAAGAGTAGCGCTTGCAAGAGCATTGGCTCCAAAGCCAGAAGTGGTTTTGCTAGACGAACCTTTCACAAGTTTAGATGCACAGATGGCAAGAGATTTAAGAGAAGAAGTAGTTTCATTATTAAGATCCACAAAAACAACTGGAATCATAGTTACTCATGATCAGGAAGAGGCACTATCAGTTTGTGATATTGTCAGTGTTCTTGAAAATGGCAAAGTGATCCAAAGTGCTACTCCTCAGGAAATATATCTAAATCCAATAAGCCAAACTGTTGCAAACTCTGTTGGAGACCCGAATATCATAAAAGGAATATCAACAAACGGAAGAGTTAAAACATCATTAGGAACATTCAATTCTGCTTATGATGGAGAATTAGATGTTTCGATAAGACCAGAATGTATTGAAGTAAACCTAGATTCCAATGGGGATTATGTCGTTAAAGAATGTATTTTTTATGGGCATGATCAAGTAATTTCATTTGAAAATAAAAACGGTGAGATATTTAGAGCAAGATCTTTGCCATCTATGATTTTTGAACCAGGTGATATAGTTTGTATAGATGTGACTGAAGTCACTACCTTTCCTTCAAAGGACTGAATTAATTTTTGCTATTCTTCCAGCAATAGTTTGCAAGTCACTCTCGATCTCTGCCAATCTTACTTGAGCTCTTTTATTTGAATCTTCAGATATAAACTCTCTTGAAGAAGATAAAGACTTTGAAATATCGTTAATTTCATGAAGAATTTTTTGAATTTCTTGATAAATTTCTTGTTTATTCATTTTTGGTAGATGTTTGTAAATTCCATATTAATATATGAGTGTCAAAGGGGGGAAATTTGATATCTGAAAAAATCCGAAAATTAAGGCGTTTTAATATCATTATGGGCTTTATGCACCTTGTACAAGGATCAGCATTATTTTGGTTAGGAACTGTAGTAAATTCCGATTTTGTAGTCCCAATAACTCTTACACAATTGGTCGGAGAGGGCAGTCCAAATGATCCATCATCATTTGCTTTAGTACCAAAACTAGAAATATGGAGAGAAGTAACAAACTTTGGACCTGCTGTTGCAACATTCTTGTTAGCATCTGCAGTTGCACATTTTTTGATATCGGGTCCATTTTACGAAAAATACCAAGAAGACCTTGGAAAAGGAATCAATAAAGTTCGTTGGATTGAATACTCCATAAGTGCTTCTGTCATGATAGTTTTAATTGCCTTACTAGTTGGAATTTATGATATCTGGGCATTACTTGGTATATTTTTTATGAATGCTGCAATGTGTTGGTTCGGGTGGATGATGGAAGTCAACAATCAATATACTGAAAAAGTCGATTGGACAAGTTACATTATGGGTTGTCTTGTAGGTGTTGCACCATGGATTTTCATATTTATTAATTTAATTGGGGATGGTGTTGCAACAGATTCAAACCCACAAGGTGTACCTCAGTTTGTTGTCTGGATTTTTGTAAGTATATTTTTATTCTTTAACACTTTTTCAATAAACATGGTTCTTCAATATAAAGGTGTAGGCAAATGGAAAGATTATCTTTACGGTGAGAGGGCATATATATGGCTTAGCTTATTAGCAAAGACTGCTCTTGCCTGGCAAGTCTTCTTTGGGACTTACCAACCAAACTAATTACTTTATTTTTCTAAATAGAAAAATCATCATAATTAAAACCAATACCATACCTATATAAGACAAGACCATAATTAATTTACTATTTCAATCAAAGGTATAGAGACCTCTGTCTTAGAAATTCCTCCGTGATAGCCTTTTAAGTTTGCACTTAAATGATTTGGAAAAATTATGTTTATATCATCAAGAAGAAAAATTTGCTCTGGATAAAAATTCTCTATATCTTCATTATTTGGTGTACCTAATAAAGAGATTATTTCTTCTTTTTTTAAAAAATACCCTGGAACGTTCTTGAATACTTTTTCAATTTTTTCAACCTCCCCATTTATATACACTGCTCTTTGGTCGCCATAAATTTTTACAGATTCATCATATTCAAGTCTAAATTTGTTTTGGTCTTCAATATTAACCACTCCATGGTCAGCAGTTATACACGTATATCTATTTGAATCTATTTTTATCATTCTTGATAAAAATTCTGAAAAGATATTTACTTCATTTTGCCATTCGTCACTATTTGTTCCATATACGTGTGCCGCAACATCAATTACTGGATAATATATGTAATTAAAGTGATTATCTAATATTTCGGGTAAAGATAAAATATTTTCAAGTTCATTTAAATTTTCATAGCCTATTTGATTCGCACCCATATATATGTGATCAGATAAAGGGCTACCAATCAAATTTTTTGGTTGAATAACATTGAAATTAATTTTATTTTGACTCAATATATTCCAAATAGTTTTTTGGGAAGAAAAAAAGTCATTATTTTTTAAGTAAGTTTCAGAACCTTTCCAATTTAAGGTATTGATTAATTTATTTTCCTTTTTAGCAAAATGAAAATAGCCAATCAAACCATTATCTATCGGTTTAGAAGCAAAATTAATTGAACTTAAGGCAACACTTGTAGAACTAGGAAATGTAGAGACTATCTCATCGGTTTGGTTATTGGTAAATAAATTATCTAAATTCTCGATATTTTTGCTACCTAAGCCATCAACTAAAATAAAGTTTATTTTTTTGATTGATTGATCGTACTTTTTTAGAACTAATTTTTGGTTAACATTGAATAACTTTTCTGAACAAATGTTATTAATTAATACCTGAACAAGATCTGTTAAATTTGGAGAATCTAGAAAAAAATTATTTTTATCCATAAAAAAATATTACAAAAGAATTCCTCTGAAGTTTGAAATAAAACTAAACTTTTTAAGAGCATACTAAAGTTATTATATGATTTCTTATTTTCAGGATTACGTTACTGTTGGGGCAATGATAGGTCTCGGACTTGTCTTGTTTCTAGTGTTTATTTCTGTATCTGCATTACTTAGTCCCAAAAAACCAACTCCAGAAAAAGTTAAAACATATGAGTGCGGAGTAGATCCAGTAGGTGGTGGATGGAGCCAAACTTATGTTAGATACTATATATTTGGTTTATTATTTGTAATTTTTGATGTTGAGGCAGTATTTATTTTTCCATGGGCACTTAATCTAGAAAATCTTGGATACTTTGGCTTGGTTGAAATGTTTATCTTTATTTTTATTCTCTTACTTGGTTTGATATATGCCATTAGAAAGGATGTCCTCAAATGGGAGTAATTGAAAAGTTTGGTATCCCCAAGCCTATTTCTAAAATATTGAATTGGGCAAGAGCATATGATATGTGGTATTTCCAATTTGGTTTAGCATGCTGTGCAATTGAAGTTATGGCAGCAAGTGGACCAAGACACGATTTTATGAGATTAGGTATAATTCCACTTCCTGCATCGCCAAGGCAAGCTGACCTAATGGTAGTTGCAGGTACCGTAACCGATAAAATGGCCCCAGCAGTCAAAAGATTATATGATCAAATGCCGGAACCAAAGTATGTAATTTCAATGGGTTCATGTTCAAACAGTGGGGGACCGTATTGGGATTCTTACTCTGTTACAAAAGGAGTAGATCAATTAATTCCAGTAGATGTTTATGTTCCTGGATGTCCACCAAGACCGGAAGCTTTGCAAGAAGGAATAGTTTTATTACAGAAAAAAATAAAAGGTGAAGATATGAAAGAAAAGTGGAGAGAAAAAGACATTGAACCAGTCTGATCAAAACGAATTCGTAAATTCAATTCAAAGTAAATTTCAAAATTCATCAGTTGAATTTGATACATTAAAAATTGAAGTAGACTCTCAGTCTTGGGTTGATACGCATAAAACATTGAAAGCAGAATTTGATTTAAAATTTTTTAATTGGCTATCTGCTGTTGACTGGGATAACGATGTAAAAATTGGTGACGCACCAAAAGAACCAGTAACCCCAAGTTTTGAAATAATAAGTTGTTTATCAAAAACAAATTCTGACGACTTAGTTATATCATCTACAAAGATTTCAAAAGAGGATCCGCAAATTGATTCATTAGTTGAAGTTTTTGGTGGAGCGAACTGGCATGAAAGAGAAGCTTATGAAATGTTTGGTATAAATTTCTTAAACCATCCAAATTTAAAGAAACTTTATCTTCCTGATGCTTATGAAGGGAATCCTCTACTCAAATCATTTGAGTTGATAAGTAGAGAAGTTAAACCTTGGCCAGGTGAAGTTGACGTAGAAGGTATGCCAGAAGATAACATCGTAGTCTCAGAAGAGGGTAGCTAATGGCTCAAACAATGGATCCAAATAATATGCCAATTTTATCTGAAGCATCAGTTTCTGTTGAAATAGAAACAGAAGATATGACTTTAAATATTGGCCCTCAACATCCATCGACTCACGGTGTTTTGAGGTTAGTAGCTAAAATTAATGGAGAAAAAATATCCAGTGTTGAACCTGTACTTGGATATATGCACAGAGGATATGAGAAACTTGCAGAGGTCAGAACTTATCCACAAGTAACAACGTTAGTAAATAGAATTGACTGGGTTTCAGGGTTTGCGAATGAGATTCCATTTATCGCTGGTGCAGAAAAATTAATGGAAATCGAAGTACCTGAAAGAGCACAATACATCAGACTGATTTTGACTGAAATGGCAAGAATAAGTTCACACTTTGTTTTTAATGGTGCTTTCCCGCTAGAAATTGGGGCACTTACACCTATATTTTTAGCCATGGAAGATCGAGAAAGGGTACTTGATTTGCTTGAATCAGTTACTGGTGGAAGATTTCATCCAAACTTTAATCGAATCGGTGGGGTAAAACCTGCCGCAGGTGCTGGGCCAACAACAAAAAAAGACATACAGGATCTACCTGCAGGTTTTTATCACGATACCAAAGTTGCAATGCAAAAAGTTCTTGAAGCTGTTGATAGATTTGAAGATTTAATAGGTGGAAATGAAGTATTTCAAATTAGAACAAAGAATGTTGGTGTATTACCAAAAGAAGTTGCCGAAGAGTACGGAGTATCTGGTCCAATATTGAGAGCATCAGGTGTTGAGTTTGATTTGAGAAAACAATCAAATTACTTACCATATGACAAATTTGATTTTGAAATACCAATTGGTGAAAATGGTGACTGTTTTGACAGATGGTCTGTAAGAACATCCGAAATGAGAGAATCTGCAAAAATTATTTTACAAGCAATTGAAGACATGCCTTCTGGACCAATCCAAGCAAAGGTACCAAAAGTTATAAAAGTTCCTAAAGGACAAACATATGTAAGAGCAGAAAACCCAAAGGGTGAAATGGGATATTATATTATTTCTGAAGGTGGTTTAGGACCTTATAGGTTAAAAATAAGAACAGCTTCATTTAGTAACATTTCAATTTTGCCAATCATGCTTGAGGGGGCCTTGCTTCCTGACTTGATAGCAATAATGGGTAGTTTAGATTTTGTTCTTGGAGATGTAGACAGATGAGTTTTAGTACCGAGTTACTTATCAAAGTTTTGGTTGTTTTAGCTACAGCTCCAGTTATGGCTTTAGGACTTACATTGCTAGAGGTTAAAGGTTCTGCCTGGATGCAAAGAAGACCAGGTCCTCTTCATGTTGGTTTAAGAGGTTTTATATTTCCACTTGCAACAGCTGCAAAATATTTACAAAAGGAAACAATCATTCCAAATGATGTTGACGAGCCCGTATTTAAGTGGGCGCCCGCTTGGGTTATAGCTGCTGTTGTGGGCTTATTCACAATTATTCCATTAAGTCCCACATTAATTGTTCGTGATCTGGAACTGGGTGTTTTCTTTTTACTTGCAATTAGCTCCATTTCCACTATTGGAGTCCTTACCGCTGGATGGTCCTCTGCAAACAAATTTTCTCTAATGGGTGGCTTAAGAGCAGCAGGCCAACTTATTGCTTATGAATTGCCACTTATTTTATCTGTAGTTGGTGTCGTTATACAAGCTGAAACAATGTCAACAGTTGGAATAGTTGAAAAACAGATTGAATTTGGCTTTCCGTTTGTAATAGCAGGACAGGGTATTGCTTTTATTATTTTTATGATTGCTGCAACTGCTGAAATGATGAGAACACCATTTGATATGCCAATTGGCGAATCTGAATTAACTATGGGCTTTTTTACAGAATATTCTGGGATTAGATTTCTTATTTTTTATATTTCTGAATATATAAATTTATTTGTAATGTGTGCGATTGCCTCAACTCTTTTTTTAGGGGGTTATCATGTCCCACTTTTACCGACAGAATGGGTTAATTTTTATGGTCCATTGGTTCTAATTGGAAAGACATTTTTACTAGCATTTATCCTAATTGCTATTAGATGGTCTTTTCCACGATTCAGGGAGGATCAGCTTCAGACTCTTGCTTGGAAAGTCCTTATACCTCTATCTCTTTTGAATATAATGGCTACAGCAATCATGAAAGTTGTTTTTTAATGCAAAAATTCAAACCAAAGATTCCTGGATTTTTAACAGGACTAAAAATTGTAATTGGCAATATGTTTAAAACCCTTCTTCCTTTTTTTGAAAATCCTAACGTTAATTATCCTTTTGAAAAAGAAATACTCGCACCGAGAACTAGGGGTGTCATTGCTTTAGATTCTGAAGCATGTACAAGTTGCATGTTGTGTGCAAGATCTTGTCCCGACTGGTGTATTTACATAGAGGGTCACAAAGAACTACAACCTCCCTCAAAACCAGGAGGACGTCAGAGAAGTAGAGCAGTACTCGATCGGTTTGATATTGATTATGCACTTTGTATGTATTGTGGGATATGCGTTGAAGTATGTCCATTTGATGCATTGTTCTGGTCACCGGAATACGAATATTCAGAATTTTCTATGGGCGATATGCTCCATGATAAAGACAGGCTTGACGAATGGTTAAAGACAGTTCCTGAAGGTCCAGGTTTAGAGAGCTAATGGAAGCAATAGACATATTTTCATATTTTCTTTTGCTGTTGCTATTACTAAGTGGAGTAAAAGTTGTCACCACATCAAATGTTATACACGCTGCAATATTTTTAGTTTTTACTCTTGCTACTACTGCTGTTTTATTCATATTATTATCTGCTGAATTTGTAGCTTTAGTCTTAATACTTGTATATATAGGAGCAGTCATTGTTCTATTTTTATTTGGTGTGATGATCACAAGAGCTCCTTTAGGTCCAAACGCTGAACTAGATAATGATCAAAATAAATTAATGGCTGCTGTAATATCATTATCAATTTTTGGAATATTTACATATATTCTTCTACAAACATTTGACTCAACAGTTGTTATTAGTGAAGGAACGTCAACTAAATTATTAGGAGAAATTTTGTTGAGTAGATTTGTCTTTCCTTTTGAGCTTGTTTCATTTGTTTTGTTGGGAGCTTTAATTGGTGGCATTACACTAGCAAGAAAAGATAATGCGTTAATGGACGAAGACCAAATATGAGCATTCAACCATTGCTAATTGCAGCAGCAGCTTTGTTCTCGATAGGTATTTATGGAATTCTTGTCCGAAGAAACGCAGTAATGGTTTTACTTTCAATTGA
>CACMQN010000010.1 GCA_902615855.1 uncultured Candidatus Actinomarina sp.
AAGCTTGCTCGACAGAAATACCTAAATGCTTAGCTCTTGCTTCTGCAGATCTAATCAATAGATATTCAGGTACGTTTAAAGGTTTTTCTTCACTCATAATTTAACTTTACCTGCTTAGTTTAATCCACGCGGGGATAATGTTATTTCATTTTTTTGTGGTGAGGCACAGTTTGAAACAGTTTCACCATCACAACATTCCGCTTGGTTCAAACCAAACATAGGGCATTGATTGTTAATACAAGCTCCATGACCATGAAGATAGGTCATCTCTCTCTTGCACCAGGTACAAATTAAATTACTCATAACTCTTAAACTTGTGATAGGGCCAATACAGGTATCTTAGTTTCCAACAATCCTCAACTTTAATTGCACCAATAGATGAAGAATCACTAGAAGATTTTTGCCTATTATCTCCTAACACAAATATTTCGTCTTCCTGCAATGTAGTGGCCTCAAAAGAAACTGATTCACCGTTACCCCAGGTATCATTCATAGTTTTTCCATTAATTTTGATAACGCCATCTTCATTTGAAATTGTTTCACCTGGAAGTCCAATAACTCGTTTAATTATTTCTATATTTTTTGGAGTATATTCGTAAATTACAATATCTCCACGATTTAATGGTTCTGATACTTTTACTGCTAATACGTAATCGCCTTCGTGCAATGATGGCTCCATACTTTCTTCTTTGATTTCATACGCTCTGTATGTTCC
This sequence comes from uncultured Candidatus Actinomarina sp., assembly GCA_902615855.1. Taxonomy (GTDB): domain Bacteria; phylum Actinomycetota; class Acidimicrobiia; order Actinomarinales; family Actinomarinaceae; genus Actinomarina. The sequence continues at coordinate 716 of CACMQN010000010.1, forward strand.
ATCTTTGTTATTTTTAAAAAATAAATAGATAGCAATTATTAGAAGGTTTCTAATATTTAATATCCGTGTAATGCTTTTAATCATATAGTTTTTTTGTTATTAAAATTAATAGTAGATTACTAAAGGAGATTTATGAAGTTATTTAAACCAACAAGAGTAGCTCATGCTCATTGTGATTTGCCATGTGGTGTTTATGATCCCGCACAAGCAAGAATCAATGCAGAGTCAGTTGTAAATGCCTCCAAAAAATATCAAGAATCTGATGATCCTGCATTCAAGCAACGTTGCATCACCATCAAAGAAGATATGGCTGAAGAGGTTAAAAAAGATCTATGGGTATTGTGGACAGATTATTTCAAGCCAGAACACCTTGAAAAATTCCCAAATGTTCATGATCTTTTCTGGAATGCAACAAAAAAAGCTGGAGAAGCAAAGAAAACAGAAGATCCTGCAGTAGGTGAGGAGCTTCTAGGTTTGATTAATGAAATAGATGAGGTATTTCAAGCTACAAAAAGCTAATCAAATTTTTTAAAAAGGTGTCCTATGTCTTGTAATGGGGCACCTTTTTTTATGTCGTTTACGGACCAATTATTATTTGTATTCTTTTCAATTGCACCCTTTACAATCTCAGATGTTGTTGGCATAAAAGGAGTAAATAATGATGCACATGCTTCTATTGCTGTAAGCGATGTATGAAGTATTGCTGTTGCTCTAGAGCTGTCTTCTTTTATAACTTTCCATGGTTCTGTTTCATTCAGATAAGCATTAATTTTATTTACATAGCCCATAACTGACTGAAGTGATGATTTGAGTTCGACCTTTTCGATTAATTCACCAGTCTTTTCAAAACAATCATTGCCTTCATTGATTATTTTTTTATCAACATCATTTAATTCAAAATCGAATTCTAAATTTTCAAAATTGTTTATATATTGGGAAAATACTCTTTGAACTAAATTTCCCCATGCTGCTACAAGTTCTTCGTTATTGCGTCTTATCATTTCATCCTCTGAGATTTCAGAATCATTTTGCTCGGGCAGGATACTTGCTAGAGCGTATCTCAATGAGTCCGGATTCCATTCATCGAGATAATCGTTTAAATTTTTTCCAACACCTCTACTTGCAGATGCCTTTTCACCTTTTATTAAGATGTACTGGTTTGCCGGAACGTTCGTTGGTAGGTTTAAATCACCATATGCAAGTAACATCGCAGGCCATATTATTGCATGAAAAGGAACGTTGTCTTTTCCAACAAAATAATAAGACTCTGCATCCTCATTTAACCAAAAATCTTTCCATGCATCTGGCGTGCCATTATTTACTGCCCACTCTTTAGCAGCTGATAAATAACCAATTACTGCTTCAAACCATACATATATTTTTTTTCCATCACCTAATTCATTTTCTGGTATATCTATTCCCCAGTCAAGATCTCTTGTTATTGCTCTATCTTGTAAGCCTTCTTCTACAAATGATTTGGAGAAATTTATAACGTGAGGTCTCCAACCTTCTTTACTATTTAGCCATTCGGAAAGCTTGTCATTAAGAGCACTTAACTTTAAAAAATAATGTTCGGTCTCTTTGAACTCGGCATTATTTCCGTTAATTTTACTTTTAGGATTTATAAGCTCTTCAGGATCAAGAGTCGTACCGCAAGAGTCACATTGGTCACCTCTTGCCTCTAAATAATTACATTTTGGACATTCACCCTCAACATATCTATCAGGTAAAAACTTTTTTTCTTGTGGATCAAAAGCTTGAATGCTTTTGTTTTTCTCAATGAAGCCATTTTCTTTTATTTTTAAAAACATATCCTGAGTAACTTCTTTATGATTATCGGTCATTGTTGTTGTGTAGTTATCCCATTGAATGTTCAATTTATCCCAATAGCCGAGAAATTCATTATGATATCGATTTACTATCTCGATTGGCTCAACACCTTCATCATCTGCTCTTACAGTTATTGGCGTTCCGTGAACATCACTTCCAGATACCATAATTACGTTATTGCCTATCAGTCTGTTATATCTTGCAAATATATCTGCCGGCAAATAAGCTCCACCTATATGACCTAAATGTCTAGATCCGCTTGCATATGGCCAAGCTACACAAACTAATACGTTTTTTGACATAACACTTTAAGAATAGACTTTTAAATCACAAAGACTACATTTTTGTGAAACATTTATGAAACATTCCGGTAATAATCATTTAACTTTTAAGAGGTCTCTTAACATCTATATTTAATTAGGTTGTTACAAAAGGAGATTTAAAAAATGGAACTAGCAACTTATGTAGATAGCTTGTGGATCGTTGTTGCAGGTATATTAGTCATGTTCATGCAACCTGGCTTTATGCTTGTGGAGACCGGATTTACAAGATCTAAAAACTCAGTCAATATAGTTATGAAAAACTTTATGGACTTTTCAGTCGGTGCAATTACCTATTGGGCATTTGGATTTGCATTGGCATACGGTGGAACTACTCTTGGTGGATTTTTAGCCTATGGTAGTTTCTTTTTGGAAGGTGACTCAATTACCTACTTCTTCCAAGTAGTCTTTGCGGCAACTGCAGCAACAATTGTTTCTGGTGCAGTAGCAGAAAGAACAAAATTTAGCGCATACTTATTATTTCAACCATTTATATGTGGTGTAATTTATCCAATAGTTACCCACTGGGTCTGGAGTGGTCAAGGTTGGCTCGGTGACTTAGGTTTCATTGACTTTGCAGGTTCTGGTGTTGTACACATGGTTGGTGGCTTTGCAGCCCTAGCTGGTGTTCAAATTGTGGGTCCAAGAATTGGAAAATACGACGATAATGGAAACCCTCAAGTAATACCTGGAAGCTCAATGGTAGCTGGAGCACTTGGTGTATTTATCCTCTGGTTTGGATGGTATGGATTTAACGTTGGATCTGCTTTAGCAGCGGTAGATGTTGACCTTGCTGCAATTGCAGTAACAACTACTTTATCAGCTTCTGCAGGTTCTATAACTGCGATGTATACATCAATGATTTCCGGTAAACCAAATGTTGGTATGACCTTAAATGGTGCTCTAGCTGGTTTAGTTGGAATAACTGCCGGTTGTGCAAATGTAAACAACTTAGGTGCAGTTCTAATCGGTTTGGTATCAGGTGTGTTAGTTGTGTACTCAATCAACTTCTTAGAGAAAAAAGGATTTGATGATGCTGTAGGTGCTGTCTCAGTTCATGGAATATGTGGTATCTGGGGTGTACTAGCTGTGGCAATTTTTGATACTACAGATGGTTTAGTCTATGGCGGAGGAGCTACATTGTTTCTACCACAATTAATCGGTATTTTAGCAATTGGTGCCTGGGCATATGGAACATCTTTCCTTGTGTTTAAAGCTATTGATTCAACAGTTGGACTTAGAGTTACAGCTGAAGAAGAAATTGCTGGGTTGGATGCTACAGAGCACGGAACATCAGCATATGGAGATTTCATCACTAAAAAGTAACAAATAATTAAGAAAACCAGCTAAATTTAGGTCCCCCCCTAAAGATTTTTAAGGCTGGTTTTCTTATTTAAATAACCCTTTATTCATAGTAAAATTGTCATACTTATGACATTTCAATTCGAAGAAAAAGATTCTTGTGGTGTAGGTTTTATTGCATCAAGAGGTATCCCTAGGACGCATGGGATGACTTTAAAAATTCTAGAATGTCTTTCTAACCTCGACCATAGAGGTGCCAAGTTTGCGGATGGAACCGGAGATGGAGCTGGAGTACTTACAGAGATTCCTTTCGAGTTAATTGAAGCTGAATTAGTTGAAAGAGGAATCACACTTGGAGAAAAAGAAAAATTAGGATTGATCTCTTGCTTTTTTGATCCAAAAAATATAACAGAGTCAATTGAGCTAATTGATAACAAGCTTGAAGAGTTTGACATTAAGCTACTCTATTGGAGAAAAGTTCCTACAGACAAAGAAATCCTAGGAACAATGGCAAAAAATTCAAAACCTGGAATTTATCAAGCTGTCATCTGTTCCACAAAAGAATATGAATACAGTTTTGAAAAATATCTTTATCTTTTCAGAAAATCACTAGAAACAGATCTTGAAAAAAATGAATTTCTCAACATTCATATCAATTCCTGTTCGAGTAAAACAGTTGTATATAAAGGTCTCTTTACAGCCACTCAGACAGCAGACTTTTATTGGGATTTAAGAAATCCTTTGTACAAAACAAGGTATGGAGTATTTCATCAAAGATTTTCTACCAATACAAGTTCAACATGGGATAAAGCACAACCTTTCAGAATGCTCGCACACAATGGTGAAATAAACACAATTAGAGCTAATTATTCCTGGATGAAAGCTAGAGAGGTGGATGCCTCTTCAAACATTTGGAAAGATGACATTGAGAGGTTAAAACCATTTATTAATGAAAGCCTTTCAGATTCTGGACAACTTGATAATGCAATAGAATTACTTGTTCAATCTGGAAGAAAACTCGCTCATGCTCAAGAGATGCTTATTCCTTCAGCATGGGAAAATAACCCGAGATTTTCGAAAGACCAGCAATCATATTATCAATACCATGCATTCTTATCAGAACCATGGGACGGTCCTGCAGCTATTGTTGCTACTGATGGAGACGATATTATTGCAGGGTTGGATAGAAGCGGATTGAGACCACTCAGATGGATGGTTTCAGATAGATATATTTTAGCTGCGTCAGAAGTAGGTATTTGTCCCTCAGTTGAAGCCGGTGCATATAAAACTGCTCAACTTGAGCCAGGACAAACAATTAGATATCGTATCAAAAATGATGAGTTATTAGACGAACAAGAAGTAATAGAAAAACTTGCTGAGAAAAACCCATATAAAGAATGGGTAAATACAAAACCATTAGTTGCTGATACCGAATTTAGTGATAAACCAGACGAGATTGAGCTAGATCTGCTCTCAGAATATTTCCAATACACACCAGAAGAGGAAAGATTAATTTTATTACCGATGATCCAAGGTGATATTCCAACAGGTTCAATGGGTAATGATTCTCCACTTGCAGTATTGAGTAAAAATAAACCAAGATTGAGTCGATATTTTCATCAAATGTTTGCTCAGGTAACGAATCCTCCAATTGATCCGATAAGAGAAAGATTTGTAATGTCAACTAAAACTTATCTTGGAAAGAGAGGATCAATATTAAAAGAGACATCTCAACAAGCAAATCTCATAACACTTGAATCACCAATTCTCAGTAAAGGAAGTTATGATCTTTTGGTTTCAAAAGAATTTTCAAAAGACAAATCAAAAGTTTTTGATATCAGCTTTGATAAAACAAAATCTAATCTTGAAGGATTTCTTGATAAATTATGTGAGGACGTTTATGAGGCTGTAATAAACAAAAAGTCTTTAATTATATTAAGTGATAGAGATGTAGTAAAAGGTAACAGTGTCGCCCCATCACTATTAGTGATTGGAAGAGTTCATCAACACTTGATTAACAAGGGTGTAAGACTAAAAGCATCACTGATAGTTGTATCTGGAGAGATAAGAGATGCACATGACTTATCGTGTCACATCGCATATGGAGCATCAGCTGTTTGGCCATATTTAGCCCTTGAAAAAGCAAGACTACTTTCAATTGACAATCCAGAATTAAATTTATCACCTGCACAGGCTCAAGAAAATTATAGAGACGCACTTAATAAAGGCCTCTTAAAGATAATGTCAAAAATGGGTATTTGTACAGTTTCTTCTTATCGAGGGTCTGAAATTTATGAAATTATAGGTCTCGATAAAGAAATGACAAATGATGCTTTCTCAAATTCTTACACCAGAACTGAAGGTTTGGGATATGACAAGATAAATGACAACTTACTCATTTTCGGAAATGAAGAACCTTTTGATCTTGAGATTGGTGGCTTCTATAAACATAAAAAGGGAAGTGAACCACATGTAACATCTCCAGTGACAGTCCTGAAATTACAAAAGGCGGTTAGATCTGGTGATAGAGAGGAATGGAACAAATATCTAGAATCGTTAGAAGACAGAGACAATGTTCAAATTCGTGATTTATTTACCCTGCCAGAAAATAATAAAATATTTAGCAATGAAAATGAAAACTCATTAGAAGAAATATATCAAAAATTTACTGTTAGCTCAATGTCTTTAGGAGCACTGTCCGAAGAGGCACATCAAGCACTAGCAATTGCAATGAATCGCATAGGAGCTAAATCTGGTTCTGGTGAAGGTGGAGAAGACCCTGATAGATATGGAACAGAAAAAAATTCAAAGATCAAACAAATTGCGTCAGGAAGATTTGGTGTTACTCCTGATTATTTAGCATCTGCTGAAGAATTTCAAATTAAAATGGCTCAAGGTTCAAAACCAGGAGAGGGAGGACAGCTACCTGGATTTAAAGTAGATTCTCATATTGCAAAATTAAGGCATACTGTCGAAGGCGTGACATTAATTTCACCACCACCTCATCACGATATCTATTCAATTGAAGATTTAGCACAGTTAATCTATGATTTAAAAACATTTAATCCAAACAATCCTGTAAATGTAAAACTTGTTTCTGAGCCAGGTGTAGGTGTTATAGCAGTTGGAGTAGCAAAAGCTGGTGCAGATATTATTACAATTGCTGGCAGTGATGGTGGCACTGGAGCAAGTCCATGGACAAGTATTAAACATGCTGGTTCACCATGGGAACTTGGTTTAAGTGAAACCCATCAAGCTCTTGTAGAAAATAACATGAGAGATAAGGTCTTACTTGAAGTTGATGGTGGGCTCAGATCTCCCAAGGACATTATTATTGCCACATTACTTGGTGCTGACAGGTATGGATTTGGAACATTACCTCTGTTAGCTTTAGGTTGTAAGATGGTCCGTCAATGTCATGAAAATACTTGCCCAGTTGGTATTGCAACACAGGATGAGAACCTTAGGGCTAAATTTACCGGTGCTCCCGAACAAGTAATGCAATTATTTAAATTTATAGCAGAGGATGTTAGGTCTTATCTTCAAATTTTCAATGTAGATTCACTAGATGATTTAATTGGCCATGCAGACTTACTGGGTCTTAAAGTAATGGATAACAACCTTCCAAAAAGCTTGCACAAGTTACTAAGAAATGCTGTGTCAGATAAAAAACATCCTGGCTTTATACGACACGATGAAGGCCGTCTATCAAGAAGACTCACTTCAGAAATAATGAAAGGCTTGAGAAGTAAACAATCTACAATTATTCAGTATCCAGTATCAAATGAAGATAGAAGTATAGGTGCAAGAGTCTCAGGCGAAGTATCAATCAACAAATTAGGAGAAGTTCTAAAAGACAATCCAACACATATAAGTTTGTCTGGTGCAGCTGGCCAAAGCTTTGGAGCATTTATAAGGGATGGAATCAATCTTAAACTTATTGGTAGTGCCAATGATTATGTAGGAAAAGGAATGGGTGGAGGAAGCATAACTATTATTCCACAGGGTACTAAAAACAAGGGTGCTTACCATGCTGCGGGTAATGCAATCTTATATGGAGCTACAGGTGGGCAACTTTATATTTCAGGAAGAGTTGGTCAAAGATTTGGTGTTCGAAACAGTGGAGGAATAGCAGTAGTTGAGGGTTGCAGCGCACACGCCGCAGAGTATATGACAGGTGGAACATTAATCATCTTGGGTAGTGTAGGGTTTAATTTTGGTGCAGGAATGACTGGTGGGAAAGTAATAGTATTAAAAACTCAAAAGAACTTTTCACAATACATATCAAAATCTGCACCCGAATCTCGAGAGATGAATGATATTGATCTCCTTGAGTTGAGAGCTTTCTTAAATAAACACATTGAACAAACTGGATCTGAATTAGCGAAAGATATTCTAAAGAGAGAAAAAGATTGGTCAAAAATGTTTACAGTTTTTGGAGGGATAGCCAATGTTACCGAAAGCGACATAGACACTGCAAAAGCAAAAATTGAGGCCCTTGATTAATTAACTATTTCTTTATAGCAAATTAAGTTATACCATAAGAATATGAATACAAATTTATCAATGAATAACATTGTCGATTGGACAACAACATCAGATCTAGTTGGAAATGTGAAAGTTGACCAGGTTGGGGTGCTTGATAGAGTATCTTCTCTTGCTACACGTAGTATAAAAAGGGAGTCTAAATTAGATGCTTTAGAAAAAATAGTAAGCATGTGTGACCTAACAACATTAGAGGGTGAAGATACTGAAGGTAAAATTATCCAAATGTCATCAAAAGCTATGTCACCAGATCCAAATGATGACAATGTACCCAGTGCTGCTGCTGTATGTGTATACCCAGCGCTTGTATCGACAGCTAAAAAAATTGTAAAAGATTCAAATGTTAAAGTAGCATCTGTATCCTCTTATTTCCCCAGTGGCCAAGCTCCTATAGAATCAAAAATTTCAGATACTCAATTCGCAATTGATGAAGGTGCTGATGAAATTGATATTGTAATCAATAGAAAAGCTTTTTTTGAAGGAGATTACAAGAAAGTTTATGAAGAGATAAAGGCTCTAAAAGATGTTTGTGGAGAAATTCATCTAAAAACAATACTAGAAATTGGCGAGCTGAAAACATATGAAAACATTAAGAAAGCAAGTGTAATTGCTTTATGTGCAGGATCTGATTTTATAAAAACTTCAACCGGCAAAATATCTAATGGTTCATCAAGGGAAGCGTGCCTAATAATGGCAAGAACTGTTCGTGAGTTTGAATCCTACGGGTATGGCATGAGAGGTATAAAAGTTGCTGGTGGTATTAAAGACGCTAAAGATGCAATACGATACTTAGTAATTATTAATGAAGAGCTAGGTGGTTCTTGGCTTTCCTCAGATTATTTTAGGTTTGGCGCATCAAGCTTATTAGATGATGTTCTTAAACAAATAAAAAAACTAAAAACTAATGCTTATCAATCAAGTTATTATTTTCCAAGAGGGTAATTTATGAATAATTGGGAATACGCAGAATCAATTGAATCAGAAAAAATTGTAAAAATAGAAAAAAAATATGGTCACTTTATAAATGGTGAATTTGTATCACCAAATTCTAAAAAATATCTCGACACAATATCTCCATCAAGTGAAGAAGTTTTATCCTCAATCTCAATTGGTAATGAAAAGGATGTAGATTTTGCTGTAAACGCGGCAAAAGAAGGTCTCAAACAATGGAGTAAAACCTCTCCATCAGAGAGATCAAAGTATTTGTTCAAGCTTGCAAGATTAATCCAAGAGAGATCCAGAGAGTTTGCAGTTCTGGAAAGTTTAGATGGTGGCAAGCCAATAAAAGAATCTAGAGATTTTGACCTTCCACAAGTTGCACAAAACTTTTTCTACTATGCCGGCTGGGCCGACAAGATTGATCTTGCATGGGGAAGTGAAATTTCAAAACCTTATGGAGTAGTAGGTCAAATTATTCCATGGAACTTTCCGTTATTGATGCTTTCTTGGAAAGTTGCTCCTGCCCTAGCAACGGGTAATACTGTAGTTCTAAAACCTGCTGAGACAACTCCGCTAACTGCTTTATTATTTGCTGAACTATGTGATGAAGTGGGTCTCCCGAAAGGTGTCTTTAATTTGATCACTGGTGATGGAACTACAGGTTCTGAATTAGTAAATCATAAAGATATAAAGAAAATTGCTTTTACTGGTTCGACAAGTGTTGGCAAGTACATTCAGAAATCATTAGCTGGAAGAGATGTTGGCCTTACCCTTGAGCTAGGTGGAAAGGCAGCCAATATTGTTTATAACGATGCAGCCTTAGATGAAGCAGTAGAAGGAGTAGTAAATGGAATCTTCTTTAATCAAGGACACGTTTGCTGTGCTGGAAGTAGATTATTAGTTCAAGAGGATATACATGATATATTTATCAGTAAACTTGAAAAAAGAATGCAGACTTTAAGAGTTGGCAATCCTCTCGATAAGAACACTGATATTGGTGCAATTAATTCAAAAGATCAGCTTGATAAAATTACAAATCTGGTCAATGAGGGTGTTAGCGATGGTGGAGAGCTCTTTCAAATTGAATGTGAACTACCTAAGAATGGTTTTTGGTTTAAACCAAGTTTATTTACTGGGGTTCAGGCAAATTATAAAATTGCTACAGAAGAAATATTTGGTCCAGTATTGACTACCTTAACCTTTCGAACTCCAGATGAAGCTGTTGAAATTGCAAACAATACAGAGTATGGATTATCTGCAGGGATTTGGACTGAAAAAGGATCAAAAATTTTATGGACTGCAGACAGGCTTGATGCTGGTGTTATTTGGGCAAACACATTTAACAAATTTGATCCTGCTTCTCCATTTGGTGGATATAAAGAATCTGGTTTTGGAAGAGAAGGTGGCAGGCACGGTCTCCTATCTTATATAAAGGCATCATCATGACAGAAGTTAAGAAAACATATAAACATTATGTTGATGGTAAATTTGTAAGATCAGAGTCAGGAAAAGTGTATGCAATTGATTTAAAAAATGAAAAATACGAGATCCCTCTTACTTCAAAGAAAGACTTAAGAGACGCAGTTACATCATCCAAAGCTGGCTTTACAAAATGGAATTCATTAACTATGTACAACAAATCCCAAATACTTTATAGATTATCTGAAATGATTGAGGGAAATAAAGAAAGTTATATAATATTGCTACAAGATCATGGACTTAGGAAAAATGAGGCTAAAAATGATATCGAAAATTCAATAAACACAATCATTTGGTATGCAGGTCTTGTTGACAAATGGGAACAACTTACAGGTAATCTCAACCCTGTAGCTGGAGAATATTTTAATATTTCTCATCAGGAGCCAATCGGAGTTACATTCACACTAAATTCAAACTCAATATCTTTAGACGATTTAGTTAAGTCCTTTCTACCTGCATTAACTGTTGGATGTTCAGTAATTAATTTTTCTGAGAAAAATGCAGTCATTGCTTTAAAACTTTCAGAGGACATAAATAATTCAGATTTTCCGGCAGGCAGTCTGAATATAATCGCAGGAAAATTTGAAAATATTGTTGAAGATGTTGGTGGTCATGTTGAGATAAAACATGCTGCAATTTATGATGACATTTCAAAAGAATCTAAAACAATTATTGGCGAAAAAGGATCAGAGTCTGTGAAAAGAATTTCTTTTCAACCACCAACAAGTGGATTAAGTTCCATACTTCCGTTTATTGAAACAAAAACAGTTTGGCATCCCAAAGGTAAATAAACTGTCGTACCTATACTCTAATATTTTATTATTACTCATTAACCCTGTTTAAGCTGTCTTGTTAGTCAAGACAGCTTATTCATAAATGTTGTTATTATTACATGATGGTTGAAGACAATATTGATAATCTTTTACAGAATAGCGGAATGCCTGTTCCAAATGTATGGATTGAGCTTGAGGGTGAATTTTTAGAATTTGATAAGGAAAATGAAACCTTAAAATGCAAATTCCCTGTAAGGGAAAGATATTTCAATCCATTACCTACAACACTTGGTGGAATTATTGATTCCTGGATAGACATTACTATGGGGCCATTAAGTGTATTACTTGGTCAAAAAGCCGTGACAAAAACTTTCTCAATAAAATTTATAAAACCTGTTGGACCTTCAATAAAATACGTAACTGCAGTTGCTTGGAGAGAAAGTATTAATGGGAGAAGTAGTCAGTTTAAAGGCGAACTTTATTTGGATAATGGAGAATTAGCTGCAATCGCTGAGTCAGAACTTGTAGAAATAAAATAATTAAGTTCTCGAATATAAAAAAGCTGAAGTAAGAATCACTCCAATCCCAACAAATTGTATGGCATAAGTAATTTCATTTAGAAACTGATAACCAAAGAAAATAGAAAAAATCGGAATCATATAAACTATAAATGAACTTGATATCCTTCCAACATTGTCTAAAAGTTTGTAATAGGTTAAGAATGCAATCCCAGTACCACCAATACCTAAAATTAACATTGGAATTAATGAAACCTGAGGAGTTGGAAGTTTAAATGATGCAGTAAATCCATATAAAATCAATGAAAGCAATGAAGCATATCTCATGACAATTTTAAGAACGATATAGGATTGATATTTTTTAATCAGTGGCTCAACTATATTTACAGCAATTCCATAAGATATTGAGGCAATTAATGCAAAGATAGATCCAATATTAAAAGATAGTTCATTAATTCCACCACTTAATGTAATCAGGCCAACTCCAATGAAGCCTGAAAAAATGTAAATGATTTGAAGATTGGTAATTCTCAGTCTGTAAAAAACTACTGCGATGAAAGCAACAAAAATTGGCGTTGAACCATTAATTAATCCAGCTAATGATGATGTTATTGTTTGCTCTGCTATTCCGAACATATAAAAAGGTAAAGCCATCCAAAAAAAGGAAACTATAAAAAATTTGATATGATCAGCCTTGTCAATCTTTTCTTTAGTTCTTACGAAAATATTTACAAATAATGCACCAATTAGAATTCTATAAAGAGCTATATCAGAAGGATTTAGTTCATCAAGAGAATATTTGATCATTAAAAATGAAGATCCCCAAATTGATGAAGTTACAAGAGCTAGAAATAGGTTTTTAATTTGCACAGATTAAGAAGCCTAACATAGTTTTATTAGTGGAGCCACCCCAACAGGGTAGTTGATTAGTGTCAGTGGTTCAGACTTACACAAAAAGCGGCTCCAATTTAAGTCTAGATGAAAGAATAATTAGATTATCTGGTCAGTAATTATTTCAATATTTTTTGAATAATTCTTTAAAACATTAATAGGTAAGTCATTGTCACCGTTTACACTTTTAAGTATATTTTTCTTACTTTCTCCAGTTGCTAGAACATATATCTTTTCAATTTTTCCAAGTAAGTGAAAAGTTGATGTAACTCTCCACTTTGTTTTTATATTTACTTCATTTGCAACATAAAGTGAATCATTATTTTCAAGGGCTTTTGTACCGGGAAACAGTGACGCCACATGTCCATCTTCACCCATACCAAGAATTGCTACATCGAATATCTGGATTGTGTTTTTTAACTTATCTTCATATTTTTTTGCATCACTTTCAGGAGAGGAGCTTGTAAATTCAAATTTTAAAATATTTGCTTCAGTCCTTTCAAAATATTCATTGATCATTCTCTGGTTTGAAAGCTCGTTATCTTCTTCAATCCATCTGTCATCGATTGTCCAAAGAAAAGTTTTTGAGAGGTCATCAAACTTTTCTGCCATCATTGAATAAGTTAACTTAGGAGTGTTTCCACCAGAAAGTCCAATTGAAAAATCTCTATTTGAATTAACTAATAAGTTTCTAATTTCTCCTACAAGATAATTGGACGCACTCTCATGATTGTCTTCATGATGAATATTTATATCATCTGTCATAAAAAATTGTTACACTTTAAACTTCAAGTAATATCAATGATAGTGGAAAAACATATTTCGATTGAAGGTAACCACAAATTAAGTGGTGAGATAAATGTAAAAGGCGCTAAGAATGCCGTATTAAAAGAGATGATCCTTCCCATTCTTGCAGAAGGAAAATATCTTCTTAAAAACGTACCTTTGATTGACGACGTTGAATATATGCAGGACGTTTTAAAAGTCCTAGGTTTAAATAGTAATTTTAAAAATGATTCTCTAGAGATAGTTTCGCCTTCAACAATTGGTGTAGAAGCTCCATATGAGATAGTCCAAAAAATGAGGGCTTCAATAATTATTCTTGGTCCTTTGCTAGCACGTTGTGGTGAGGCTAGAATCGCATTTCCAGGTGGAGATCAATTAGGACCAAGACCTGTTCAAATGCATTTGGATGCATTAGAAAAAATGGGTGCAAATTTTCAACTCGACCATGGTGTTTTAATTGGAAAAACAGACGGCCTGAAAGGTGTTGAGATAAACCTTCCTTACGCATCAGTTGGAGCAACAGAAAATACTTTATTAGCTGCTGTTCTCGCAAAGGGTAGAACCGTGATTGAAAATGCTGCAAGGGAACCCGAAATAGTTGACATTGCAAACATGCTCAAAAAAATGGGTGCAAACATCAAGGGCGCTGGTACAAGTGAAATTATAATTGAAGGTGTAGATAAATTGGCTCCAGCAGACCATGAAATAATTGGGGATAGAATAGTAGCTGGAACTTTTTTGGTAGCAATATTGTCTTCAGAAGGTTCTGGCAAAATCAATGGAATAAATCCAGATCATTTACCTATGGAAATAAAAAAATTAAATGAAATGGGTGCAAAGATCGAAACTAATGAAACATCAATATCTATTGAATATCAAGGAAATTTACAATCTATAGAACTTTCAACGTTACCTTTTCCAGGAATAGCAACTGATCTTCAACCAATCTTTGGTTCAGCTTTATTGTTAGCTGAGGGCACATCAATATTGACTGAAAATGTTTATGATCAACGTTTTCAATGGATACCAGAAGTTCAAAGAATGGGAGCAAACATACAAACTGGATGGCAGCATGCAATGATAAAGGGAGTAGATAGCCTCTCTGGTGCACCTGTTCACGCTACTGATATCAGGACTGGTGCGAGTTTAATAGTTGCGGCCTTGCAAGCTGATGGGATATCAACTATTACGGGTATTGAACATATAAATAGGGGCTATGAAGATATCGTAAGATCTTTAAAGTCATTAGGCTCGAAAATTGAATATAATTAGATCATGGATGACAAAGCAATAAATTTTCCAAAGTTTAAAGATAGACCAGAAAAGGTAGATATTGATATGGATATTTTGAATGACACTATCGAATACATACGCCCTGCAGTACAGGCTGATGGAGGTGACATAAAATTATCATCTGTACAAGATGGAGTAGTAAATATTGAAATGTTGGGTGCCTGCCAGGGATGTCCATTATCAATAGCAACTCTAAAAAGTGGCATTGAAAGAATATTAATTGATAAAGTTCCAGGAGTGGAACAAGTAGTAGCTTCTTAAATTTACCTTATAGAACTATAAAAATTTATACCAACCAATAAGCCCTTATCAACCAAGGGTTCAATAATATACTCAATATTGTTTTGATTAACACTGCCACCGTATTGGTAAGGGTCTGATATATCATCATACAGTCCTAAGTTTGAAAGTATATCTTCTCTTTGGTCTTTATCAAGAGAGTCGTCCGACAAAGCAATCATTATAAGAAAAAATAATTTTGTTTGTTGTGTTGTAGTTTCATTTGATGTCGTAGGTGCAAAAAATTCTGTCGAATTTACTTTTTCATTCTCTACGTTGAGATTTAGTACAAATGTATTTTGATTATCGTTCTTTGTTCCAAATTGATAGTAAAGTTTAGTTTTAGCTTCACTTGACCATTTCATATCATCTGGTTTAATTGAAAAGAAATCAATAGTTTGCGGATCATCCGAAATACTGTTTACTAATATATTCCAGTTAGAAACGAATGATTCTGGAGTTTCACCGATTCCTGTATGCCATTCTTGAGGTTCCTGTTCCTCAGTAACTTCAGACGATGTAACCGTTGATGATGTTTCAGAACATCCCATAAATAGAATCAACATTAAAAATAAAAATTTGTTTTTTTTCATGTTTCAATTATTTTCTTTAAATTATTTAAATTCTGCTTCCATATTAATTCTAGAACTGGTTTTCCAAATAATTCACCAATTACCCCACCTAAGTAAATTGGAAATTTTAGTGTTTCTGTCCATTTAAATTTTGTTGTATTTTCATCGATTTTTTCGAATTTCATTTCACCTTTCCCAGTTACTATTCCTACATGATCAACACCAATAGATTTTTTTTCTTCCCATTTGGTAAACGTCATGAAATCATATAGCTTAATTGGACCAATTTTCGTTAATACTTTAATTTTTGTTCCAACACCAGATTTATTATCAGTTTGAAAATCAATATTTACTGCATCTTTCATCCACTTTGAGTGATTTTCAATTTTTGAGACTTCGTTCCATACATCATCTAACGAAGCATAAATTAATGTTTCTACCTCTATTGTTTTACTCATAGTGTGTTTTACAATAATAGTTCCTCACTAAAATAATTGAGTATGAAAAATCAAGACTATTTATATTTAGATCATGCAGCATCAACTCCGATGCGAAAATCAGCATTGGATAAATATATAGAAGCAGAAAGTTTAGGTTTTGCAAATTCCTCGGGGGGACATAAACTTTCTAGAAATTCTAAGAATTTACTTGAAGATTCTCGAGAAATAATTGCTGGATTATTCAATTCTGCTCCGGGTGAAATCATATTTACAAGTGGTGGAACTGAAGCGGACAACTGGACGATTAAGTCTTTATTTGACTCAAAAAAAACAAATAATAATCTTGTTACTTCAAATATTGAACATGAAGCAGTTCTTGCCTCAGCAGAATGGGTATCCTCAAATGGTTTTCAAACTAAATATGCTAAATCTGATGAGAATGGGTTTATAACTAAGGATGAATTTATAAAACATATTGATGATGAGACCAAAGTTGCATCGTTAATGTGGGGAAACAATGAGACAGGAGTGATTCAACCAATAAAAGATATTTCTAAAGAATTAAAATCTACCAACTCATCAACCCTTTTTCATTCAGATGTTGTTCAAGGCATTATCTCAGACAATGTTGATTTTCATAAAAATGGCATTGAAAGTGCAGCAATATCTGCTCACAAAATTGGAGGCCCAAAGGGTGTTGGTGCAATGTTTATAAATAATAAATACAAATTACCCAGTTTTTTACATGGCGGAAAACAAGAACTTGAGAGAAGGGCAGGGACAGTAGATGTTCCTGGCATAGCAGCATTTGCGACAGCACTACAAGAACAACAGACAAGATTTGATGAAGAAGTTGGTTTGATGAACAATGAAAAGCTGATTTTTGAAAATAAACTTAAGAATTCATTAAATGTACAAATCATAGGAGAGTCAATGAATAGACTTCCACATATAAGCAATATACAATTTAAGGATATTAATTCTGAAGTGCTTTTAATTCAATTAGATCTAAATGGACTTGGAGTTTCAAGAGGTTCTGCTTGTGCAAGTGGTGCACAAAAACCATCTCACGTTCTAGAGGCTATGAATATAGACTCTAAATTTATAAATAATCATTTGAGGTTTAGTTTTGGCTGGACAACGCAAGCTGGTGATGGAAACAAAGCTGCAGAGATAGTCATGAAATCTGTAAAGGAAATAATTTGAGGATTTTAGTCGCAATGAGTGGCGGTGTTGATTCGTCAGTAGTAGCAGCGTTATTAAAGGAACAAGGCCATGAAGTTATAGGTGTAACTATGAAATTATGGGAGGGACCAAATGGAGAAATGCCAGAATCTGGATGCTGTACTGCTTCAGACAGCGAAGATGCAAGAAAAGTTGCCTCTAAACTAGATATACCTTATTACGTACTTGACTACACTGAATCTTTTTCTAAAAATGTAGTTGATAATTTTACACAAATGTATGCACAAGGCCTTACGCCAAATCCATGTGTTGAATGTAATAGATCTGTAAAATTTGATCATTTCATTAATCAAGCAAAAAAATTAAATTGTGACAAAGTTGCTACAGGACATTACGCGAAAATAATTAAAAACAATGGTAAATACGAATTACATAAAGCAGACTATCTTAATAAAGATCAATCTTATGTTCTCCACATGTTGAAATCATCTGATCTGGAGAATATAACATTTCCGCTTGGTGAAATAAGCAAACCTGATGTTAGGCAAATTGCGGCAAGAAATGGATTAAAAACAGCCTTTAAAAAAGATAGTCAGGATATTTGTTTTGTAGGAAAAAAAGATTATCGATCATTTGTTGAAAAAAGAATAGATTTAACATCCCCTGGTGAGATTTTTGATACTGATGGAAACAAGGTTGGTGACCATAATGGAATACATGAATTTACAGTTGGACAGAGAAAAGGCTTACCAGGGGGATATGGTACACCTAGATATGTTACAAAAATTAATGTACAAAACAAAAATGTAACTATTGGAGAAAAAAAAGATCTTTTAGTTAGTTCATTTATTGTTGAAGAGTTGTCATGTGTAAATGATCTTGAATACAAAAACCTTACAATACAAACAAGGTATAACTCTGAAGATCTTCATTGTGAAATTAGACAGTTATCAGATACAAAAGTCTTAGTACAGCTAAAAGAGCCAGCATTTGGTGTTGCCCCAGGCCAATTTGGTGTTATTTACAATGGTACAAAAGTTGTGTGTGGTGGAAGAATAAGTCCTAAAGTTTTGGAGAATATTGGATGAACAAGAAAAATGTTCGAGAAATTATTAATAAGTTAACAAACGCAGAACATGCATATTATGTACTAAATGATCCAATCATGTCAGATGGAGAATACGATAAATTATTTAATTCTCTGAAATTAATTGAACAGGATCATCCTGAATTATTAATGGAAGATTCACCAACTCAAAGAGTTACAGAAACTCCAAGTGATGCATTTGAACCAGTGGAACATCAAAGAAGAATGTACAGTTTAGACAATATAGAAAATAGTGAAGATTTAAAGAAATGGTTTGAAAGGTTAGAAAAGATAACTGAAAATGCAATATTTCCAGTTACTGTTGAGCCAAAAATTGATGGTTTAGCAATTTCACTAATTTATCAAGATAGTCTTTTAAAGCGAGGATTAACTAGAGGTGATGGAGTAGTTGGGGAGGATGTAACTCACAATGTAAAAACAATAAGAAATATCCCTCTCCGCTTAAAAAATGAAATCAAAGGCACAGTAGAAATAAGAGGAGAAGTTTACATGCCAGTAAAAAGTTTTGATAAGTTGAATGCTCAGCGACTTAAAGACTCACTTCAAATTGAAAAGTTGAAACTAAAAGATAAAAACAAGTTAACTGATACTGAAAAAAAATCTCTTTCAAGAATAAGAAAAGAGGGAACTAGTACATTTATTAATTCAAGAAATGCTGCTGCAGGCTCACTCAGACAAAAAGATGCTTCAATAACATCTAATCGAGATCTAAGACTTCTTGCATACCAACTAATAATTTACGAGCAAGAAAACAAAAATAATTTTCATTCCAAAAACAACAGTTTGATGAATGAACTAGGTTTTGAGACAAACAAGATTGATATTTCACATAGTCAAAAAGATATTGAAAAAAGTGTTGAATTAATTAAAGAGTCAAGATCAAAATATTCATACCAAATCGATGGGGCAGTTCTTAAGGTTGATTCTCTTCAGGCCCAAGATGAGTTAGGATATACATCAAAATCACCAAGATGGGCTGTTGCTTTTAAATTTCCTTCAGAGGAACAAACAACAATACTTAAGGATATAAAATTACAGACAGGTCGAACTGGGGCAATTACACCAGTAGCTGTACTTGAACCAATAGATGTTGGGGGCGCAAAGGTCTCTTTTGCAACACTTCATAATCCAGATGAAATAAATAGAAAAGATTTGAGAATCAATGATTACGTTATTGTAAGACGTGCAGGTGATGTAATACCCGAAGTTGTCTCTTCACTTAAAGATAGAAGAGATGGAAGCCAAAAAAAATGGGAACTTCCTAAGAAATGTCCATGTGGGGAATTTTCAATAGAGTTAATTGATGAAGAAAAAGTACCTAGATGTGAAGGTGGACAATCCTGTAACTTAGCAAAGAAAGAGGCGATAATCTTTTTTGGATCTAAATCAGGTCTTGAGATAGAGGGGCTTGGTAGGGAGACTGTTGAGACTTTGTTGGAGAGTAAACTAATTAATAACGTAGAGGATATATATAGCCTTAAATATGAAGATTTAATTGATTTACCCTCATGGGAGAAAAAGAAAACAAACAACCTATTAAATGCAATTAAATCATCCACGAATGCTTCTCCTGAAAAATTATTGACTGCATTAGGCATTAGATTTATTGGGAAACGTACATCTCAATTATTAATACAAAATTTTAATTCAATAGATGGTGTTCTAAATGCAAAAGAGTCTGATATTGAAAGTATCCATGGAATTTCTAATAGTGTTTCAAAATCACTCGAAGATTGGAAATCAAACAAAGAAAATATAAATTTACTAAATCAATTTAAAAATTATGGATTTACTTTTAAAAAAGATATTAAAACTTCAAAAAGTTACTTATCTGGAAACACATTTGTAATAACAGGGACATTAGATAATTATTCAAGACAAGATGTTGTTGACATTTTAGAAAGCTATGGTGGCACCGTGACAACTTCAGTTTCTAAAAATACAGATTACTTAATATACGGGTCAAAACCAGGTTCTAAGTTTGAGAAAGCAAAAAATCTTGGGGTTCCAACTCTGGATGAAACCAAATTTAAAGAATTAATTAATAAGTATAAAAAATCCAGCTGAATTCACCCACATCAGGGAGTCCAGTTGTTTTTGACCATTGAACAACTACAGTATGCTTTCCAGCTGTCCACGATTCAAATGATTTATTTGGCCCTGGTCTCCAAGTTGCTAGTCCAATTGCATCTTGAAATAAAATTTCTTGAGCTGGGATGATGTAATTATCTACAATTAGTACGATTTCATATCCCACAGGGACATCGACAATGATACTTGATTGTTGTGGCACCTGATCGTTTGGAAGTGGATAAATATCTTCAATAACTTGTGGCAACTCAACAATCTCTGAATTATTTCGAGAAAATGAGACTCCCCACCAAATAACGAAAATTAGTAGCCCAGTTAATAAAAGAATAATAAATCTGTAAGTGTTTTTACTCATACATTAAAATACTATCTAATAACTAAAAAGAGACCAATATGAATATTGAAAAATTAAAAGAAAACATTGAAAACATTGATGCTGAGAATATTTCAAGTGAAGATATTACTTCAATTAGGCAGACTATTGAGGCATTAGATAATGGCAAGATAAGAGTTGCAGAACAAGTCGATGATGAATGGTTGGTCAATGAATGGGTGAAGAAATCAATACTATATTATTTCACCATAGAAAATTTGAAAGTCATTTCATCAGGTGATGTCACTTATTTTGATAAATTAGAACCAAAGAAAAATTATGAAGATTTAAAAATTAGAGTAGTTCCTCCTGGAGTTGTAAGGTATGGAGCATTTTGTGAGCCTGGAGTAGTTGTAATGCCTGGTTTCGTAAATATTGGAGCTTATGTTGGTTCTGGAACAATGGTTGATACTTGGGCAACAGTTGGTTCATGTGCTCAAATTGGAAAAAATGTTCATTTATCTGGTGGGGTAGGAATTGGAGGAGTTTTAGAACCGCCTTCGGCAATGCCAGTAATTATTGAGGATGGCGCTTTTATTGGATCTAGGGCAATAATTGTTGAGGGCGTAAGAATTGGTAAAGGAGCTGTTATAGGCGCAAATGTTACGATAACTTCTTCCACTCCAGTAATTGATGTTTCTGGTGAAAAGCCTATTGAGCACAAAGGAATTGTCCCTGAAAACTCTGTTGTAATTCCTGGTACTAGACCAAAGAAATTTCCAAGTGGTGAATTTGAAGTTCAATGTGCACTAATTATTGGACAGAGAAAAGAATCAACGAACGAGAAAACCTCATTAAATGAGGCACTCAGAACATTTGGAGTTGACGTTTGAACCTAAACGAATTGACCCAAAGATTAATAGATATTGAATCAGTAACTGGTGATGAACAGGAATTAATCAATTTTATTGAAAGTTTTCTTCTGGATTCTGGATATAAAGGAAATATATTTAAAGATGAAGGGGGTTTGATTGTTAATACTCCTGATTCAAATCCCAAAATAGCATTAGTTGGACATCTAGATACTGTTCCTATTCATGAAAGCCAAAAAAATTATTCCGATGAAGAAAATATTTATGGTCGTGGAGCTGTTGATATGAAGGCTGGAGTCGCAGTCATGATTAAGACCATACTTGATGAGAGGGACAATGTAGTTGGTGTTTTTTATACAGGCGAAGAAGGAACTCCAGAACAAAATGGACTTAACAATCTAATGAGTAAATTGAAAGAAGATTATTCTATTAAATTAGCAATTGTTATGGAGCCAAGTAGTTTAGAGTGTCAACTAGGTTGCAATGGAACACTTAACGCAACATTAGTCATTCCTGGTGTTTCAAGCCACTCTGCAAGACCTTGGATGGGAGAGAATCCATTTTTCAAACTTAAAGAATTGAGTGAATTTTTATTAAAGAATGAAATAAAAGATTATGAAATTGATGGTTTAATTTACAAACAGGTATTAACTGTAACAAGAATAAATGGTGGGGTGGCAAATAATGTAACGCCACCTGACATCACTCTTAATGTAAATTTTAGGTTTGTCCCTTCTTTCTCCGCTGAGGATGCAGAAAAATATATTACTGATGAGTTACAAAAGTTTGGAAATGTTAGTGTAAAAGACATATCTGTTGGAGCGTTACCAAATAAAAATCTTGATATAATCACCGATTTTATAAACTCTACAGGTCTAAAGGTCACTCCAAAACAAGGATGGACAGACGTAGCGAGATTTACTAATGATGGCATCCCAGCACTAAATTTTGGGCCTGGTGATCCATTATTAGCTCATACTTCAGATGAGTTTGTTATTAAAAATGAAATATTAGAATCCTATGAGATATTAAATAAATTTCTTGAGAGTGTTACATGAGCGAAAATTTTAACATTGATGATATATCAAATCTTGCTTCTATAGAACTTAGTGAAGAAGAAAAAGCCAAACTTCAAAAAGATTTACAGATAATTCTTGAACATGTTGACGCTTTGAAAAATATTGATGTAAAAGATGAAAAAATTGACATTCATCCCTTAAGTAAGGTCCTGGAATTGAGAAAGGATGAATCAAAAGAATCATTGAAACACGAGGATGCAATGATGAACTCTCCTGAAACTAAGGATGGTCACTTTGTTGTACCTCCATCAATAGAATAAATAGACATGGCAGAGAAAATACCTTCAATTTCCAAGATAAATGAACTGTTTCAGAATAAAGAAATGAAACCATCTGAATTATTTGAACAAGTATATGAAACAGCTTCTTACACAGAATCCGTGCTTCATGCACATTTAGAATTATTTTATGATGAAGGTTTAAAATTGTCTAAAGAGTCTGATAAGCGATATAAAAAAAATGAGAGTTTGGGACTACTCGATGGAATTCCAATCGCAATAAAAGACAATATCAATATCTATGGATATAAGACAACATGTTCATCAAAAATGCTCTCCAACTATGTTTCACCATATGATGCAACGGTTGTCACAAGTCTAAAAAAAGCAGGAACAATTTTTACGGGAAAAACGAATCTTGATGAATTTGCAATGGGTTCCTCAACAGAAAATTCCGCTTATGGTCCAACAAAGAATCCTTGGAATCCTGATTTTGTGCCCGGTGGATCCTCTGGAGGTTCGGCAGCAGTAGTTTCCGCAGGTTCGGCTGTAGCATCATTGGGAAGTGATACAGGTGGATCAATAAGGCAGCCTGCTTCATTTTGTGGAGTAGTTGGGTTCAAGCCAACCTATGGAACAGTCTCAAGATACGGATTGATAGCATTTGCATCTTCTCTAGATCAAATTGGTCCAATTACAAATACAGTGGACGACACACGAATTATATTCAATGAAATTCAAGGATATGACAGTAAGGACGCAACATCAATAACTCCTGTATATACAAAACTAGAAAATAAAAAAATAAAAGTCGGAATTTTGAAGGAACTTATGCAAGAAGGAGTCTCAAATGAGTCTCAAAATGAAGTTAACAAAGTAGTCAATCAACTTAGAGAAAAAGGGCATGATGTTACTGAAATTTCTCTACCTCTTACTGAAATGGCATTGTCAGTTTATTACCTTATTGCGCCTGCGGAATGTTCTGCAAATTTATCAAGATTTGATGGTGTCAGATATGGCATTAGAGAAGATGCTTCGACAAGTTATGAAATGATGAATAAAACACGCTCGGTTGGATTTGGTGAAGAAGTTAAAAAAAGAATTTTATTAGGAACATATGCATTATCCGCTGGATATTTTGATGAATATTACGGCAGAGCTTTAAAAGTGAGATCAAAAATTATTACAGATTTTAAAACTGCGTTCGACAAAGTTGACTTTATTTTGTCACCAACGACTCCTACACCCGCATTTGGTTTTGGTGAAAAAACAAAGAATCCACTTGAGATGTATTTGTCTGACTTATGTACAATTCCAGCCAATCTTGCTGGCTTACCAGCTATAAGCATACCAACTGGGTTATCGGAAAATAACTTACCCTTATCAGTACAGATAATGGGTAAGCCTTGTTCAGATTATTCACTCATTGATTTTGCAGAATCTATTGAGGAAATGGTTGAATTCAATTCTTCTCCAAATTTATTAAAGGAAAATAGTGAATCTTAAAGCAACAATTGGAATGGAAACTCACGTTGAACTAGATACAAAATCAAAAATGTTCTGTTCTTGCGAAGTAGTTGAAACTGATGAACCTAATATTAGCGTTTGTCCAACATGCTTAGGTCTTCCGGGTGCTTTACCAGTACCAAATAAAACAGCTATTCAATATATAGTTATGCTTTCATTGGGTGCAAATTGCAAAATTACTAATGAAGGCATGTTTCATAGAAAGAACTATTTTTATCCTGACTTGCCAAAAAACTATCAAATTTCTCAATTTGATTTTCCTGTGGGAGTTAATGGGTCTTTAGAAATTGTTTTAGATGAGGAACTTCATTCAGTTGAAATTGAAAGAGTACATATGGAAGAAGATACAGGAAAAAGTGTTCATATGGGATCAGGTAGAATTGATTCTGCAACTAGTACACTTTTAGATTTCAATAGATCAGGCGTTCCATTAGTAGAAGTTGTAACTAAGCCAGTTATTTCAACTTCAAAAATGGCTGTTGCTTATATTGAAGAATTACGACAATTAGTCATTGATCTTGGAATTTCAAAAGGCAAATTAGAAAAAGGAAATTTAAGATTTGATGCAAATATATCAGTAGCAAACGAAGATTCAAATGAACTTGGAACTAAGGTAGAGATTAAAAATATGAATTCATTGAAGTCATTAGAAAAAGCAATCGATTATGAAATCATGAGACAGTCCAAACAAATTAAAAAAGGTGAATCTGTAATTCAGGAAACTAGGCATTGGGATGAGAATAAACAAGTCACTATATCAATGCGAACAAAAGAGGGAAGTGCTGATTATAGATATTTTTCAGATCCAGATTTACCAAATATGATTATTGATGAAGAGTTTATTAATAATTCAAAAAAGAACATACAAAACCTACCTACAGATAAAAGAAAAACTTTAAAAGAATCCGGATTATCATTATCAGATTCAAACTATTTAGATAAAGGTGATAAGTGGTTATATGATCTTTATTTATCTACCGTTGAAAACACTAAAGATAGTAAATCAACATTTAATTTCCTTACAGGGGAATTACAGGGGCAAATGAGGAAGGCAGAAATTGATGAGTTACCTGACTGGGTTGATTCAGAAAAAATTTCTAATTTAATAAATTTGTTTGAAACTAATGAGGTTTCTTTTACATCAGCAAAAGATATTCTCGCAAAATTGTTAGGTGAGGATATTGATCCTAAAACTTATGCAACCGATAACAATCTTATTCAATCTTCAGATGATGAGGAAATAAAAACACTTGTGACTTCAGTAATTAAAGAAAATCAAGATATTGTTGAAAGATTAGAAGATCCCGAAGACAAACTTGTTGGTTTTTTAGTGGGTCAAGTAATGAAAAGCTCAGTGAATAAGGTTAATCCTGGATCTGTAAAAGATATCTTACTTAAAGAGTTATTTGGATAATTTCATTCACAATCATAGCTGAAATTAATCCAATAAATCCAGCCCCAAGATCATCATAGAGAACTCCTAATTTTCCTGGTAGCGTCTCTAATTCGCCTACAAAAGATGGTTGCTTAAGAATATCACTTAATCTAAAAACTAGAAAACCAGACAATAAAGGCAACAATTCAGCCCCAGAACCTAATGTTACAAGACTCATTCCACAAATCTCATCTAGCGTAATCCAGCTTGGATCAGAGGATGCATCATCATCGTCGACAGTTACAAAATATAAAATAATTAAAACAATAAATAATATGAATAAGTTAAGAGTGTTCCAAATCCCAAACAGATTATTACCGAAGTAGATTTCAAATGCTAATAACAAAGAGGCAAAAGTGCCTCCACCTTTTTTATTTTTAAAGATTGCCTCCCAAAAAAGGCCAACCCCAAATCCTGAAGCAATAAATCGTTTCACAATTTGAATAATAGTATTTTTCTTGGATAGAACTTTTAAAAGGTGTAGTATTTATTTACTGTGGAAAAATCCGAATTTATATGGTTTGATGGTGAATTTGTTGACTGGGACAGTGCTCAGATAAATGTAATGACACACACTCTGCATTATGGGACTGGTGTGTTTGAAGGTATAAGAGCAAGAAATACAGAAAAAGGTGTCTCAATTTTTAGACTTAATGACCATGTTGATAGATTATTTGCTTCAGCTGATTCATATAATTTAAAAATTCCGTACACTAAAGAAGTTATCTTCGAAGCAATAAAAGATGTTGTGAGCAAAAACAAGCTTCAATCGGCATACATCAGACCTTTAGTCTTTTTTGGTGAAGGAGAAATGGGGCTTCTTCCGAAAGATGTTCCTGTAAGGGTTTCAATAGCAGCGTGGTACTGGGGAGCTTATTTAGGAGATGAGGCAGTCAATCAAGGTGTCAACGTTTGTATTTCAAGATGGAGAAGAATTAGTCCGACGAGTTTTATACCTTTAGCTAAAGGTGTGGGAGGTTACATGAACTCCACATTAGCCAAGATTGATGCTGTTGAGAATGGTTATGATGACGCAATAATGTTGGGTGATGATGGAACAGTTGCTGAGGGTAGTGGACAAAATATTTTTATTGTTAAAGATAATAATATTTTCACGCCTCCAAATTCCACAGGCGCCCTAAATGGAATTACCAGAAGAACAGTAATTGAGATTGCTGAACAGAAAAATATACCAATTGATGAAAAAAACCTTACTGTTGAAGATCTTAAAACTGCGGATGAGGTATTTTTTACTGGAACTGCTACGGGTGTTATTGGAGTAGTAAGTATTGATAAAGATGATATATCTGATGGGCAGGTAGGAAAAATCACTTCAGACATAATTGATTCATATGAAGATGTGGTTAATGCAAAGGACGATAATTTTAAATCATATATAACATTGATTTAATGCCTCAAGAACCAAATATCAATTTAGATAAAATTAAAAGAATAAACGACCCGGTAATGCCTGTCCCTAGGAAAAACTCTAAAAGACTCGCAGAAAATCTTGATCCAAACGACAAAGAAGTTTTTGGAAGTACTGGACCAGACAGTGGTTTTGCATTAAAAATAGTGAACAAGTACAAAACTTTATGGGGTAACCATCCAAGAAATAAATTAGTTTCATCGATTGTTACAAACCTAATGATTAATAGAGCAGCTCATTTTGGCAGAGCTCCAACAGTATATGATCTTCACCATATATTGGGTATATTAAGAATAACTGAGAATAGCCTTGGTGAACTTACTGAAGAATTGTTAATTAAATGTTCTAAGGAAAAAAATAAAGGCACACACCTTTTATCAATTTTTAATTTTTACTAAACACTCTATTTTTCTAATGCCTTAATATTGTTAAAAGTATGAAAATTGTAAGAGCAAAACATCAAAATGAAATCTTTTATGGAGAGTTAATTGACGACAAAGTTGTTCGTTACGAGGGTTCACCTCTAGTTGTCTGGGAAAGTACAGAAGAAATCTATGAACTTGATGAAATTGAATTATTAGCACCAGTCTTACCATCAAAAGTTGTTGCAGTAGCAAAAAACTATGCAAAACATGCTGAGGAAATGGGGTTGCCTGGATATGAGTATCAGGCAGATAATCCAGTATTTTTTATTAAACCTTCAACCTCAGTAATTGGCACTGGTCAAAATATAATTTATCCAAAAATAGGTCAACATGTCGATCATGAAGCAGAACTAGCGCTAGTGATTTCAAAAGTCAGTAAAAATATTTCTAGAGAAAATTGGACGGAACATGTCCTTGGATTAACTGCAGCTAATGATTTATCAGAAAGAGTATTACAAGGCAAAACAGGTCATTTTACAAGAGCAAAGGGTTTTGATACATTTTGTCCATTAGGACCATTCATCCAAACAGAGTTTACAAATAATCCAGAACTCAACATTAAAGCATTTGTCAATGGTGAACTTAAACAGGATGGTAACAGTCGAGATATGATATATTCAATTGGCGAAATATTAGAATTTGTAACTTCTATAATGACATTACTTCCAGGCGATGTTGTGATGACGGGTACACCTGAAGGGGTTAGTCAAGTTAAGCCTGGAGATGAAATTAAAATTGAAATTGAGACACTTGGAACCTTAATAAATTCAGTTGAGTAAATTATGAAATTAAGAATTGCGCCATCACCTACCGGAGAGCTCCATATTGGTAATGCGAGAACGGCATTATTTAACTGGCTTTATGCAAGAAAAAATAATGGTAAATTTCTTCTCAGAATTGACGATACTGACACTGAAAGAAGTACCCCAGAACATATTGAAAATATTGTACAAAATCTTTCATGGCTTGGTATCGACTGGGATGAGGGTTATGAATTAAGTGATTCAAATTCTTATAAACAGTCAGATAGATTTGGCAGGTATGAGGAAATAGCAAATCAACTACTGGAAAATGATTTTGCATATGAAGATGATGGAGCAGTGAGATTTAGAGTTGAAAAAGATAAAGAGATACTTTTCAAAGACTATGTAAGAGGAGATATGAAATTTAATACCAATGATGTTGAGGATTTTGTAATTTTAAGATCTGATAAAAGCCCAACATATCACTTAGCCTCGACTGTAGATGATATTGACTATGAGATAACAATAATCGCTAGAGGAGAGGACATCCTTTCTTCCACTCCGAAACATATAATGATAATGAATGCATTAAATGCGAAAGTTCCTGATTTTTGCCATCTTCCTTTATTGTTTGGTCCAGATGGAAAAAAATTAAGTAAAAGACATGGTGACACTTCAGTTTCATCTTTTAGAGAACGTGGAGTTTTATCTGAAACAATGTTTAATTATATGTCGATTCTTGGTTGGTCCCCAGGAAATGATATAGAAATATTTGATAAAGAATTTGCAATTAATAATTTTGATTTAAAAAATGTTTTAGCTAACCCTGCAATTTTTGATACACAAAAGCTTCTTTGGATGAATGGTCAATATATAAGAGAATTTGATGAAAAAACATTTAATAAAATTGCTCAAGAGACAATTGAAACTTCATTAGCAAGGGAGCTATTTAGCGAGGAAATTGAAAGGATCAATTTAATTCTTTCTGTTGTTCAAGAGCGCCTTGAAACATTAAAGGACTTAATGGGACAGGTTGAATTTCTACTCGATGAGCCTTTTAATGTTGACAAGGACGAATGGGAAGAAGTTAATTCAAAATCTGCTCAAGAGTATCTTACGAACATTCGAAATGAATTTAAAACAATGAAAGATTTCGAACTAGACAAAATTGAAGCAATGATGCGTGAACAATTAAAGAAACTTGATTTAAAACCTAAAGATGGATTCCAGGCTGCAAGGGTTGCAATAACTGGTACAAAAATAAGTCCACCATTATTTGAATCGATTTACGCACTAGGTCAATCTTCTACAATTGCAAGAATTGCCGAAAAGATTGATAATTTGTAACAAATAATATATAAGTTACTATATTCTTATACAAATACGGCCCCGTCGTCCAGAGGCCTAGGACGCTGGGTTTTCAACCCAGAAACGCCGGTTCGAATCCGGTCGGGGCTGCTACCTTTCGGGGATGGTGTAATTGGCAACACAATGGGTTCTGGTCCCATCGTTGAGGGTTCAAGTCCTTCTCCCCGAGCAGCGGCCCCGTCGTCCAGAGGCCTAGGACGCCGCCCTCTCAAGGCTGAAACGCCGGTTCAAATCCGGTCGGGGCTGCTAAAACTGTAAATTTTTAGACCATCTTGGTCTATGCTGAAGAAAACTATTGAAATCTTCCTCATCATCTATTTCAAAACTAAATTCTTTATTAAATGATTTTTTGATATCTAAATTCTCTTTAAGAAAAATATTCATGTGATTATCAAAACTATTTTTACCATACATTAATTTTTTAATTTTAATATTTCCTCCAAGCAGAGGAGTTCCGCTATCTTTACTTGAACATATTACAATCTGGGATGACTTGCATTCTTTTATCCATTCTTGTGCATAAAAATTGTTTAGGTATGGAAGGTCAGCATGGCAGATAGTCCAATATTCATATTCATAAGAATGAAGAAACTCTTCTAGCTCAAAATTTAAACCCTTTTTACTGGTTGAGAATGTCTCAATATCATTATTCTTACAGTAATCAATAACAAGCCTATCATTTGTGATACAAACAATTTTTGTTTCATCATTTTCAAATGATTTCACTATATTTTCAAACATTCCTTTTGACAGTTCTATTCTTTTTTCGACGCTGAGAACATTTTCAAGTCTAGACATAGGATTTTTAAAATTTCTTACGGGGATACCTATCAAAAAATTTTTTAACATTACAACACTTTACATATTCCATGCTATTAAGTTATATATTGAAATGACTAGAAAAACTAAAATAATCGCAACTGTAGGTCCAAGTATTCATTCAAAAGAGGCCATAAATGAAATTATTGATGCAGGAGCTAATGTTTTAAGATTAAATTTTTCACATGGTTCTAACGACGAATATAAACAAATTGTAGATTGGGCTAGATCATCAAATAAAAAGATTGCAATAATGCAAGATATTCAAGGTCCAAAAATAAGAACAGGAAATTTGGAACAATCATTAGATTTAGCTCAGGGAGCTGAAATTGAAATATTAAATAAAGATTCCAAGAAAAATAACAAAAATATTGTAATAAATTATGAGCAGTTATTTGAAGATGTGAGTGAAGGTGAACGAATATTAATTGATGATGGAAAATTGTCTCTAAGAGTTACAAAAAAAGAAAAAGATAAAATTCTAGCTGATGTAGAGATTGGTGGAGAATTAAGGTCAAATCAGGGTGTCGCTTTCCCAGATTCTAATTTATCAGTTTCAACTTTAACAAAAAAAGATATTGAAGATTTAGAGATCGGAAATCAACTTGGAGTTGATTTTGTTGCTGTTTCTTTTGTTCGAAACGCAGAAGATATTATAAATGTCAAGAATTACATAGATGTTGATACAAAGGTTATTGCAAAAATTGAACTTAAGTCTGCAGTAAAAAATCTAAAATCAATTATTCATGAGTCAGATGGAGTAATGGTAGCAAGGGGTGACTTAGGTGTACAACTTCCTCTTGAAAGAATTCCGCTCGTTCAAAAAGAGATATTAAATGAAACCAATTTACAGGGAAAAATTACAATTACAGCTACTGAAATGTTAACTTCAATGATTACTTCTCATCGGCCTACAAGGGCAGAGGTTTCGGATATTACAAATGCAATACTTGATGGTACTGATGCTGTAATGTTGTCAGCGGAAACCTCAATCGGTGAAAACCCAATTGAGGTTGTAAGTGCCATGGCAAAGATTTGTAGTGAGGTAGACAGTGTTTCTGGTACAAAAATAACTTCATCTAGAGATATATTGACTTCTGATGAACTAACAAATTCTCTTTCAAAAGCTGCAGTACAAGTAGCGAATGATTCTAATGCAAAGGCAATCGTAGCTTTTACTGAAACTGGTAAAACAGCATTGTTGATTTCTAATCATCGACCTGACGCTTCAATTTTTACATTTACAACTGTTGAAAAGACTTTTAATCAACTCAATTTGATATGGGGAGTAGAACAGATAAAGATAGAAAGATTGGAAACTACTGATGAGATGTTTGCGATTGCGAATCAATGGTTAACTGAAGAGATGAATTTTTTAAAAAATGATAAAGTAGTTATTGTCGCTGGTACACCTCCAAATAAAGAGGCAGCAACTAACCTTATTAGAGTAATGAAGATTGGTGAATTTTAATGGGTCAAAAAATTGAATTAAAAACAACTCAATTTGGAAAAAACGTCATATTCGACTTAAACAGATCATTATCAGGCCAAGACGGTGAAACCTATTACAATATAGCCCACGCATCATTAACAAATGAAATTAGTGCACAACTTGCAATGAAACTATTTCAATTCTCAAATGATATTGAAAATATTTTTATTCAATCGAATGTTGTTACTATCAATTTTACAAAAAACATGGGTACTGCAGTTACAGACTTTGAAAAGCTAATCGAAGATTTCTTTCTTTTTTATGGAGATGAGGAAGAATGATAGTTGGGGTCACAGGTGCCTCTGGTTTTATTGGTAAAAAAACAATAAAAATTTTAAAGGATTCTGGCCATGAAGTTAAAAGATTTGTAAGAAGAGAAGTTAAGAATGATGATGAAATTTATTGGAGCCCAGCAAAGAAGGAAATAGATAAAGACAAATTTCAAGAACTTGATGCAATAATCCATTTAGCTGGAGAAAGTATAGCTCCACAAGATATATTAGGCTTCCTCCCATTTGCAGGTGGTCGTTGGTCTAAAGAAAGAAAATCAAGAATTTATTGGTCCAGGAAGTGGGCATCTGATCTTTTTGTGGATACATACAAATCTTGTGAAAAATATCCAAAAATATTTATCACCGCATCTGGAAATGATATTTATGGAGATCACGGAGATGAGATAGTTACCGAAGAAACCTCTTTTAATCGAGGTCAATTTTTACAAATGGTAGCAGAAGAATGTTGGGAAGAACCATTATATGAAATTGAAAAGATGGGTGTAAGAGTAATGAAGTGTAGAGCTGGAATTGTTCTAGGGAAGGGAAATATCGCAACAC
This sequence comes from uncultured Candidatus Actinomarina sp., assembly GCA_902615855.1. Lineage (GTDB taxonomy): Bacteria > Actinomycetota > Acidimicrobiia > Actinomarinales > Actinomarinaceae > Actinomarina. Next base: position 33,620 of record CACMQN010000010.1, read on the forward strand.
AAATATTTACACTTATATCAAAATTAAATTTGTCTGGCCCAATTGGAGATGGTATGCAATATTTTTCTTGGGTATCTGTTTATGATATGGCGGAGGCATTCGTATTTTGTTTAGAAAATGAAAATATCGATGGCGCTGTGAATGTGACTGCTCCTGAACCTTTGCAACAAAAAGAATTTTCAAGAGCAATTGCCAAAATTATGGACAAGGCTTTCTTTGCTCCTCCTTTACCGCCAATAATAATGAGATTAGCTGTTGGTTGGGAACTAGGTGAGCAACTTGGTTTAAATAGTATAAGAGCAATTCCTCAAAAATTATTAAAAGAAGGATTTCAGTTTAAAAACCCTACTTTGGAAACAATGAAAGATGATTTTAATTAATGAGTAGTTACGAAGAAAGAATGTCGCAGAAATATAATTTTTTCTCTTCTGAGGATAAAAACCAAGTCTCTGATTCGGATGTCGAAAAGGAAACAAAAAATGAAGAAATTATTGAAAATGTAGATGAGGTAAATGAAACTCAAGAAGAAGAAAACATGCTCGTTCCAATATCTGCTTGGAAGAAAGTTTTAGACCAACTAGGAAATTTACATGAGGCTGATAAGTTAATGGCTGAAGCTAGAGAGAGGGCAGCAAAAGCAGAGGCTGAAAGTGAATTTTTAAGAGAAAAACTAAAAAATACACGTGAAGAATTAAACATATTCAAAAAGAAAAAAAGGTTTTTCTTTTTCTAATAACTTAATTTACAAAATTGCTTTCATCAGATACACCTCTGATTATAAAAAATGAAATCATTAAGAGTACAACAAGAGACAGCATGGCAGTATTTCGTCCTAAATTTAAAGTATTAACAATAAAGCCCCACAAAATAGGACCTACAATAGTTGCAAATCTTCCAACAGTAGAATATAAACCATAAAATTCACCAAGATGTTCTTTTGGACTAAGTCTTGTCATGAACACTCTGTCAACCGCAAATATTCCACCAATGTTGAAGCCACCAA
>CACMQN010000011.1 GCA_902615855.1 uncultured Candidatus Actinomarina sp.
GTACTTGAATTAGAAGAATTAGAGTATATAGACGATAATTTAGAAGTTATAGAGTTTTTTGAGTTTGATGACGTAAAAGAACTAGAAGAACTTGTAGAAACACTAATTGATGTTGAAAAATACATAGAAGAAGAACTAGGCGATTTTGAAGATATACTTATTATTGAAATACCAGAAGATATAGATATAGAAGATATAGAAATAATCTTTGAGGAAGAAAAAGTAGATGAAGAAATTATTGATGAAGTTGAACCACTTGTTGATGACGAAACCGATAAGCCGATTGTGGAAGAAAATACACAAGAAGTCTTGGTTGAAGTACCAATATTGGTTGAAGATGTAGAAGTTGAGCTTACAGAAGAAGAAATAGAAGAACAAGTAGAAGAATTAGAAACAATCATAACAGAAGTCATTGATTTACCCGTAGAAATAGAAGAAGATAAAGAAATTACAGATCAAGAGAAAGAAGAAATAGTAGAAGAATATGTTGAAAATCTGGATACAACACAAGTTTTTGATATTGCGAAAACAGCTGCGGACACACCTATTGAAGTTCTTGCAGAAGCTAGTACAGATGTTATTGAGATCATAGAAGAAGTTGTTGAACAGTCTATTGAGATAATTCAAGAAGATATAACGCAAGTTAGTGAAGAAGATGTACAAGTTGTGTCAGAAATCTTGTTTGATGACGAGGAAGCTACCGAAGATGTAGAAATAATTGCAGAAGCAGTAAAAGAAGATGAGAACGTAGCAGAAGCAGTACAAACATTTGTTAGTAAAAAAGTAGAAAATGCAGATATAGAAAATTACACATTAGCAGACGCAGTCGTTGAAGTTGCAATAGAAAACTTTATAGATGATCCAATATCTGCACTAAAAATAGACGTACAAAACATAGTATTATCTGAAATAGGGCAAGATTTAACGCAAGATCAGAAAACAAAAGCTGCCGAAACGGTTGTGCCTGTTGTGATCGTAGGACAAATCATTGCAACACCACTTAGAAGAAGATTTTAATGATAAATAAAGCAATAGAATATATAAAAAAGATTTTAAAAGAAGCAGCTGCACAGACGTTTACTGCACTTGGTTTTTTTCTATCTTGGTTTCTCTTGACGGGTAGTGCTAAAGATATTGTAGGTATTATGATCGTCGTTGCTTTTATTATTTGGTTTGCAACTATAAATTTTCGTAAATAATACTTTTTTGTCGTAAGACTATGTTATAATATTATTGTTCAACCTAATATTGAATAAATATGTGTAATTAGCTAGGTTTAAATTGGCTTCTCTACAAGTCAAACTTGTAAAAAACCTAGCTTTTTGCATTTCTACAACAAAACTAAGTTTTTGACACAATTTGGCACTAGACTGTTTTTAACAACTAGGGCTTTATGACTGATTTTGATGAATTTGTAGAAAAAAAGCGTTTAAAATTACCTAATCGTAGGTACGAATATAAATACCCTAAAAATGTTGATTTAATCAAAAAATTATTGCAAGAGTGCTTAGAAAAACGTACAAGCACAATGTGGTCGCTATATTCTTATAGATCAATAGCAGAATATATGTATTACGGCCTTGAAATGCAAGAAGTTACCCTAGAGGGACTAAGAAAGGCAGTATCACGTATAGCAAAGGAAAATAATCTTGAACTTTGAAGATTTTATCAAAACAAAGCAAGATCAAGCACCACATAAACCCGATCACCCAAAAGGATTTAGACCGGGCATTGAGTGGGACGGCCGTAAAGGTACAATAACAACAAAAGGCTTACATAATCAAGAAGATTTAGATTGGGACGCTTGGATTGACTATTGGCTTGGTGTTGGTGCAAGTAAAACGTTCTTTATTCGTAAGGGTGATCCAATCAACTTTCGTGTTTGGGACGCATGGGGTAAAAACCCAATAACAGGTGAAAGTGAACCTACTAAATTTTATTATTTTAAAGCTAACCTGTATTCAAGAGAAAACACAGTACCAGATGAAGATATAGAACGTTTGGTGCAACAGGTCAAAAGAAAAAAAGCACCAGAACGTAAAAAAGTAAAACATAAAGCTGCATTAGTGATTGGTCTTGCAGATTGGCAGATTGGTAAACCAAACACAGAAAAAGCGGTAGACGCATATTTTAAATCTATATACAGCATTGTAGATAATCTAAGTAACTTACGAAGAAAATATACAATAGAAAAATTAGTGTTATGTGGCATGGGCGATTTATTAGAAAACTGTTCAAACAATTTCGCACCCACAGGATTATTTGAACAAGAATACGATACAAGAACGCAAATGAAAATAGCACGTCGTATGCTTGTAAAAACAATAGAAATACTTGCACCAAAGTTTCAAGATATAACGGTTATGTGTTGTATGGGTAATCATGGTGAAAAAAGACAAGGTAAACGTAATTTTGAAACGTCTTATGGTGATAATTTAGACGCAGAGCTTTTTGAAAACGTATCAGAAATATTTGCAAAAGCACCTGCATACAAACACGTAAAATGGATTATACCAGAAAACGATTTAACGCTTTCTGTACAAGTGTTGCCAAATGTCGTATTGTCTATTCACCACGGCCATAGTGCAAGATCGGGGCAGAACGCACAAGCAAAGGTTGTAAATTGGTTTCGTAAAATGGCTTCAAATAAATCACAGGGACAAATGTATGATACAAATGTACTAATGGTCGGTCATTTTCATCATCATTTCAGCGTTGAGGTAGATGAACGATTAATTATTGGTTGTGCTGCCCACGATCATAGCGGACAACAATATTTTGCAGAAACAGGCGGTGGTTCTGCCTTGCCGGGTACAACTGCATTTCTATTACATAGCACCAAGGGGCGTAAGTGGAGTGATATTAATATATACTAATGAGAGCTTTTAACAGGGGTAAAGACACATGGTATGTATTCAAAGCCAAAGATTTTCACTTGTTAGAGCAAGAATTATACAATCAAGAATTTAGAAAGAGAGTTTATTATGAAACTAATAAAAAGGTCTGATTGGGGGGCAAATAGCCCGAAGTCAAGCTACTCAAAACTTGGTGAAGTAAAAGGTTTAGTCATACATTGGTCTGCATATCCAACCGCAATGTCAGAAGATGAAGAATATTCACAAATAAAAACAATACAAAATTTACATCAAAACGACAGGGGTTGGAACGATATTGCATACAATTATTGTGTTGGTGATAGTGGAAACATTTATGAAGCTAGAGGTGAGGGCAACAGATCAGCAGCACAAGGTGGCAATACAAGGCAAGAAGTAAATTATAACAATAAACATTATGTAGCAGTTTGTTGGTTGGGTGGATCAAACCCAGACGATCAACCAAGTAAAGAAGCTGTTTTGGCCGTAAAAGAATTATGGAAACAAGTAGGCGGTGAACTAAGACCGCATAGTTCATTTAAAAGTACAAGTTGTCCGGGCGACGCTTGGCGTAAATGGATTGACGGAAGATTGACAATCGTACCTAAGGAAGTAGAAACAAAAGAAAAAGTTAAAGAAGTGTCTAGGTTTACCTTAGTAAAAAAAGGTGATCGTGGACAATCGGTTGAAGAAATACAGATTATGTTAAACATGATAAATAAAAATCAACTGATCGTGGACGGGGACTACGGGGCAAAAACATTAGCAGCTGTTGTCGCCTTTCAAAAAAAATATAAGTTGAAGCCAGACGGCATTGTAGGACAGCTTACCTACGCAAAACTTATAGAAGTAAATAGAAAAAAAGCTAGAAAGGTAACAAAGTACAAAATTGAGTAAAACAACAACCAAAAAAGATTGGAAAGCATATTGGCGATTTATGTTGGCTAAAGCCTTTAGAACAGGTTTACAGTCAGCAATATCATTGTGGTTGGCTAACAGTACAGGTATAATTGACGCAGATATGTTACAACTTTTAGGTGTAGCATTTATGACTTCTTTTGTAACTGTCTTGCAACACGCATTAGAACAATATAAACCAAAAGAAACTTTTTGATAAAATAGCCCCTTATCAAAGAAAAAGGCCGTCTATTGCTAGACGGCCTTTATACGTACGTTCAAAATAATCAGCGGGATTAAATAATGAACGTTACAATCATAACATAATTTTTTTTATAATTACACACCATTTGCATATAATCTGTTATATTTTTACATAGACAAAAGAAAGGTGGGATATGTTAGCTACATCTCTAGATTATCTAGTTTTATTCTACGGTTTTGCAGGTCTATTGATACTTGGTGCAGTTCTTGGTGAACTGTCAGTATGGATCGCTAAAATCTTAGGTTACGACTTTGATGATAAAAAGTTAGAAGCAACTGATTGGTTAGAAAGACTAAACAATGGTGAGGTGCTTCACAAAGATAATATATTTAAGTTAGATGAAAGGAAATAATGAATAAAGAAATAATTGTGCAGGTTGCATTTAAAGGTGCAATAGAGTGCATTGTAAATGGTAAATCAGATATAAGCGAAGTAAAAAAACTTACAAATACGTTTACCGATATAATGCTTGAAGAAGTAAAACAAAGGCAAGATTTTGCCCCCGAAGTAAAAGTGCCTTTTGAAAGCGAACCACCAAATGAACCGTTTAACAACGGTGGTAGTTCAACAAGTTACGAAGAAAAACCTGCCACAGATAAGCAGAAAAAATTTGTAAATAGCTTGTTTTATCAGTTGCCACAATCAGAACAAGATAAATACAAAGATAGCATTGAACCGTCAAATATGACAATGCAAGTAGCTTCTGACTTAATTAAGAAGTTTCAAGCCATATTGGACACAAAAGAAGAAACAGTTACACCCTTTTAATGCAAAAAGAAGAATTTGTTTATTGGTGTAATTGGTTGAAAGTACGTTGGCCGAACGCAAACCTTTCAGAGTTCCATATACGTAGCTTGTATGACGACTTTGCAATATATGATGACAATGTGTTTGGCAACGTGCTTTTAGATTATTTTGATAGTGGCAATGAATTTTTAGATTGGTCTGCAATAAAACGCAGAACTAAAGATTTACAGATACAAGAATATTCAGAACAAGCACAACAGATAAAAGCATTAGAGGATAAAAAAGATAAAGAAAGCGATCCACCAAGTAGTTTACAAGCATATTTGAAGCAAAACGGTTGGAAATCTTTTGAAGAAGCAGTATATTATAAAACACAACATTTATATCAGTACGGTGGTTTAAAAGATTGGCAAAAAGAAAATTTTGCAGAATATGTTGGTAAAACGTACGAAAGTGCAAAAGAACATGGTTGGCAGTTTGGGATAGGGTTAGATGAAGAAAAAACAGAAAAATCAATGCAATAAACATCACGTAAACTTTATTTATACGTGTTGGGCTTGTAACTTAGAAAAAAAATATAAGATAACTTTAGGCCACGGTGCAGAAGATTTTAGACGGGAACTATCACACTTGAAAGAAATCAAATGAGTGAAACAACGTTTGTAGGATCAGAATACGAATTTACATTTACGATTGTGCCGCATTGGTTACTTAAATTATGTAAACCAACGGAAATAACAGCGTATGTCGCATTAGGTCAATATGCAGATAATAAAAGTAAAGAGTGTTGGCCTAGTGTTACAACCTTGGCAAAAGACTTGGATAGATCAAGGCAATCAACAATTAAAGCATTACAAGGCCTTGAAGAAAAAGGCGTAATCCAGATAAAAGAAAGATTTAAAGACAAAGGCGAACAGACAAGCAACCTTTATGTAATGATGTTATCACCAAAGGGGGTGTCAAGAAAACTTGACAGGGGGGATAAGAAAAACAAGACACCTAGGCGTAAAGAAAACGTTACACAAACTAAACTCAATATAACTAAAACCAAAGAACTATATTTTAGAGAGTACACAAAAGATAAACAGACAGAGTACGTAGAAGAACTAAGACGTATATTTAAGAAAGAAAACCCGAACAATAATGAGTGGGGACAGTTGTACAAGTCTGCACAGCTGTTGTTTCAATCCAAGATCACAGTAGGTCAACTTGAAACCTTGGCTAAAAACATTGTCTTGTCTTACGGTGAACGTGCAGCAACGGTCAATTCAATCGTAAATCATACAGAGTTGATACATGGTGCAAAAACAAAATCATCAAAAGAAATGCAAGATATTTTAGACAACAAGGCCTTAGACACTTGGGTAAATGATAACTAAATGTATTGTCATGTGGGCTACAATCCTAAACAATTTTTCAATAGGAATAACACCAAGTATCTACGAAATGACTGATATGAAAGACTGTGAACAAGTTATGCCTAAGTCTTGCTTACAGTATGCACAAGATTTAGTAGAACATTTTGACGAAGAAAATATAGAAACGGCCGTAAAAGTTATATGGTGTGAAAGTAGAAACAATCCAAAAGCATATCGTTGGGACAATAGCGATAGCGGATTATTCCAGATATTACCTCGATCGTGGGGTTGGGTTTATGAATATTATGACGTGCCATTGTGGGATTATCCAATGTACGGCACGTATGCACAGTTTGTGCCAAAGTACAATATAGAAGTTGCAGCAATACTTGTAGAAGATATACATAGTAGATCAAATTATTGGAAGCCTTGGGATAGTAGTAAGTGGTGTTGGGAAGATACGGACAAATGGACTGCAAAATGGAAACAAGAACTAAATCAATAAATTGTATTTATTGCGGTAAAGAAAGCGATAATGAAACTATGATTAGTAATGTATGTAAGGATTGTTACTTAAAATGACAGATTTAAACAAAAAGTTTGATATACAACTAAGGCAAGGCCAAGTGTTAGAAGAACAACTTAAACAATTCTTTATAGGCCAAAGCATAGAAGTAAAGTCAGAACGATACATTTGGGAAATAACAGGCAATCTATTTATTGAATATGAATACAAAGACCAACCAAGTGGCATTGCTGCAACAACCGCAGACTTCTGGGCATTGTGTTTGATCCGTGATGAACAACTATTACAGATGTATATTGTGCCAACAGATACATTAAAAAGAATTACAAGACGATATTGGGGTACAGAAAGAGATGTAATTGGTGGCGATCTAAAGATGTCTAGGGGTATAACTGTCCCACTTGATGATATTGCACACGCATACAAGTTTTAATAATATCAAAAAATGTTGGTTATTTATCACAACAATTTGAAAAAATTTAAAGATAGCAAAATAACGCAAGTGGAAAAAAAATTATATTCTGCTATAATGGTTATAACGTACAAAACAAAAAGCGAGGTGAAAAATAAAATGTGTAAACTTTGTAAATCACAATGTCGTGATTGGATTGAACAACAATCAGATAGTTGGATTGAAAAAAATACAATTGTAACACGATCTACTACAAACAGAATTGCAGTCTGTAATGGGTTTGTACAAACAGATAAAACTTACATTGATGACATAAACGAATATATGTCTGCATTTAGCTAAAAGCAATTAACCTACCATAAGTCTGCTAAATACAGTTAGGTAGGTTTTTTGCTTTCTATACCAAAAATAATGGGATCAATCCCTATCTACTATAATGACACATATAACATTAAGGATATGTGTATGACAAACAAAGGTTACGACTACGTATCAGAGATTGTACTAAACGTTATGGGATTTAACGATTGGTTACAAGACAAAGAGATTGTAGAACCAATGAAAGGCCAACATCAAGGGGGCTTAAACTTTACCGTGCCTTGGTTAAACGGGGACAAAACACGTATCAGTTTACGTTTCAATGAAATAGGTTCGTTTGATATACTCTTGTTTCAGTACGCAGGATTTATACAAGTAGCAATGCAAAGCGAAACTGATCTTGCAAGGGAACAAGTATTATCAATCCTAGGTTCTTTGTATGAGGAAATCAGACAACAATCCAATCAAGTTTTAGACGAACTTGACTTTGATATATCAGAGAAAACACGCAAGATATTAAAAGAATTAGATACACCGAAAAACTAACATATCTGATAATGTTATGTTATGGATTGGCGTAACAGGGCTTCATGTTTAAATATACCTACAAATATTTTCTTTCCGGGAACAGATAAACAAACAGACAAACGTTATTGGGATACACATACAATGTGCCGTAAGTGTCCCGTAAATGTAGATTGTTTGGCAGACGCATTGAACAATAACTATGAGATAGGTCTATTTTGTATGCCAGAGAGAGTAAGACGCAGATTTAAGGCCAAACCGCCAAAAAACTTGTTTATAACAATGCGGGAAACCTTTACAACATTAGATATAATCGCAGCAGAGTTTAACAAAGACGGATCGTTGCTACGTAAAAGATGTCTGCGTTGTAACAGAAAGTCAAAAGGTTTTCCAAAAGACTTTCAAAATTGGGGTGGTAGATCACATATTTGCGTAAGTTGTCATATAGCAATATCAAACAATAAACAGGCAGATAAGTTACTAGACAGAGAGAAACCAAGCAAAGCATTACCAGAATTTGATAGCCACGGACAGTTGATTACAAAGAAATGTACCAAATGTTGGGAACGTAAAGAAGCAGATCAGTTTAGTAAAAGGCCACAAGGTATAGGTGGTAAAACAAGTTGGTGTAAAGCGTGTACAAGAAAAAACCTAGAACAATGGGTAGCTAGACAAAAAAGTGTAGAATAAAGTAATGATAAATGAATTAGTGTATAAACATTATATCGCTGAGTGTGATAAAGAATATTATTGTTATATGTGTGAATTAGAAAATGATATTTGACGAAGTAATATTAGATGACTTAGATGATGAACTTACAACGCCCGTGTCTAGTGTGCAGAAGATTATTTGTACCAACAAAGCAAGTGCCAAGTCATTGCAGCTTACACATACCACCAAAGAAGAAATACAAAGACAGACGTAATAAAGGTCGTAGGCCTTATGATGACGCAGAATATAGACGTAACAGGGCAAAAGTACGTAAAATGTACAGATATTGCACATGGTGTGGTACAGCAGGATCAAGTAACAATAAACTACAAGTAGATCACATAATACCTATTTCTAAGGGTGGTGGGCATAACATAGAAAATTTACGTATTCTTTGCTATAACTGTCATAAAACACGTCAAGGTAAAGCACATAGATAAAATATTTGTTTGGATCAGATCAACCATAACTACTAAAAAAACCCAATAAACACCGATATATTCGTGCATAGGGGCATACCTTTTTTTTACAAGCGTTTTGCCACCACCCCAACATCTTTTCCTTTCTTTTTTTTTGCCCAAATTTAGCCTAATTTTATTGATGTTTTGTTTTTAAAATATGTTAAAAATAGGTCAAAATATGTCAAAAATGCTTTTTTGTATTGTGTTATGTGTAATAAGGGTAATTGACGTACATTATGGTATCTTTAATGTATGGGTAAACGTGGTCGCATACCAAAACAAGCTAACCGTACTGTCGGTCATAGAGATAATAATATATCTGTGCTGCCGGGTGGCCGTAACAGTAAGCCACCTAAACCAAACTATAATTGGTTAGCTAAAACACGTACATATTGGCAAAACTATTGGGAAAGCGATTTATCAAGCACAGCACAAGAAGTAGATCACCCTGCTTTTTATAGATTGTTCCAATATTACGACGAAACAGAAAGAGCAAACAGAACAATACGTAAAATGGGATCAGAGGGGCTTTTGGGTATTGGATCAACAGGCCAACCAACAATAAATCCGTTAATTACACTTACATTGAAACTTGAAGAAAAAATACTAAAACTAGAGCAAGAACTAGGTTTGACACCACTTGCACGTCAAAGGCTAGGTATTGCCTTTGGTGAAGCACAAATGGGCTTTAAACAACTACAACAACTTTTACAAGAAGATGACGAAAAAGAACTTGATGATCCTAGACTGTTAATGTTAGAAGAAGAATAATGTATAAACCATTACCAGACTTTATAGATATACAAGATAGTGAGATAGACGGCAAAGGCTTGTTTGCTAAACAAATAATTAAAGAAAATACAAATATAGGCATTTCACACGTTATGTTAAATGATCCGTCAATATGGATCAGAACACCCGTAGGTGGTTTTGTAAATCATAGTGATAAGCCAAACTGTATGATTGTTATAGATCAAGCGTTTACGCATTTGTACTTTTTGTTTACAACTGAACAAATAATGCCGGGTGAAGAACTTACAGTAAAATATAACACTTACAACCCAGAAGAAGAATAATGTCCGAAAAATGGATTTATCTTAACGACGGATCAAAAGTACATATTTCTTGGATTGATACAGAATTTGAAGAAGTAAGAGATGAAGAAGAATAATGATTGAATTACCAGAAACAAAAGGATCAAGGGTTGTAAAGTTTATTGAGAAGTTTTGCGTACACGGTGAGGGCGACTTCTTTGGCGAACCTTTTAAATTAGATGATTGGCAAAAAGCATTGATTTACGAACTGTATGAGCTTGATGACAAAAAACGTAGAAAATATCGTGAAAGCATGATTGGTCTGCCAAAAGGCAACGGCAAGTCTGCGTTGATTGCTGCACTTGGACTTTATGAACTTTTGGGTGCAGGTGTTACTTCACCACTTGTTGCGGTAGCAGCTGCGTCTTATGAACAAGCAAATCTTGTTTTTGGCACAATGAAAACTATGTGTAATGAAAGTCCATTACTTAGAGATATGGTTGAAACATACGAAAACGAAATACAAGTAAAAAATGCACCGGGTAGAGCTTTTAGAGTTGCGGCAAAGGCGGGAACAGCTGACGGTGGCAGAAACAGTTGTTTTATTGCAGACGAAATACATGAGTGGAACAACATTAACCTAGAAAGAGTTTATTACGTTTTATCAAACAATACGGCTAAAAGACAAGACGGATTGGTTATTAGCATAACAACAGCAGGTTATGATCTTGATAGTCTTGCAGGTCGTTTATATCAAAGGGGTTTACTTAAAGAAAGTGGTAAATCAGACGATCCAGAATTTTATTTTAAATGGATTGGTGCAAAAGATACAGACGATCCAAGCGACAAAGAACTATGGGCAAAAGTCAATCCCGCAGTACAAAATGATTGGTGGCCTATTGAAAACTTAGATAGAAGATATAAAAGTTTACCAATACATGAATTTCAACGTTATCACCTTAACCAATGGACTAGAACAGAAGAAGAAAGTTGGATAACCGCAGAACAATGGTTGGCGTGTCAAGATGAAGAACTAGAACTAGAAAAAGGCCTTGATACGTTTGTTGGTATTGATATGGCCTTACGACACGATAGCGTTGGCATAGTTTACGGTCAAAAAGATGAAAATGAAGTAATAAGCGTAAAATCAAAGATATGGTTGCCAAATGATGAAAAATATATGGACTACCAAGAAATAGAAGCATTTGTTGTAGAACTCATGAAAAAATACAATGTAAAAGAAGTTGCATACGATCCTGCCTTTTTTGAACGATCTGCACAAGTATTACTTGATCGTGGCGTACCAATGGTAAACTTTCCACAAACACATAGTCGTATGATACCTGCGTGTGGCAACGCTTATGATCTAATTGCAAATTCAAGAGTAAGACACGACGGCGACCCAACGTTTTCAGATCAAGTTATGTCCGCTGCACAACGTGTAACTGATATGGGTTGGCGATTATCAAAGGGTAGATCAAAAAGAAAGATTGATAGTTGTATAGCAATGGTGATGATGTTAGATCGTATAACTGCACCCGATCCAGAGAGTAATGAACCAGACGTTGCTATTATAAATTTATGAAAAACATTATAACAACGTTGATAGAAGTAGTCGGGGCAAGTCTTATAATTTATGGGGTATATACAATAAATGTTTCGTTTGCAATAATAATTGCAGGAATATTTTTAATTATAGGAAGTTATTTGACAGTTAGATGAGTTTATTCAAAAGAGAAAACAGGGACGCAGCTTTAGGCAATCTTACAGACTTATTAGCCCTAAGAGAGGGCGGCCTAAGAAATTATAGCGGTGAAGAAGTCAATGAACAATCCGCACTTGGTATATCAACAGTTTTTAGTGCAATTTCTTTATTAGCAGACAGTATTGCTTTACTTCCTCTTAAAACAATGAGATATGACGGCCAAAAAGTCATACATACAGAAAAACCTAAATTTTTAGAAAAACCAAACGTTGCACAAGATATTTCAATGTTTTCTCTTGTTCATCAAACAATATCAACGTTAGCAATGCACGGTAACGCATTTATCTTGGTTGATAGAGATAGACAAGGTAGGCCTGTACAACTTACACCAATACACCCAGAAAAAGTAAAAGTTGAAATGGATAACGGTAAAAAATGTTTTATGCTTCAAACAAAGAGAGGTAGTTACGATAGAAAGATAACTACGTACAATATGTTGCATTTGATATGGTATCAATATCCGGGGCAACTTGTAGGCGTAAGTCCATTAAGAGCTAACGGCAATACATACGGTTTAGCATTAGCAATGGAAAGGCATTTATCACAGTTTTACGGTCAAGGTGGTACACCGTCAAGTGTTTTAGAAACTGACAGAGATTTGACTGCGGAACAAGCAACTGTGTTAAAAGAAACATGGCTTGGCAATCATAATAGAAATAGAAAACCCGCCGTATTGACAGGTGGCCTAAAATGGAAAGCGATAAGTGCAGCAGCAGGTGATGAACTTATTGCAGCAAGAGATCAAATTACACACGAAATAGCAAGAGTGTTTAGAATACCTGCACATTTACTTTTGGCAAAAGACGGATCAAACGTATATTCAAATTTAGAAAGTAACGGACTTGCATTTATACGTCATACCCTTTTGCCTTGGATCAGAAGAATAGAAGATAGTTTTACTACACTTTTACCCGGAAAACAAGTTGTTAGATTAGATACAGACGAATACGCAAGGGGCGATCAATTAAGTCGTGTAAGGTCGTTTCAAGTTGCAATATCTTCGGGTATGATGACACCAAATGAAGCACGATCAAAATTAGATTTAGAACCTTATGAGGGTGGCGACAAGTTCTATATAGGACTGCAAGGTGCATTGATTGATCCTACATTGCCACCACAAGGTGTTGATGAACATGATCCGACAAATATAGTAAATGAACAATAATGCCTTATTCAATAAGTACAGACGCTAAAGATTGTAACGGTTTTGCAGTAATCAAAGATGATGATAAAAAAATTATGGGTTGCCATGAAACGGAAGAAAAAGCAAAAGATCAGATAACAGCATTAAATATTGCTGAAGCAGAATACAAAAGACAAGCAAACCCAGATCAAGATATTTACGAAACACAAGAGGAAGCTGAAGAAAAAGCAAAACAAATAGGTTGTGTCGGATCACATACCCACGAAATAAACGGCAAGACGTATTATATGCCTTGCGACAAAATGTCAGATTATGAAGAAATAACAGGTATGAAACACAAAGACGAAGATGATACAACATTAGTAAGTTACAACAGCGAACAAAGGGCAGTAGATAGAAAACCGCCTAAATTTATGCAAGAAAACGCACAACGTGGTTTAGACAATTTGAACAAAGCAGGGGACGGTTTAGTAGATGAAACTGTAAGACAAGCAAGGATTATGGCAAGAGGTGAACAGCTTAGTATTGCAAAGATTAGAAAAATAGCACCTTGGCATAAAAGACACTTATCTGATCTTGACAGAGAAAAATCTAATCCTAATGATCCAGATACTTGGCGTGGTTCAGACGTAGCATTTTTACTGTGGGGTTCTAATCCTTGGACTGATCCACTACAAGCAGCTGATTGGGCAGAAAGGAAAGTTGCACAACTTATTAATGAGGGTGAGCTAGAACCTAGACAAAGTGAAAGTTCTACACCTGCACCAAAAAAAGACCAAATAAAAGGTTCTAAGAAAAACAAACCCGGAAGTGCAAAAGGTAAAGCAGGTGGTATAAAGTTTTCAGAAGCAACTACAAAGTCAATAAAGACTGTTGTTGATGAACATAATGAAGAAGTATCAAATATGGCTTCATGGCGACGTTTAGGTATGGGTACAGCAAAAAGTGTTGTACGTAGAGGTTTTGGGGCATATAGTACATCACACCGCCCCGGAGTTTCAAGAAACGCTTGGGGTTTAGCTAGACTACGTGCTTTTAGTTATTTGTTAAAAAACGACAGACCAAAAAATGCAAAATACATTACAGATAATGATTTATTGCCAAAAGAACACCCTAGATACTCTGCAAAAGAAAAAAAATCACAAGATCAACACATAGAAGTGTTTGATAGGGTTGTTGCTATATCACAAACGATAGAACTACAAAAAAACAACACTAATCTAAAAGAAATGGATAGACTTACAGAAAATAGAAGTTTTACTTTTGCGGCAGTAGAAGAACGTCAAGATCAAGACAGCGATACATTATTATTTACAGGTTATGCTTCTGTCTTTGATAAACCTTATGGTGTAAGAGATAGCAGAGGACAATACAACGAAACAATAAAACCGGGTGCATTTAAGAAAACATTACAAGAACAAGACGACGTAAGATTTTTAGTTAATCACGACGGTATACCACTAGCTAGAACATCAAGTGGTACTTTAAATTTAGAAGAAGATGAATACGGTTTGTTTGTTAGGGCAGAGCTTGATCCTAGCAATCCAACCGTTGCAGAAGTCGCAAGTGCAATGAAGCGTGGCGATCTAAACGAAATGTCGTTTGCCTTTGCAGCAATGCGTGATGACTTCAACCAAAACGGGGACGAAAGAACAGTATCGGAAGCAAGATTGTATGACGTAAGCGTTGTAACATATCCTGCAAATCCATGGGCAGGGGCAAAATTACGTGGTCTTGATATTGAAGATTTACATAGATCACTTGTTGAAGCTAGGTCTGGTGAACAGGCAGCAGAAGTTTTAGAAGATTTTATTAACAAAGTTGAAGATAACGACGGTGTTGATAAAAAGCGAAGTAACGCACAAGTTGAGCTTTTAAAATTAAAGTTAGAACGGGACGGTATTCGCTAAGACGTAACGCCGTGGTAAAAGCCGTGTATCACACTTACCTATCACACCTTACGCAGAAGTATAAGAAAAAAGTACAAGGAAATACATACTATGAAAAAGTTAATTGAAGCTAGAGATAGTAAAGTAGCAGAACTTGACGGTCTTTTAGAAGAACTAGATGAGATGACAGAGGGTGAAGAATTTGACGGCAAACTTGCAAGATCAAAAGATTTACACGTTGAAATCAAAGATTTAGAAGAAAAAATTACCGACGCAAGAGAAGCTGCTGAAACTCTAAAAGCAGTTAAAGAAAGCAGAGAAGAACTTGGCGTTGAGGACGAAGAAGTTGTTGAACAAGAAGCAATCGTAGAAGTCAATGAGCCAGATATATATAGAAAGGGTGGCGAACACTCTTTTATATCTGACGCTTGGCAATCACGTTCTGGTAACGGTGCAGCACAAGAAAGACTTAACAGACACCAAGAATTTGAAGCTAGAGATGTAGGCACAGGTGCTTTTGCAGGATTAGTCGTACCTCAATATCTTTTAGATGAGTACGCACCAATCGCAAGAGCGGGTTCGGCATTATATAACGCTGTTCCTAAAAAACCATTACCTGCATACGGTATGAAAGTAGAAGTTTCCAGAATTACAACAGGTTCTGAAGCAGCAGAGCAATCAAGCCAAAATTCAGCAGTACAAGAAACAAATATGGACGACACCTTATTGACAGTAAATGTTGATACCATTGCAGGACAGCAAGACGTATCAAGACAAGCACTTGAAAGAGGGGGACAACCGGGTTTCAGTCTTGAAAATATTATTTTCCAAGATTTAATTGCTGCATATTACGGTAAATTAGATAGCTTAATGTTTGAGGGTTCTGGATCATCTGGACAACCTTTGGGAATTAGAAACGTAAGCGGCCAAAATACGGTTACTTACACAGACGCAACACCTACTGTTGGTGAAGCGTTCCCTAAAATAGCTGACGCAGTACAGCAAATTAATGCAAATCGTTTTGCACCTGCAACTGCAATCCTTATGCACCCAAGACGTTGGGGTTTCTTTACAGCAGGAGTAGACGGAAATTCAAGACCGTTAATCACACCTGCCGGAAATAACCCAGACAACGCAGTTGGTATCGGGGACGCAGCAGCTTACGGAGCAGTAGTTGGAAACATACTTGGACTACCTGTTATTACAGACGCAAACATTACTACAACTGACGGTGGCGGAAACGACCAAGATCAGATTTACGTATTGAAAGTGGACGATCATATTTTGTTTGAAGATAATATCTTCCAACTTAAATTTGAAGAAACCAACGCAGGATCATTAACAACAAAAATGGTTGTGTATGGTTACTCTGCCTTTGCTTCTGGAAGATACCCAGCGGGTATGACAAAGATACAAGGTACAGGTCTAGTAACACCTACTTTCTAATTTATTAGAATATTTGTGTATGTGTGCCTATCTGTGGCTAGGCACACAGCACATTAAAGGAAAAAGAAATGAATAAAGAACAAAAAAAAGAATACATAGAAAGTTTAAAAGCAGAACTAAAAGGTTATGAAGTTAATAAAGATAAAAAACGTGCTGAAGCAGTTAAAAAAGAAATTGCAAAAATGGGTGGAAAACTTGAAACAGCAAGTAAAAAACCTAAAGCCGAAAAAAAAGTAGCTAAGAAGTAATCATGCCCTATCATTACGGTAAGCCTATGAAAGGCAAGAAAAAAAAGAAGAAAGGCCGTAGGGGTAGGTAATGGCTATTACAAATGGCTATTGCAACCAAAATCAACTCAAAGCATTTATCGGAATACCTACAAGTGATAGTGTTGATAATGACTTACTTGATGACGCTGTAAACGCCGCTAGTCGGCAAATTGACGCATTTTGCGGCAGAATATTTTATGCCCAAACAAATGCAACCGCTAGAAAGTTTTTTACAAATCACCCTTACAGATTATTAGTTGATGATATATCAACAGATACAGGTTTAGTCGTTAAATTAGATGATGATGATGACGGCACATACGAAGTTACAGTAGCTAGTACAGAGTTCCAACTATTACCTATAAACGGTGTAGTGGGCGGTATTTTAGTAAGTCCATTTTATGTTGTTGAATTATTTTCTGGTGGTAGCCAAGAGTGGCCGTTAGATTTTTCAAGCAATAGACCACGTGCCGAAGTTACGGCAAAATGGGGTTTTCCAAGCGTACCAGAACCAATTAGACAAGCAACACTCATGTTGGCTTCAGAATTATTTGCAATGCGTAATGCACCTTTAGGTGTTGCCGGGGTGGGTGATTTTGGAGTTGTGAACATACAACAAAACAGAGAAATAACTAGACTGATCGCACCATTTCGTAAAGGCACAGTTATAGGGGTTGTCTAAATGGCGACACTTTCCGAAATCACAGACGGTCTAAAAACAACATTAGGTAACATTTCTGGTCTTAGATGTTTTGACACAGTACCAGATTATGCAATAAATTTTCCCGCTGCCTTTATAATACCTACAAATATTGAGTTTGATTTAGCAATGCAACGGGGTACAGATCAATACACGTTTGATTGTTTACTTGCAGTACAACGTTCCGATACCCGTACAGGACAAGACAAATTACATACATTTATAACAGGGCAGGGTAGTAGTAGTGTAAGACAGATTATATTTAATAATAGAACACTTGGTTTAACTGATACAGACGCAAGAGTTGTGTCAGTATCAAATATAAGTGCCGACGTTACCGTAAATGGGATTGACGCAATCGGGGCTAATATAGAAATACAAGTAATAACAAAAGGTACAAGTTAGATGAAATATAAAATTATCGGAAATAAAAAAGTAATGGAAAAAGTCAAAGGTGATATAATCACAGTCAAAGACGAACAACAAGCAAAATCACTTATAAAAGCAGGACACATAGAACCAATCACTGAAAAAAAAGAACCAAAAAAAGGTAAAAAGTAAGATATGGCAAAGTTTGTATTTAATGACGGTAAAGTTTTTGCAGGTGGATATGATCTATCTTCAAACATTACAAGTGTAAACCTTGATATATCCGCAGACGAATTAGACGCTACAACAATCAATAGTGGTGGCTTTCGTTCAAGACTTGGCGGATTGAAAGATAGCACACTCAACATGGACGGATTTTTTGAAGCAGGGGCAAACAAGCCAGACGCATTACTTGGTGCTTCTGTGGGCAACGAATTAGTTGTAACAACAGTACCAGACGCAGGAGTGGGTAACATTGCTTACTTTATGAAATCAACTTTATTTAGCTACAATATACTTGGATCAATAGGTGAAATAACACCATTTACAGTTTCTAAATCACAATCAAGTGATGTTGTTGTACGTGGTACAATCCAATTAGACGGATCGCTTACATCTTCTGGTAACAGCACAGGCACACAATTAGGTGCGGTTGCAGCTTCAGAAAAATGTTATGCAGCAATTCATTGTTATAGTGTAAGTGGTACATCAACACCAACAATTACTTTTAAATTACAATCAGACGATAATTCAAGTTTTACAAGTCCAACTGACCGTATTACATTTACAGGCATAACAGCAATCGGTTCTGCTTTCCAAAGTGTATCGGGTGCAATCACAGATCAGTATTGGCGTTTAAATTACACAATCACAGGTACAAACCCTGCGTTTGGAATACACGCAACTATCGGCATAGAATAGGGTAATTGAAAAAAACGCCAAAGTGTGGTATAATTAAAAAATAACAAAAATACAGAAAGCGGGAAAAAAAGATATGTGGTTAGAATTTATCTGTTTTTACTGTCGTAAATCAAAACCTGTTTATGAAAGCGTAAGAATACAAACTTGTGCAGATTGTTTGGTTGAACGACAAAAGAACGGCAAAATACCGTCTGAACAAATTGTTGTATAAGTAATATCACACACAACCTAGGGTTGTTCTTTCTTTATAAAATATAGATAGAAAGGACGGTATTACATTGGCGAAATTTGTATTAAATAATGCAAGTGTAACTTTAAACAGCGTTGATTTATCAGATCATGTTAGTTCAGTTACTCTTGATATTACAGCTGACGAAATCGTAACAACCGCCATGGGCGACACATTTCAAAGTCGTACAGGTGGTTTAAAAGACGGAACACTATCAATAGAGTTTCAACAAGATTTTGCAAGTTCTGAAGTAGACGCAACATTGTTCCCATTGTTAGGTACTACGACTGCATTTATTGTAAAAGCAGACGCAGGATCAACAAGTGCTACCAACCCTGCATATTCTGGTAACGTGCTAGTAAATCAGCATTTACCTGTTGCAAACGGTGTTGGGGAATTAGCTACAATGTCTGTGGCATTTCCTACTTCTGGTACAATTACAAGAGCAACATCATAAGAAAGGATAACTACTTATGCAAAGCGGATATGTAATTGAATATCAAGACGGTAAAGAAATTGAAGCTGATATTAGACCTATTGATCTAATTAAGTTTGAAAGAAAATTTAACGTTGGTTTTAGTGTCTTAGCTGATCCAAATGAAGCACGTTATGAACACGCTGCGTATTTGGCTTGGCTAGGTGCTAAACGTAAAGGCGAAACTAATGAGTTTGACAACTTTTTAGAAAACGTCGTGGGTATTAAAGAATACACCAAAGGTGATGACCCAAAAGCGAAATCCTAGACTTAGTTGCACGATTAAGTGCTAGGACAGGTATAAGCCCAAATGATCTTTTAGATACACCAATAGAATTAATTACTGCTATCGCTAATGTCTTAACATTACAAAATGGCGACGATTGAACAAACAGGACGTGGACGGCAACTTGCTATACGTGGTGGTATAGGTGTTGCAGGTCTAAATGAATTTGTACGGAATTGGAAAAAAGTTAACCCAGAGATTGGTAAAGCAATTAGACGGGTTAATATTGAAATTTCTAAAGAAGTCGCAAATGACGCAGTACAAAGAGGGCGTACACAAAACGTATTAGGTCGCCCTGTCCATAGGCGGGATTTAGCCGTGCGTGGTATAAAAGGTAGAGCAAGACAAAATCAAGCTAGTGTAGAAATACAAGGCCATAGAAATACAGCAGTTTTATCTTTAGAGTTTGGACGTAAATACATAAACGTACCAACACGATCTAAAAAACTTAAAAATAACAGAGCAGTTTCACAAACTCTTATTGGTCGTTTACCAAGTTCAAGACCGGGGGCAAGACCACTTTATAGGAAATACGTTGGCGAAAATGCCTTTATGACGCAAAGAGGTGGTTACGTTGTTGGTGTAACTATACAAAACGCATTACCAGAGATACAAAGAGATTATTTGAACAAAGTAAATCGTGCAATAGAAAAAACATTAGAAATGAATAAAGTTGTAGATATACCAATACGAATATCTAGTGGCGGTACAACAGGACTAGCAAAACTTCCAAAGGTAGCATAATGGCAGATAAAAAATTAAGGTATGTATTTCTTGGTGATGAAGCTAGTTTATTAAAAGCTATTCGTAGATCAGATACAGCTTTAGGTAAATTTGCTAAGGGTATAACAAGAGTTGGATCGGCAGCTGCCACAGGTTTTGCAGTTGTTGGTGCAGCTGCTACCGCCGCAGGTATACAAGCAGTACAAGTTGCGTCTGACGCTAACGAAGCGGGGGCGGCTTTTGATGAAACGTTTGGCACAGCAGCTAAAAGTGCAGGTGAATTTGTTGAGGATTTTGCAAACAAGGCGGGTTTAGCAGACTTTGAATTAAAACAATTACTTGCTACCTCTGGTGCAGTTCTTCAAGGTATTAACTTTACAGCAGAGGGATCGGCAGACTTATCACAAAAACTAGCGACTTTAGCAGGTGATGTTGCGTCATTTAGTAACGTACAAGGTGGTGCTGAACCTGTTTTACAAGCATTTACAAAAGCACTTCTTGGTGAAAGAGAAAGTCTTAAAACATTTGGTATAGCAATACTTGAAGCTGACGTACAGCAACAAGCGTTCATAATGACAGGTAAGACAAGTGCAAAAGAACTTACCAAACAAGAAAAAGCATTAGCAACGTATGAATTACTTTTGCAAAAAACAAAAGTCCAACAGGGCGATCTCAATAGAACACAAGAGAGTTTTGCAAACGTAAGTCGTAAAGTATCTGCTGAATTAAGAGAAGTACAAGCAAATCTTGGACAAGAGTTATTACCTGTTGCAAGTGAATTGTTACCTATATTTAGTGAATTAATTACAAACCTTGGTACAGGGTTTGCACCGATACTTAAAGAACTTGCACCAATACTTCAAAGGGTAACAGATTTATTTAATATTATTGCACCCGTACTTCTTCCTATATTAGAAAAAGGTTTTGCTGCATTAGGTAAAGTGCTTGATATTGTAGTAAGTGCCGTAGAACTTGGAGTAGAAGCATTTACAGATACAAATGAAGTTTTAGATCAAGGTAGCGTGTTTTTAGATAAATACGGTTTAAAACAACAAGATTTGGCTACAAATTTAAAAAATACAAGTTTTGGTGCAAGTATGCTTACTAAGGAAGAAAAAGCACTAGAAATACAACAACAACGTAATGCTGCAATGGCAGAACACTACGCAAGAATTTACAAACAAAGTTACATACCTGTTTCAATAGACGCAAGAACAGAAATAGAAAAAGAACAAGATCAACTTGAAAGTATGATTGAAACAAAAAGAGAAGCCACAGAAGTTGCAAGGAAAGAAGCAGAAGCATTGATGAAAGAAACTGTACCTGCATTACAACAACTTAGATCGGCTAGACAAAAAATACTAAGTATTCAAGAAAGACAAATTGAAGCTGAAAAAGCACTTAAAAAAGCACAAGAAGAATTAATTGACGCAAACAAAGAACTTTTAGATATTGACGAAGATTTACTTGGTGCAAATGATGAACTTGTTAAAGCTAATGAAAAAATAAAACAAGCAGAAGAAGATGTAGAAAAAGCAAAGATAAAAGCAAAAGAAGTTACTAATGAAGAACGTCTAGCAATATTACGTCAAGAAGAAGCTGTACAACGACTAACAGAGGAACAAGACGGATCAGAAATAAAAACTATTGAACTTGCTTTAGCAGTTGAAAGATTGTCTGAATTAAGAGATGAAAGCGTTGGTGTTGATAGAAACGTAGAAGAAGCTGAAAGAAACTTAACAGAAGCACAAAGAGAAGCAGAACGTGTACAAGAAAAAATAAATAGATTATTAGAAGAAAAAGAAAAATTACGTCTTAGGGAAATAGATTTAACAGAGAAAGTAAAAGAAAAACAAGATGACTTAAATAAATCACATACAAGCAATGTTGATGTCTTACTTGAATTAGCTGCTGCCCAAGAGAGTTATAACGAAGCATTGGCAAAATTAGGCGACGGAAAATTAGAACAAACTTTGCAACATATTCGTGATCTTGCAAAAGACGCAATGAGTAATTTAAGTGGTTTATTTGGTTCTGACACTTCTGGTGGTGGTACACCAGATGATGATGACACACCATTTGATGACGATACAATAGATGAACTTGTAGATGATACAACAGGAAAAACACCACCAAAAGTAGTTGAAGATTTAGTTGCAGCAAATGCACGTGATTTATCAAGAACAGCAAATGCCGCCCGTGGATTGGCTAGAGCTGAAGCAATGGGTGGTGCAGCTAGATTTGGTGAGGTAACAATAAATTTTCATGGTACTGTTACAAATCCAAATGACGCAAAAGATGTTGTAGTACAAGGCCTTAAAGAGTTCAACAGAACAGAGGGTGATTTATCTAGGGTAATCAATCTTAACTAATGGCAGCACCAACACTTAGAGTACGGATTGGATTTACACCAGATACATTTACGCTTGATGATTTAATACGTGGTGTTTTAGATACAGGCAAACTTGGTGGTGCTACAACACTTAGTGATGTAACTTCTGACGTACAATCCGTAAGTATTAACAGAGGTAGGTCAAGAGATACAGACAGCTTTTTTACAGGATCATGTAGCGTGAGGTTACTTAATAACGAACGTAAATACGAAAATACAAACACATCTAGTGCATTTTCACCCGGTATAGAACCAATGATTGAAATACACGTTGACGCTACAACAGACGGTGGATCAACTTATAAAGATTTATTTGTAGGTTTTGTAACTGATATTAATTTATCTTATCCAGACGGTAGCAACTCTTTTGCAGATTTTGTTGCTTCTGACGCATTTATGAAGATAGCAAATACAAAACTTATAAATCAAAGTTTTTCTTCTGCGTCAAGTGGTGATTTAATTTCGTCAATATTGGATAATACACAAGTTAAATTTGGTGCAAATAGAGATATTGAAACAGGCATAAGCACAATGCAATCATTAAGTGGTATTACAGAAAATACATTATCCGTATTACAAACCGTAGAAAGATCAGAAAATGGATCATTGTTTATGTCAAAGTCTGGTGATCTTACTTTTAAATCAAGGCATACAACGTTCCCAAGTTCTGTTGCAGCTACGTTTTCAGACGACGGATCAGATATACCATATTTGAAAGTTGATTATATAAACGACGATAACGAAATATTTAACATTATATCTTTGCAAAGATTAAACGGTACAACACAAACAGCAGAGGACGCAGGAAGTCAAGGTAAATATTTAATACGTACACTTAACAGAACAGGTCTATTTAATAATTCAGATACAGAAGTTTTAGACGCAGCAAACTTTTTACTTGGTAAATTTAAAGACGCCTTGATAAGGTTTGATAATTTAGTTGTAGATATAACTGAACAAAGTACATCTAATCAAAATACAATTTTAGATCGTGATGTTACAGATATAATAAAAATAGAGCTTACACCGCCCGGTGGTGGTAGTCCAAGCCAAATAACAGCTAACGAAATAATTGACAGTATTTCTTACAATATAACACCAGATATTTTTGCAGTTTCATACAAATTATCAAATGCAGACGTACAGGCCTTTTTACGTTTGGATAACACGTTATTTGGTATCTTAGATACAGACAAGCTAGGTTACTAATGACACACGTACAAACACAAGAAACAAAAGGAATAAACTAAAAACATGGCATTATCTGGATATAAAGAATTTTCAACAGGTGAAGTTTTAACTGCGGCTAACGTTAATAACCACCTTATGCAAGTTATTATGGTGTATGCTGACAGTTCTGCTAGGGACGCAGGTATAACATCTAGTAAAAGAGAAGAAGGGCAATTTGTCTTTCTAAAAGATAGTAATACATTACAATTTTACGACGGATCATCTTTTGTTGATTTTATTGGTGAGGGTGATATAACAGGTGTTACGATCACAACAAGTAGCACTTCTGGTTTATCTGGTGGTGCAGCTGCAACTTCTGGTGCTTTTTCATCAACATTAGTTATTGCACCAAGTCAAGCAACTTCCGCAACAGTCGCAGGATCGGATATTGTTTTGATTGGCGACGCAGACGATAGTAATAATTTAAAAAGAACAACAGCACAGGATATAGCTAATTTAGGTGGTGGTGTTTCATTAGGTTTAGTTTTAGCACTTAGCTAGGAAAGGAAAGTAAATTGGCCGACGTATTAGAGGGTGTTGTAGGAACATTAGGAACTAGCAACGCCGACTTACTTGACGCAGTAGGTTCAAGCACAACTGAAACAATAATTGGTATGTCTTTTGCTAATGTTAATTCAAGTAGCGCAGACGTTACCATTGATATTGAAATAGTTAAATCTGGCGGATCAACTACACCACATCTTTTAAATGATGTAACTGTACCCGCAGGAACAACGCTTGTTTGGGAAACAAAGGTAGTTTTAACAACTGGTGATAAAATACAAGGATTGTGTTCCGCAGCTTCAAGTATAGATTTTACAATTAACTATCTGAAACAAACATAGGTGTTCTATGTCATTTGGTTATATTGGCGACACATCTACAAGTGTCAAACAACAGGTAAAGAATAAAGGCATATTAACTACACAAGAGAGCTTTGATCTTGAAAGACAGGGATTTCTAGGTGGTAGTTTAGAGCTTATTGCAGAACAAACTCATTCAACTAATGTAACAACCATAGATTTTTTGAATATAAAAGAAGATGTTTACGATGTTCATTTGTTGCAATTTTCAAATATTCAAGGCGACGGTACTTCTGGTTCTGATTTGTCAATAAGATTTTATGAAAGTGGAGTTTTAGAAAGTGCAAGTGTTTATCAGTATGCTTTTCAGTTTGGAGGTGCAACAGGTACATTTGGCGAATTTAATAGTACAAGTGATACAAGCATATTTTCTATTGCAGGAAACTTTCAAAATAATATAGCAAA
This sequence comes from uncultured Candidatus Actinomarina sp., assembly GCA_902615855.1. Classification (GTDB taxonomy): domain Bacteria; phylum Actinomycetota; class Acidimicrobiia; order Actinomarinales; family Actinomarinaceae; genus Actinomarina. The sequence goes on from CACMQN010000011.1 coordinate 25,235, forward strand.
TGGATATGTATATTTTTATAATTTAGGTAATTCAAGCAAATACAGTTTTTGTACTTTTCAAACTAAAACAGGACACCCAACACAATCTGCAATTATGAAATTTGGTGGTGGTGTTTTACCACAAACAAGTGTGGTGGACGGTATCAGATTATTTATAGATACAGGCGAAAATTTTACTGCTTTTAATTTTTCGCTTTTTGGAGTAAAACAGATATGAGTAACCTAAGATTATTAAATGAAACCACAATAAGTTCAAGTGTTTCAAGTGCAAGTGTTACTGATGTATTTAGTAGTGATTTTGATATATATAAAATATCAATATCTGATAGTGATAGTTCTGCGAACTCTAATGTTAATTTACGATTTATAAACTCTAGTGGAAGTATTGTTACATCTAGCGAATATGATACGGCAGGGTTAATAGCATTGAGTTATGCAAGTTTTTCAGAAAATAGAACAACAAATCAAACTCACATAGACAATATTGGTGGTGGTGGTAGAAGTACAGAGGCAGAAAATGGAGCAAATGTTTTATATATATTTAATCCTTTTTCTTCAAGTTCATATACCTTTTTATTATCACAAGCTAGTGTACAAGCCTCAAGTGGTTTAGCCTCTACAAAAGCAATAGGAGTTTTAACAGAATTATCAAGTATTGCAGGATTTACAATTTTTTTAGATAGTGGAACAATAGATAAAATGAAATTCAGAACTTATGGATTAAGGGTTGATACATAATGGGATTATTACAAGTAGCAACAAATACAGTAACAAGTGCAGTAGCTAGTGTTACCTTAACAGGCATAGATAGTGATGATGTTTATATGGTTGCTATAAATAATGCTTTTGCAAGTGCAGATGATGATTACGAAATTAGAATAACAAAAGGTGGAATTGTACAATCTGATGCAAACTATGATAGAGCAAGTAAAGATTTAAAAACAGATGCAGTATTTGGAAATACTGCAGGAACAAATTTAACTGAAATAGATTTTTCAGCAGGTATAGGTACAAGTGGAACTAATAGCCATAATGAAATTATATATCTTTTTAATTTTGCAAATGCTAGTGAATATTCATTTATTACTATGGAAAATGTAACAATGAGAGATGATGCTAATGATATATTGTTTGGTTTTCAAGGTGGTGCAGTTCATACAGTTGCAAGTGCAAGTGATGGAATACACTTTTTCTTAACAGGTGGTAATAATATTTCAAGTGGAACATTTACATTGTATAAGGTGGTATAGATGAGTAAAGAATATGGCTACATAGGAAAAGAAGTTACACAGTCTTTTAATGATAATAAAGGTATTTTTAGTATTACAGATGTTTATGACCTAGATCAAGATAATAAATGGACAAATAGAGCTATTGGACAATTAGAACTTATTGAAACAAAAACAGTATCAGATGATAGTTCAGTATCTTTTACAAATTTAGGAAGTGATTACAAAACACATTTATTCCTAATTAATAATTTACACCTAGATGACAACAAAGACCAAAACCTAAGAGTTGAGGTTGGGGGAAGTGAACAATCTGGAAGTACAGATTATTCAAGGTCATTTAGAAGTGGGTTTTCTAATGGCTCTGGATTTTATGATGATAAAGACGCAGATTTAGATAGGTTAAGATTGAATGCAGAACATGGAGGTTTTGATCCAGAAACAAGTAATGCGTATTTGTATATGTACAATGCCTTACAAACAAGCAAAACTTTTTTTAGTCAGTTTTGGGTTTATCAAGATAAGAACAATGAAACTGCTTTTAGGTATGGAACAGGAAGTTACAATAATCAAGATGTATTATCTGGTGTTAAGTTTTATCCAAGCACAGGATTTTTAAGAAGTGGTACAATTTCCATTTATGGGCAAAGGAGTTTTTAATGTTACAGTTTTTGAGAGAAGAAAAAGCCTATGATGTTGCAAACCTAAATGTTACAGATATTTTTACAAGTGAATATGATTTGTACCACATGAATATTGTTGCCTATGTTAATTCAGATACAAGTAATTATTTATTTGGTAGATTGATTGATAATAGCGGTTCTGTCATTACAGGAAGTGAGTACGATATGGCTTTAAAAAATTTGCGTTCTTTTACAACATCAACACAAAACAACTTTACATCAACTGACGCATTTCAGTTGGGGTATTCACAATCTGATAGTTTGAATTCAACGGCTAGTATAACCAAAATTTATAATCCTGCCGATAGTTCAAAATTTACTTTTGGTTTAACTGAGAGTTCTACTTTTGTAAGTGGTAGTGGTGGTGCAGGTCTTAAAGGATTTTTTGTACACCGCGTTGCAGAAACTATTTCTGGCATACAATTTCTACCAAGTTCAGCAGATAGCACAGGCATAAGTTATATTCGTGCTTTATTTTATGGGGTTAAATAATGGCAGGTGCTTTAGTTTTAATAGATGAAGAAAACGCAAGTAACAGTTCAAGTGTTTCTCTTACAGGTATTTCAAGTACCTATGATGTTTATGTTTGTTATTTAAGGGGAGTTGTACCTACTGCTGACGCTAATTTTTTGATGAGAACAACAACAGGTGGATCTGCTGATAGTGATAGTGAATATGACAAAGCTAGTGAAATATTTAAAGCTAATACTAGTTTTGGAACTACAACAGACACCAATGAAGCACAATGGCGAATAAATAATACAGTTGGAACAGATACAAATGAAGAAACAAACCACGAAATATTTTTGTTTAATTTTAATAACTCTAATGAATTTAGTTATTACACAAATAATAGTGTGAAATTAAACGCAAGTGGTGTTGCTGAGGGACACTTCGGGGGTGGTTCACACACCGTAAAAGAAATAAATGACGGGGTAAATTTCTTTTTTGCTTCTGGAAATATTGAAAGTGGAAATTTCAAAATGTACGCTTTTCGTAAATAAATAATATCAAACAACAAGATTGAAAACATTAGAAAGATAGTATAAATACATGGCAACAAAAGAAGAATTACAAACCCAAGCCGACGCAGAAATAGAAGCTGCAAAGCCAATGTACAAGCAAGTCAATAACGAAAGACTTGAATTTACTGACGCTGACTACGATCAAGCAAAAATTGATCTAGGGAACTACAAATGGGAAGAACAACAATTTGGATATATTCAAGCAAGACAAGAAGCGTTTGAAAGTATCGGAAATCAGTTGGATCAACTATTTTGGGATATCAGCAATAATAAACTTGATAAAACGGGTGAGTGGTACAAAGCTATCAAAAAAATAAAAGACGATAATCCTAAACCAGAGTAATGAATAATCCTAACGGATTTACTCAAAAGGAACTCTTGTTAGAAGTGATTTCAAATCAAAAAAAATTTGACGATAAGTTATCCGAAATACATCAACGAATAAATCAAAGGCCGACACGATCAGAGATAACCGGGTGGCTAATAGCAGTAGCAAGTTTAGGTGCAATTATAAATAGTATAATGTCTTAAATCACACTTTAAAGAAAGGCATTATATGTGTAATCAAACTTGTCAAGCAGGTTTTTGTAGTTGCGGGGGATAATAAATTGTGCTTGATAAATTCTTTACTTTTTTAAGAATATCGTTAGTTGTTTTTTTAATTTATCCTGGACAGTCATTTGCAGATCACGTACCAACACAACCTGCATACAATCAATCAATAGCACTTGATACATCAACAGGTGATTTAACTATTGGTATTTATTCTTCAGACGGTTTTGAAGATAGTCCACCAGAAAAATATACAATATTCTTTACGATAAGCGATAACGCTATTGATACAACTACGTCATTTTGTGTATCTACGTCTTTCGGACACGGTACAAATTTAACTTGGCAGTATCATGTTTTTTCTTTGGAAGATTTACAATACTACTTTGAAAATCCATACGGTACATTTAGAACAAAAATTAGATCAGATAACGATACTGACAACAGCTTTAGTACACTTACGGCAGAACAGACAATATCAATACCAAATCAATTACCCTTTATAAATCTTGGTGAGTGGACTGCACCAACTGACACTTGTAACGATACATCTACAACAACTACTACTACAAGCAGCACAACAACTACTTCAAGCACTACAACGACTACTACAAGCACTACAACAACAACTACTACAACAAGTACCACAACTACGACTGTACCGCCTACAACAAGCACTACAACGACGACAGTACCACCTACAACGACTACAACAACTGTACCACCAACTACAACAACTACTACAACAACTACGACTACAACTACTTTGCCGCCTAAACCAGAGCCAGAACCAGAACCAGAAATATATATAGCACCAGAACCAGAGCCAGAACCAGAACCAGAAATAGTTGTAGTAATAATTGGTGATGAAGAAGTTGAATACACCGAAGAACAAATTGAACAAGGGGACGCAGAGAGAGATTTGGAAAGAAAACGTAATCAAGACCTGTACGGGCAAGATTGTTACGCTACTGATGAAGCTATTGCAAGGGGTGA
>CACMQN010000012.1 GCA_902615855.1 uncultured Candidatus Actinomarina sp.
GGTTTTTATCAGGAAATAGTAAGAATTTTCCACCGATATATTTATCTTTATCTATGTTTTGAATTAGTAGATTTTCAAAAATTGGAATCGGTACTGCTTTGGATAGACTTAAAATAGCAAAAGTCTCTTTTTTGGAATTTATTAATTTTATTTTTATTATGTGTGCATTATTTGTTCCAAAAAATAGTCTTAGGGTTCCTTTTAAAATTGATCTATCCACATCTCGATTGTTTAATTCGATAAATAAATTGTTTGAAAAATTAATTTTTTCATTTGTAAGTAGGTCGCCTCTTCTGGGAAAATTTTTGTTTGTTTTTTTTAAAGATAATGCCACTCTTTTTGTTACATCATTTTTATTATTCTTCTGATTTCTGCTCTGAACTTCTTTTATTTGAAGTTTTTCATTATGTAGATTGTATATAATATTTTCATAATCCAGCTCTTTACTTGCTGTACCGGTAACAACTTTTCCAGTTCCATCAATTGTGAAACTTCTATCGACCCATAGTCGTGGTGTTTTTTCCTCAAATTTACAGGTTTCAATAAAATTATGAATAGACTCACAAAATGCCCTCCTGCTCGAGGTTTCTTTGTTGAATTCCAAAATGAGATAATTAATATCTTGATGATTATCTAGTTTTTGACTTAAAAATTCTTTTTTTACCTCACCTTCAAGTAGATCAATTTTCGTAAATACAAATATAAAATTCTTCTTATTTAACGAAGTTAATGATTGAAAATGCTGTTCGGACTGTTCAGACCAATTTTGAATTGAATCTATTACAAATAGAATTACATCTGCATTAGCAAATCCAGATATTGTGTTTTTATAAAAATCTTTGTGACCAGGCACATCGACTATTGAATAAGTTTTATCTTCAATTGTAAAATAGGTATAACCTAAATTAATCGTAAGGCCCCTTTTTTTTTCTTCAGGTAATCTATCAGTTTCTTGTTGAGTTAAAAAATTTACAAACGTAGATTTGCCATGATCTACATGTCCAGCAGTAGCAATAACTGTCATAACTTTGTAAAAAAATCTTTAATATATATGTCGTTTTTTTCTAAGGTGCTTCTTAGATCAATTATTATATTGTTTTTATTAACTCTAGGAATTATTGGGATGTCATTACGCATTAGTTTGCTCATCAGATCTTTATTTTCGAGTTCATTTATTTGTATTACTGGTGAAGCTATAGACTTATTTGGTAAAGTACCTCCACCCATAACAGAATTATCATGTACAACTTCAAATTTTATTTCAAGATTTTCAGATACAGTTTTGATTCTATTTTCTAGATCCTCATATTTCATTGCAATCATTTTCCATAATGGTATTTCTATTTCTTTTTTGGATACATATTTACTTGTAGTTTCTTGAAGTTCAAAAAGAGTTAAAGGAGAGCAACGGTATGTCCTAAATAATGGAGACTCCTTAATTGATTGAATCATTTTTTTATCCCCAGCAATTATTCCCGACTGTAAAGATCCAAATAGTTTGTCACCTGAGAACATAACTAAATCTGCGCCTTGTCTCAATGATTCCTGCACTGTCGGCTCATCATCAAAGATTTCAATATTTTCTTTTTCTAGAAATTTTCTACTTGCAACTAGACCACTTCCGAGATCATGAATCAAAATACTATTTTGACTTTCGGTTAATGACTTTAAATCCTTCAAATTTACTTCCTCTACAAATCCATGAATTGAAAAATTTGATCTATGGACTTTTAAAATTAAAGAGTCTTTATTTTCTTTTAGGGCTTTCTCATAGTCAGTTATTTTTGTTTTATTTGTTGTTCCGATCTCGACCATCTTTAAGTCGGTTTCTTGGATTATCTCTGGAAGTCTGTAAGATCCACCAATTTCAATAATTTCTCCTCTAGAAATTATTACTGATTTCTTACCATAAATATTTTTTAGTGTTTTAAGTGTTATAAAGAGCGATGATGCATTGTTGTTGACAAAGCAAACATCTTCAGAATCTAGAAGTAAGTTCATAGAATCATTTAGGAATTCATTTCTTTTACCTCTTTTATTACTTAAAATATCGTATTCGACATTCGTACTTTCCCCGTTAAAGTCAATATCAGTTTGTGCTCTTCCGAGGTTCGTATGTAACAATGTTCCAGTACAGTTGATAACATTTTTTTGAATTTTAAACGTATATTTATACACTTCTTTTTCAAAATTCTTAATAGTTGTTTGACTGTCTGTGTTTTCGTTAAGACAACTTTGAGCTATTAAAACCAATATTTCTCTAGGAAGATTAGATTTTACTTCCTCCACAAGCTTATTTACAGATATTTTATCCATATATCTTCGCTTTTATCGGTTTAAAACTCATGTTTATATCTTAAAGAGAAAAAATTTCATGTAATAATAAATTTTTTGAATAATTTGATATACGATATAATTAAATTATGGATATACAAATAAAATCATCTCGTTCAGTTTTAGCAACAGATAGTGCTGTAAAAAAGCTCGTTGAACTAAAAGCTGAAGAATCTAACGAAGACAGCTTTCTAAGAATGGGAGTTAAGCCAGGTGGTTGCTCAGGATTATCATATGAGATGTTTTTCGATACAGAGAGACTTCAAAATGATGTTTTTGAGTCATATGATGGAGTTGATATTGGGATTGACTCACAAAGCCTTGAACACATTAAGGGGTCAACTCTTGATTACAAAGAAGGTTTGATGGAGACTGGATTTTCAATTGATAATCCAAACGCAACAAGAACTTGTGGGTGTGGAGATAGTTTCAGTTAAACTTATATCCAACTGAATGAACCGTTTTTATCCAATCAGATCTTTTTTCACCTAACTTAGATCTAAGCCTTCTTACATGGACGTCTACAGTTCTAGCTCCTCCAAAATAGTCATATCCCCACACTTTTTCTAATAACTCTTCTCTTGACCACACATTATCTTGATTCTCAACAAAAAACTTTAATAATTCATATTCCATAAAGGTTAAATCCAATAATTGATCATCAACTTTAGCTTCATAAGTTTTCAAGTTAATTACAAGATCGTTAAACTCTATTTTTTCTGATGAACTATCCCCAATTAAAGATTGGAATCTTGCAATTACTTCCTCTTCCATGCAATCATTTGATATTACTTCAATTTTTGGATTTTTAATTAAATCGATACTTTGTTTAAATTCTTCTTCGCTAGCAATTATTAATTCAGGGATAGGTTTTGAAGCTGTCTCAATGTCAGAGAGGTTTTTTTTGGTTTCTCCATACATTGAAAAAGATGTACACACTAAGTGAACTTCATTTTGAGTGGCTATTTTACCCAGGTCAACGGAATTCAAATCATAAGAATTTAGACACGATATTACCTTTTCGTGCTCTTTTTCAACATTTATATACGCATTTACCATAATCTTGAAACAAATATTTAATATTTCTGAGTAACCAATATTTTAAATAAATACTACATTATTAACGAGAATATTAAAAGAGGTAATAAAAACAATGAAAATTAAAGCTGAATATATATGGATAGACGGTAAAACACCAACCGCAAAATTAAGAAGTAAAACAAAGATTATGGATCAAGGAACTGAACCTCCTATCTGGGGTTTTGACGGCTCAAGTACTGAACAAGCAACTGGAGATCAATCTGATTGCGTACTGAAACCTGTAGCCCAGTTTTCAGATCCAATTAGAGGTGGAGAAAATATACTCGTAATGTGTGAAGTATTGAATGTAGATATGACACCTCATGCCTCAAACACAAGAGCAGCCTGTGTTGCTTCCGCCGAAAATTTTTCTGAATTTGAACCAATGTTTGGCTTGGAACAAGAGTACACATTTTATGAACAATCGTATGATTCACTTAAGTATGGTCAACCATTAGGATTTCCACCTTCAGGCTATCCAGCTCCACAAGGAGGATACTATTGCGGAGTTGGTGCTGATGAAGTATATGGTCGCTCAATTTCTGAGGATCACGCAACAGCTTGTATGGAAGCCGGATTAAACATTTCTGGTACAAATGCAGAAGTTATGCCAGGTCAATGGGAGTTTCAAATTGGTCCTGTAGGTGCACCTGATATTGGTGATCAAATATGGGTAGCAAGATGGCTTTTGTACAGGATTGCAGAAGATTATAATATATCCGCAACTCTCACTCCAAAGCCTGTAAAAGGTGATTGGAATGGTGCAGGAATGCATACTAACTTTTCAACTAAACAAATGAGAGAAGATGGTGGTTATGACGCTATTGTAGCTGGATGTGAAGCACTTGGTAAGAATGCCGAATTCCATGTACAAAACTATGGTGCCGGTATTGAAGATCGTCTTACGGGGGATCATGAAACCCAAAGATTTGATACTTTTTCTTATGGTGTAAGCGATAGAGGTGCATCAATTAGGATACCTTGGCAAGTTGAAGTCGATAAAAAAGGTTATTTAGAAGATAGAAGACCTAATGCAAATGCAGATCCATATGTAATTGCAACTGTAATGATTGATACTATTTGTTCAGCAGCATCTTAATTTGAAGTGTTAGTTGCTACTATTTCTTCTATTTTCTTCTGAAATTCATCTATATTATTATTGAATGATTCTAGAGCTGAAGCTCTTCTTTCTCCAGTATCAGATGAAGTTAATCCTGCTAACAACTCTTGTGAATCAGCATAAATAAGTTCAGCCAAAGACTTTAATTCTTCATGGCTTTTAACTAAGCCGGCAAAAGTTGAAGGTGGTCCAGGATCTGAAACTATTAAAACGAATTCTGCTGCATCATCAATAAAAGAAGCAAACTCATCTTTTGCTTCTTGATAAGAAACATTTTCATTATCCCAATTATCATTTGCTTGTAAAACTTTGTTAGCTAAATCTATCGATTGGATTCTTTCCGATGATATCTCTTCGAGATAACTTACAACTTCAGAGGGCAGGGTTGTAGTAGTTGTAGTTGTTGTGTCCTCAATAACCACCTCCGGTTCGGAATCATCTGTAACTTCCTCTACAACTGGTGTTATATTTAGTTCATTATCACTGGCTATTCTATTTATAAAAGTATATGTTGTTGCAATCATTCCAATTAAAACTAAAGGTAGAACTAATCTTCCTGGTTTAGGATCTTCGTTAAATGTTTCCATGACTACAGTCTATCAAAGATGTTAACAATATCCTCAGTTATTGATTCCCAATCTTTATTTTCTTCTTTTGTAACAGTTATAAAACCTGGACCAAAAAATATAGATAATACTCCATTAACATTATTCAATTTATCTGAAACCTCGTTCTCATTAACTTCAATCTCAATTTTTTTTGCATTTGGGTTAGGTGTATCAATTAATTCCATATTTATAGTTAATTTTAATATAAAAAACATTAATATATGACAGTATGAATAATCAAATATCGGGAATATCTTTAGAGAAAAAATATTTTTTAAGTATCATCGGTCTTTATTTATTTTCACTAGGTTCGGTAATATCAGGCTATTCAATTTATATCTTTTTAGAATCATTTGGAATAGTTGAAAAAAGTGTAATAACTTGGAACGGTCAGGGACTTTTTTGGTTTGTCTTGTTGTTTTGTTTTTCATTATTTATTTTGTTTATACCTGTAGAGTTCTTTAATACATTTAAGCTTCATATATCAACTTTTAAAGATCTAATTTTAAATGTTGTTTTTGTGATTATTGTTTCTCTTACTTTTTTAATATTTTTTCAATTTGCTTTAAATCCTGAAAATCTGATATTGTTCGATGTAATAGAAATAGGTAAAGCTCTCTCTTTTTCTGGTTTTATATCTGTTCCATTAGTTCTGTTTATATTTCATAATTTAGTCAGAAATTCATTGATTAATGAAAATTTAGGTTATAGTTTGACTTTAATTATTTGGATTTTGACTTCTCAAATTTTTTTATAAATAAAATTACATTTTACTTACTGGCTTAATTCCAAGACATTTTTGTAATAGTAATGAATATCTTATAAAATAATTTGTAATTGTTAGTTTGTTAGTCCTTACAATTTTATTATTATTATTTAAAATATTTTCCGACTGATAAATTGCATTAAACAAATTCGATATTTCATATAAATAGTCTGCAATATGATGAGGTTCATTATTCTCAATAGACTTTTTGAATAATATTTCGAATTTAAACAATGCCTTAAGCAAATCTGTATCTTGTTTATCTAATTTTGAAATATCAATCTTATCATTATCCTCTGAAAAATCTGAGTCGGAAATTAGTTTTTTTGCTCTTACTAGAGCGTATTGAACATATATTCCAGTTTTTCCACTAATGTTGGTAAATCTTTTTAAGTCAAATTTGTAATCAGTTTGACGATTTGTTATTAAGTCACTGTAAGTTAAAACTGTGTTTGCTAAAATTTCAACTGTTTCAAAATCAAGATTGATATTTATTTCATTAATATAATTTTTTGTCTCATCCAATAATTCTTTTAGTTGTTTTGTTCCTCCCTCCCTTGTTTTAAAAGGATTTCCATCTCTATCATTTATAGTTCCAAAAGAGACGTGTTCATAATGTTTATGCTCAAATTGAAAATAATCCAAAGAATTGAATAACTGTTCAAAATGTAATTTTTGCCTTTTATCAACAACATAAAAGATTGCATCAAAATCTAAATTGTCTAGTCTATTAAGTACGGTCGCTAGATCTGTTGTTAAGTAAAGATATGATCCATCTGATTTAGTAATAAGAATTTTTGGATCAGTTTTTTCGTTACTTACATATGCTCCATTTTCCAAAGAAATTTTTTTATTTTTTTCTAAATCTTTCAGCATTTTTGGGATAATTTTGTTGACGTCACTTTCCCCAAGCCATAGATCAAAAGTATGATTTAGTGTTCCAAGCATCTTTTTTATTGAATCTAATGAAATATTTTTGATACTCATCCATTTTTTTAAATACTCTGGATCTGAATCATTTAATTTTTTATTGATATTTTTTGCAGTTTCTTGAAAATTAATATCTTGCTTGTACAAACTTGAAGCTGATGGATAAATTTCTTCCAACTGTGCTGTTTCTAACTTTTCGATGTCTATGCCCTTATTTTCACAAAAGTTAATAATTTGAGCAACAGGCATTCCCCAGTCTCCAAGATGAATGTCACTAATTATCTTATTGCCTGCTATTTTATTTATATTGTATAAACTTCTTCCTATGTTTAATGATCTTAAATGTCCAACATGCAATGGTTTACCTATATTAGGTCCCCCATAATCTATGATTATTTTTTTTTGTTTCTTTACTTTTATGTTGGTTTCAACATTTTCAAGAATATCTAAGTATCTATTTAAATCTAAATTTAGATTTATAAAATAGTCTTTTGTAATTTCATAATCTGAAATATTTAAATCCTTCTCAATTTCCTCGATAAATTTGCTTGTAATTTCCTCAATCTTTTTATTTTTTTGTTGCTTAACTAAATTATTTATTTGCAGATCATAACTTAAATTATTTGAAATTTTTAGATCAAGATTTTCAACTATCTTGAAATCTTTAAGAATATTTTCTAATTTTTTTTTCAGTGGGTTTAATAAGTACATTATCTTTTTATAAACTGCTTTACAAAATAAATTATAAACAATACATTATCAACAAAATAACGTCTAAATAATCTTTTTGGTTCTTGTGCTAATCTAAATATCCACTCTAGTCCAAGATTTGCTAAAATCTCAGGTGCTTTAATTTTTGTACCTGCGACCCACTCGAACACAGCTCCTATTCCAACAAGGTTTGACGTTGTAGGAAAATTATTTTTAAATTCATATATAAACTCTTCTTGTTTGGGAAAACCTAGTGATATCCAGATTATGTCAGGATTCATTTTATTTATATTCTCTACATATTCATCTTTTAATAGTTTGTCGACCTTTCCGAATGGAGGGCATTGGTAACCAAGTACATTTATTTTAGGATAGTTTTTCTCTAGATTTTTTATCATTTTTTTTGTAACATCTTCTTCATTTCCAAAAAAATAATGTGATAAATTATTATCTAAACCCTTCTCAATTGTTTCAATAAAAATATTGAAACCATCAACCCTTCTTTGTTGATTTTTATACAAAATACTTGACCCTTTTGCTACTGGAAAACCATCTGGACATTTTATATCGAATGAATTAATTATCTTTCTTAGCCTTTCATTTCGATAACATCTTACGAGAGTATTAGCATTACATACAGCAACTGTTAATGAATTATTGTTAGATAATTTTTCTGTTACTTCATTGACACTTGTTACTGAAATATCTGTATTTAGTATTAAAACACTTTGCATTATTGAAACTATTATATAAATAATTAATAAATTAATTTAATTTAATTTTGTTTATAATTTATGCGCCTGTAGCTCAATTGGATAGAGCATCTGACTTCGGATCAGAGGGTTGGGGGTTCGAGTCCCTCCAGGCGTGCTAAGTTTGAATAATTTCAATTATTTTTTTAACTCTTAAATCTAAACTTATTGAATTTAATTTATTTTTCATAATACTTTCAATGTTTTTAGAACTATTGATACAATTTACAAACTCTTCAATATTATTTTCTGAAAATAATAATATATTTTCAGCAAATGGGAGAACTCTGTGTGCTGGAAAATCTACTCCAACAACTTTTAAACCTCCATATAGGAATTCAAAATATTTTAAAGGTGAGGTGAACTGCGTTGAGTGAAGATTGTCACTTTTATTAAGAAGTAAACCAATCTCCGATTTTTGTATTTCTAAAATAGTATCTTCTCTACTCAACTCACCATAAGTTTTAATATTTTCATTTAAATTATTTTCAAAAATTAATTTATCAATTCTCGTTCTTTCATTTTCAGGTCCACCAATTAATTTCAACTTATATTTATCTAAAGATGAATTATTTTTAAATGATTCTATTAAAAATTCAATATTTCTATCTTTGTTGAACCTGAGTAAATTTCCAACAAAAATTATTGAATTTTTTTCTTTTTTTATATTTTCTTGAAAGTATTCTGTATCAACACCATTATGCAAAACATTAATTTGAGGATTAAACTCTTTCTCCAAATTGAATGATTCACGTAATAGTTCATTTAGAAAGATCACTTTACTTTTTTTATTTTTAACAATTAGTGGAATTAAAAGTGATTTAATTTTTGATGATTGATGACATTCATAAACTAAATTTAATTTACATTTTGATAAAAAATATGCCACCCATTCAGATCGTGTAATGAATAAAGTGTTTAAATCATAAATTTTGTTAACTCGTTTAACTACTTTCCTAGACCAAGCTGCATGACTAAATATAAAAAACATTTTTTCAAACATTTGAATTTTTCCAAAAGGATATTTGTGTTCTGTTCCAGTTACTTTTAAATTTTCTTTGAAACTATAAAAAGACTGTAAATCAATTAAATTATCACTACTATTTTTTTCCCTTAAAGGAAAAATTAATTCAACCTCATTACCATTTTTTATCAAATATTTTAAATTTGCCATTGTCTGTATTGTATTAGCTTTCGATGAGGGAAACGATTGATAAGTTATATAACAAATATTTGACACATTAATCCTTTTTAGTTCCTTTCAAATTTTGAAGTATTGTGAAAATAAAAAGTATAAGTGGACTTATGTACATGATCGAATCACTTTTTATAAAGTTTATTATTAAGAAAACAAGCAGAAACCAGTAAGGATTTTGAATATCTAAATTTTTCACTAATATTCTTAAAGTAAAAAATGTAAATCCAATAAATCCAATAAAACCAAAAAATAAAATTAAATCCAAGAAACTAGAATGTGGTAATAAGAGACCCTCTACGTTACCTTTATTGTGTCCATTGTAATAGCTACTTAACTGGAGGGGACCTGACCCAAATAAAAACTCATAAATATTAGGATTATATTTTGATAAAAATATGCCCCACTTTTCAGATCTATTTATGGAAAGTGCAAATATACTTAATCCCGCAACTGGATTTGGGAAATATGGGATATCAATATTCTGAGTATAAATATTGCTAACAAACTTGAGTGAGGTTGAAACTTTTTCTTTGTTGCCTGGATACAAAAAAATAGTTTCAAGATCGTTCTCTTCATTAAAATATCTTGAAACATTTTTATATCTATCAGTTTCACCTTCAAATAAATTAGAATACTTGAGCCCTTCTAAAATTAATGATTTACTTCCAGCTTCATATGAAACAGAAGGAGATATTGATATATCTCTTTCTGTGAAAAAGAAAGCCAAAGTTAGTAAAAATATAATAAAAGTGAAGATAGATATACTCTTAATATTCATTTCAAATCTTTGAGTTAATATAAATAAAATAAAGATGACGGTTAGGGATAATATAGCAGCTACATTATTAGCTCTTAAAAGACCGATTACATTAATTAATAAGAGACCAATATATAGAAAATTCAATTTAATTTGTTTTTTAATAGCCAAGAAAACAAACAAAAAAACTGAAAAAGCAAAAAATTCTCCAATTGATTCTGCGCTTGGCGCTAACCCCCTCCATGTATTACCACTAATACTTGATATCTGAGTCATCGCTCTTTTGTTTAAACCAAAATAAAAATATGTAAAAAAGTTTATAAATGAATTCAAAGAAGATAGAAGACCCAATATTGTTATTAAACTTCCAGTAATTATAAAATTT
>CACMQN010000013.1 GCA_902615855.1 uncultured Candidatus Actinomarina sp.
TTGAGTTATTTATCCTTGATTGTTTCCCTTGGAGCTTCAGGAGGTCTTTTACTTTTGTCCTAGGACTATATTGATAGTAATGAAAATATATACTAAAAAAGGAGATAAAGGTGAAACTCGCATGCTGTTCGGGGATGCAGTTTCTAAGGATGATTTAGCACCTGACGCATATGGATCTGTCGATGAACTTGTGGCAGCCCTTGGCTTAATTCGAGCTGATAAACAGTTACCAATTGAAGTGCAAGAAAATATTCTAAGGATTCAGAGAGAATTATTTATAGTGGGAGCTGAGTTAGCGACTACAAAAGAAAACAGAAAAAAACTAGAACCTGATAAGACCTTAGTTGAAGAAAAAATGATTTTACAGCTTGAAAAAGATATTGATTTTCTTGAAGAAAAAAATGGAATTCCGGAATTCTTTGTAGTTCCAGGTGAAAATGATATTTCTGCAAAATTTGATTGGGCAAGAGTAGTTTCAAGAAGGGCTGAAAGAAAATGTGTAAAATGGCAAAAACATTTAGAGATAGATGATTCAGAAGTAGTGGTATATTTAAATCGACTATCCGATCTTTTGTGGATGTTAGCAAGAGAATTTGAGAATGATTGGACACCAAGTAAATGAAAATTGATATATTATTTCTTAACAATGATTTAAGTGATCACGAAGAATATTTTGATAATCAAACGATAAAAGAATATTGCGAAACACATTCATTTGAGGGAGAAAAAAATCAAATACTCTCGGTCCCTCCATCGTACTCAAAGAGTCAGAATTTAACATTTCTCGTTGGTCTAGGTGAGAATAAAGTAGATAATAACTTTTATGATATTGGGACCTTAATTGGTTCAAAAATAAAATCTGATGCAGAAATTAAATTTTTGAATTTTGAAGATGAAAAGAGTTTAATAATTGATGGAATTTTATACGTACAATATAAATTTAATAATTATAAGTCTGAAGATGACTCTTCCATCAACAATATTACATTTAAAGATATAGATTCTTCTGTAAATGAAATAAAGAAGGATTCAGTATTTTGGGTAAGAGATTTAATTAACACACCTGCTTTGGATAAGTCACCTGAGGAATTTATTAATAAGGTAAAAGAATTAGTTGACTCATCAGATATAAATGTTGAAGTTTATGATAAAAAGTGGTTGGAAGAAAATGATTTTGGTGGTGTTCTAGGTGTTGGAAAAGGTTCTGATAGACCACCCTATTTTTTAGTTGGCAAATATAATGCAGAAGCAAAATATCAAGTATCTTTGATTGGAAAAGGCGTACTTTTCGACACAGGAGGATACTCTCTGAAAAGTCCTGCTGGAATGGAAACAATGAAAACCGACATGTCAGGAGCAGCTAGTGCCTGGGGTGTTATCAATATAATAGCAAGAACAAATCAAGATATAGGACTTACAGTTTATACACCAATTGTAGAAAATATGGTAAGTGGCTCTGCAATTAGACCTGGAGATGTGCTTAAAACTAGAAATGGTAAAACTATTGAAGTCATGAATACCGATGCAGAAGGCAGATTAATCATGTCTGATGCTTTAGCATTTGCAGCTGAGACTAACCCAGATTTAATCTGTGATATCGCCACTTTAACTGGAGCTTCTTATGTAGCATTGGGCTTGGATATTGGTGCAATATTTTCAAACAATAGTGATTTAGAAATGAAATTTATTGAGTCCACGAAAAATACTAATGAAAATTTTCATCCCCTACCTCTATTTGATGGGTATAGAAATCTAATTGATTCAGATTTAGCAGATATGAAAAATACTGGTGGAAGATTTGGTGGAGCTATAACTGCAGCCCTTCTTTTAAAAGAGTTTATTGGTGAAAATGACTGGATTCATTTAGATATAGCTGGTCCTGCACGCTCAGATAATAGAAAAGGTGCTACAGGATTTGGGGTTCTATCATTATATGAATTTTTTAAAAGTCTGCCTTAATCTTCATTTCTACTACCAATAATAAAGGTTAAGCTATCACCTGTTGAAACAGTACCACCTTGAGGCACGTTTGTCCCTATGATCTTTCCTTCGCAGTTCTCTAATGTTGTATATTCAAATGAATTTTTTAAAAATAGTATAACACTTGTTTCTCTCATGAATTCTTTGATTATATTTTCTCCTTCTTCAATCGAATATGTACAAGGTTCAATATTAGGGATTTCTCCTGTAAATTTTTTACCGGAAACCTCTAATATAACTTCTGTACCTTCTGGCATCTCAATACCTATACAAGCATCAACTTGCTGATCTTGGTTTTCATTGTTATCAACTTCATCGTTGGTTGATTCATTATCCCTCTCACAACTTGGTACATTTTGTTTCAACACTAAACCTGGTGCTTCTTCTGAATCAACCAATTGTATAGTTGGAAGAATATATCCGGCAAATGCAATTTCTTCTGCATCTAAAACATTTAATCCTGTAAGTTCAGGAATTTCTATTTTTGGAATTTCATAATACCG
This sequence comes from uncultured Candidatus Actinomarina sp., assembly GCA_902615855.1. Lineage (GTDB taxonomy): Bacteria > Actinomycetota > Acidimicrobiia > Actinomarinales > Actinomarinaceae > Actinomarina. Next base: position 2,484 of record CACMQN010000013.1, read on the forward strand.
TTCAATATCTGTAGGATCAGTCGGCCATTCCTCAATTGGAAGTTCTTCAACAACCACTTCCATAAATTCTTTCCAGATTGGTGCAGGAACTCTACCGCCAGAAACATTTTTAATTAGCTCTCCGTTTATTTCAACATCAGTTAAAGGTAATTGTTCCTCTGCAAAGCCAATCCAAACAGATGAAGTGTATTGAGGTATAAATCCAATAAACCAAGCTTCTCTAAAACCTTGGTGAGTTCCTGTTTTCCCTGCTATTGGCCTATCATCCAATACCGCTCTTGTTCCAGTTCCGTACTGGGCCGCAACTTCGAGAGTTTTTCTAACAGCAGCTGCAGCTGCGGGATCTGGAATACTTGTTCTTGTCGAGATTATATGTTTGTAAAGAAGCTGACCACTTGAATCTTCAATTCTTTCGATGAGATAAGGAGGAGCAAGTTTACCATTTGTTGCAAATGATGAATATGCTGATGCTAGCTCAACTGGAGTTACAGCTCCAGCCCCTAATGTCAATGAAATCACAGGCTCAAGCTCAGAATCAATTCCTATTCGTTTTGCTGTACTTGCAAGTTTTTCACCACCAATTTCAGAAGCAAGCTGAGCGAATACTGTATTAATTGATCTTCTAGTCGCTTCCTCTAATGAGACCATTCCAGATGTGTCTAGTAATTTTATTGATCTGTTGTATTCTGATTTGTCTACACATGGTTTGAATATGTATTGTTTTTCTTTTTCTAAATCTATTTGTATTAAATTATTTTGTTCATCAATAAGTTGCTCATCAAGAATTTGTTGTTGATCTTCCTCTAGTTCTAAATCTTCATTTGTACTGTAGACAATTGGAATACCCTTTTCATCAAATTGTTTTAATGCCTTACCAATTGCTAGAATTTGTTCTTCCTCATCATCAAGTTCATCCAAACCTTCTGCTATCGGAAACTGCTCTATAAAGTCTTTATTTTTTATCTCTTCAATGTGATACCCAACACACTGAAGCTCTATAGATCTATTTTGAGCTGCAATATTATTTATGTATCTATCAGCTTTTATTGATGTTCCGTAATTTCTAACAACCCAATTAGTCCCTATACCATCAGGTGCACATGGATAACCACAGTCAATTTCAGTTGGAGATCTAGAATCTCTATAACTGTATAATTGAGATCCTGTTTCCAATGCAGCTAGTAAAGTAATTGGTTTAAAAGCCGATCCGGGATTTCTTTTACCCTGAGTAGCCAAATTATATTGTTCTTCATCGAATGGTAAACCTGATGCCATGACTTCTATAGCTCCAGTGAAGTTGTTCAAAAGTGTAATTACTCCAGTTGGTTTTGGATCAGGCTCTTCGTTTTGCTCTTCATCTTTTGATGACGGAACCCATTTATTAAGTACTGCATTTGCATGTTCTTGTAACTTTAAGTTAACGGTTATATAGATCTTAAGGCCACCACCACCAGTACATGTTGTATCATCCGATGGACATCCAAATAACTTTTTCTTTCTCTCTTCATTTGTTCCTCCAAGAAATGCAAATTGCGGATCATTTAACAATTGTCTTTTTACTTCTGCTGAGACGTGTTCAGCATTATTTTTGATAATATTCGGTTCTGATATTACTAAAGGAGCGAGTTTTGCTGATCTGTGCTGTATATCTACAATAAAACCCTCTTTAAGCATAATATCCAATACATCATTTCTTCTTTCCAGAACTCTTTCTGGATATTTTCTTGGGTTATAGTAAGCAGGGCTTCTGATTATTACGACCAGTGTTGCTGCTTGATCCAACGTTAAATCGTTTACTTCCTTATTAAAGTATTCTAAAGAAGCAGATTGTAAACCATATGCTCCTGCACCCCAATATATTGAATTGATATAATATTCTAAAATTTGGTCTTTTGAATATCTTCTTTCAAGTTCAGCAGCGACTACTGCCTCAGCAACTTTTCTTCTAATTGAAATTTCATCACCAACAAATGATTGTTTTGCTACTTGAGAAGTGATTGTTGATCCGCCACGAGTTACACCTCTCAAATTGTCTAGCACTGCACTTAGAATTGCAATAAAATCAACTCCTTCATGCTGGTAATAGTTACTATCCTCAGCGGCCAATAAAGTATTGATTACAAAAGGTGGGACGTCAGATAACTTAATAGGGTCTCTATTCAATCCGTCATGTAATTCATCTAAGATTTGATTATCGCTTGTAATAATTACTGATGGCTCTGATAATGATACAAAATCTAATACCATTCCTTCCGCTCTTGGTAAAAATCTTTCTTCAAGCTCATAAACAGCAGTCATGCCTGACTTAATTGGTAGGAATATAAAAAACCCAATCCAACCAGCTATTAGAAGTGCTGATAAGGAGAGGATAATTGCAACAATATATTTTGTTCCAAATCTTGACTTATACTCTAATTCATGAATTTGTGCCATGAAAAGATTTTAGTATTCATAAAATTCAACTTTGCACCTGTCGAATTTATTAATTTATATGTAGAATAAATTAACTATGGAATATTCACCTGGCTTAAGAGGAGTAATTGCTGGCGAAACTAAAATTTCTACTGTTGGCATGGAGGGAACCTCTCTAAGATATCGTGGATATGATGCAATCAAATTAACAGAAACTCATACATACGAAGATGCAGCTTCTTTAATTATTAGCGATGATTTAGATGGTTCAGAATTTACAAATAACTTTATTAAATATTATGGCGAGTTAACGAACGATAAAGATATAAATAAACTTTTTGTTGAAATTAAATCGAGACTTCACCCTATGGATGTAATAAGAACAGTTGTCTCATACATAGGGGATTCAGATAAAAATTCTGATTTAGAATCAACTACCAAAATTTTGGCTGCCGTCTCATATGTAATTGCGAGTTATAACGACAATGACACATCAGAATTAGACCAAGAGTATACAGTTGCCAGCTCGATGTTAAGTAATAAAGTATCTACAGATGAACTACAAGCACTTGATGATATCCTGATTTTATATGCTGAACATGGATTCAATGCCTCAACATTTGCTACAAGAGTTACAGCCTCAACAAGATCAGATTTAACTAGCTCAATTGTCTCTGGGATAGGCACACTCAAAGGAGAGTTACATGGGGGCGCAAACGAGAGGGCTGTAGAGTTAATAAATTCATTTAAAGATATCAATGACGCTGAAACTGGAGTTTTGAAAATGCTTAAGGAAAAGAAAAAGATTATGGGATTTGGTCATGGTGTTTACAAAATTCAAGATCCTAGAAGTCCTGTTGTAAAGAGATGGGTAGAAAAACTAGTATCTGATGATGATTCAAAACTAAGATTTGAAATCGCTAAAAAAATTGATGAAATTATGGATAAAGAAAAAAAATTATTTCCAAATGTTGATTTTTACGGTGGTCTTTTACTCTCAGAGTTAGATTTCGATGTAAATTTATTCACTCCTATTTTTGTCGCAGGAAGATCAGTCGGTTGGGCTGCTCATTATTTTGAACAAAGAGAAGACGATACATTAATTAGACCTGCTGCAAAATATATCGGAGTTGAAGAAAGAGACTAATTTTTGGTTCAACAAAATATAGATAAAATAATTTCGAATTATCTTTCAAAGAATGTTGTATTTTCAAAGGAAAATTTACTTGCAACAAAATTATCCTTTCTAGACACTCTAGGTTGTATTTTTAATGCTTCAACCTATGAAGATCCAATGAGATTTGCAACAAGAGGTAAGTATGGTTCTAATACAAATCCTTTTTTGATCCTAAAAGAGATGGAGTCTTCTAAAGAAATTGCAAGGTATTTTTCAATATTGACTAGATGGTTTGATTATAACGATACCTTTTTGGCAAAAGAGTGGGCACATCCATCTGATAATATTGGAACAGCACTTGGTTACTTTATAAAACACAGAGAAAAAAATCTATCACAATTTTTTCAATCGATAATCCAAATGTATGAAATACAAGGATGCTTAGCATTGGGTACATCCTTAAACAAAAAAGGTTATGATCATGTGTTCTATGTCAAACTAGCATCAGGTGTAGTATTTTCATCCCTTTTATCAAATCAAAATGCAGAATCAATATCTAGAACAGTAAATAATATTTTACAAGATGGTGTCAATTTAAGATCTTATAGACAAGCACCAAACGTTGGTAAAAGAAAAAGTTGGGCTGCAGGAGATGCTGCATCTAGAGGTATTGAGATTGCTGAAATAAGTGAGTTCAAAGATAACATTTATGAAAATATACAAGATGATCAGATTTGGGGATTCAACAAAGTTTTTTTAGAGGACGAGGTTTTATCTTTTGGTAAAGAACTTAGTGATTGGGTAATTCAAAACATTTTATACAAGGTTTTATATCCAGCGGAGTTTCATGGACAATCTGCAGTTGAAGCTTCTTTTAAATTATCAGATTTATTTCATGAAAAAGAAAAAGATATAAACGAAATAATTATTGAAACACATGAGCCTGCATTGCGAATAATAAGTAACAAAAAGGAACTTAACAATTCCTCCGATAGAGATCACTCACTTGAATATATGGTATCTGCCGCACTAATTTTTAAAGATTTAACCTCGGAAACTTACAGTGATAATTTTCATGGTTTAAACCAAGTAAACTCTTTGAGAAAGAAGATAAAAGTTCATGAAAATAAAGACTTTACAAAAAATTATTATGACATTGCTAAACGACATATTTCAAATGAGATCTACTTTAAATATAATGATGGCTCATTTTCCGATAAAGTAAAAGTAGAGACTCCTATAGGCCATCCAGATAGAAGAGATGAGGCTATACCCTTACTCAAAGATAAATTTGTTAACAATCTTAAAAATTACTTTTCAGATGAAAAAGCTGAAAATTTATGGGAAAACATATTTCAAATCGATATAGAATCTGGCTTTGAAGAACTTATAAATTTTTTGGACAATGATTAAAGACATATATCTTTTAGTAGGAGGAGAAGCTACAAGACTTAGACCTTTATCGGAAGGTATCCCTAAAGCATTACTTACGATAAAGGGAAGACTACTAATTGATTTAATTCTTGAGAATTTGGAAGAATCGAATTTAGATAACATAAATTTAATTTGTTCAATAAAGCATGAAAGCTATTGGGTAGATTACAAAAAAAATTCTAAATATAACCTTAACTTACATTTTGAACATGAAAAATTAGATACGGGTGGATATGTAATACAGAATATAGAAGATTTTGATGATAAATTTTTGTGTATGAACGGAGATTTACTTATTGATATGAATTTTGAATCATTCCTGGAAGTGGCAAATAAATCAAAAAATTCAACTATCTGTTCAATACCCGTTGAGGATCCATCAAGATATGGTGTACTTGAGTTAGAAGGTACAAAAATAATAAACTTTATTGAGAAGCCAAAAGATATGAAATATGGAAACAATATAAGCCTAGGAGTCTATTGTTTTCACAAACAAGATATCAGAGAAATCAAAAACAATTTGGAAGTACCCTGTTCTTTTGAGAAAAATGTATTTCCTGAATTAGCGAAAAACAATTTATTGGATTGTTTTAGTGTAAATGGAAATATGTTAGATGTAGGAACAAGAGAGTCGTATATATATGCTCATACAGAAAATCAAACTAATTGGATTTCTGAAGCAGCGACCATCGGAAAAAATACGTTGATAGAGAATAGCGTTATATTAGGTTCAAGTTCGATTGGAAACAATGTTCAAGTTAATAATTCAATAATCTGCAGTGAAGCGATAATTGAAGATGAGGCAGTCATTAATGATGAAATTTTTAAATCATGAAGTATAAAAAAGCATTAGTAACAGGTGGAGCTGGATTTATTGGTTCACATTTAGTGGAGGAATTACTGAAAAATAATGTAAGAGTTTTAGTTATTGATAATTTATTGACAGGAAAAAAAACAAATTTAGACAGGTTAGAAAACTTAGATGTAATCTATGATGACCTTGGATCTGATGAATCAATAAAAGAAATTGAAAAATTTAATCCTGAGATTTGTTTTCATTTAGCAGCACAATCTTCAGTTGTAATTTCTGTAGAGGATCCACTACTAGATTTTGAACATAATCTCTTACAGCCCATCAAGTTAATACAAACTTTAATACGCACAGATTGTAAGAAATTTGTTTTTAGTTCTTCTGGAGGAACAATATTTGGTGAACCAAATGTAATTCCAACTTCTGAAGAAGATTTTGCAGGTGAGCCGGTTTCTCCTTATGGTGTAGCAAAAAAAAAGCTTAATGATTTTATAAAATTGATGTTAGAAAATGAAATAATGTCATACTCAATTTTGAATTTATCAAATGTTTATGGTCCACGTCAAGATCCTCACGGAGAAGCAGGTGTAATGTCAATATTTACAGGAAAAATGCTAAATAACGAAAAACCAATTATTTATGGTGATGGAAACCAGACAAGAGATTATATATATGTTGCTGATGTTGTTAGTGCACTAATAAAATCATCTGAAAATGATAATGATTTATTTTTGAATATAGGTACTGGTGTTGAAACATCTGTGAATGAGTTGATTTCACTAATCGCATCAAAGACTTCTTGGCATGGAGAACCAGATTACAAACCTCAAAGGGATGGAGAGCTACTAAGAAGTGTGTTAAACAATAACAAGGCAAAGCAAAGCCTGGACTGGTCACCGATCTACGATATAAATATAGGTATTGAAGAATTAGTTAATTGGTTTAAGAGTGAATAAAAAATATTTTTACGTGATC
>CACMQN010000014.1 GCA_902615855.1 uncultured Candidatus Actinomarina sp.
CTGAATCACTATCTAAAACTACTATTAATTCTGTATCGGGCTCCAGATATTGTGAAAATCTTTTTAAAATTAAAAGAACCTCTTCGGTTTCTTCTTTTAATGGAATAATTAATGACTTATTTATTTCCAACAGTAAATACCTTTTTGCCACTAAGATCTAAATTTTTGAAGCTAGTATGAAAAGTTGAGATTAAGACATTATTTGTAAGTTTTGAAACATCTTCAAAATCATACAATTCAAACTCTACAGAATCTTGAGATACATTTTCATCAATAGGATAAATATCAAAACCCATTTTTTTTAAATTGAAATATAGCTCAAGGGATAGAGAATCTCGTAAATCATCCGAATTTGGCTTAAAAGTCAAGCCCAATTGAATCAACTTTTTGTCAATAAAAATTTCATTACATTTATTCAAAATATTTGTCATAAATGTAGTGTTTATTTTTCGCAATGAATTTAAAAATTGGCTATCTTCACTATATTCTATTCTAAATGTTTCCGTGTCTTTTATTAAGCATGGACCCCCAACAAATCCTTTAGATGGTATATTTTTAAGTCTTGGATAGTCGAGTGTTGCAAGATCTATAATTTTTTCAAAATCAAGTTGGTTTTCCTCTGCAATATTGGAAAATTCATTTATCAATGTAAACTGTGAATATCTGTATGAATTAGTAAATAACTTCAAAAACACTGCATTTTTAAAATCTGTGGTGAGTGTTTTAATCCCTAGAGATTTAAAGAACAATAAAAAGTATTTATCTTCTATACCATCTTGAGTTCCAATGATTTGTGGTAGTTCTTTCAACTCTTTTAAACTGCTCCCCTCTGCAATTCTTTCAGGGCAGTATGCTAATTTAATATTTTTTTCTTTAAAGTTTTTGTTATTTAAAGTAAATTCAATAGTTTCATTTGTTATTGTGCTTCTTAAAATTATTCTTGAATTTTTATTTATGTTTTCTAGGACCTGACTCATTAAAGTTTGAAATTTATTTAAATCACCTTTTGATGAAGACGTTCCCAAAGTAATAATTATTAATTCATAATTATTTATTTCGTCAATATTGTCTGAAAACTTAATATTATTTTTATTTGCAATTTTTAAGTATTCTTGAAGTCCATCATCCTTAAAAGGAATAATATTTTCACTAAGCTTTTTTAGCTTATCTGTATCTGTATCAATAATTATTACATCATTACCATGAGAGCTTATAAAACAACTTAACGGTAGTCCAATATGACCAGCGCCACCCACAATAGCTACTTTATATTTGTTATTTAACAAACCAACTTCCTCTTAAAATTACCTTAGGATAACACTACTATTAATGAATTAAACTCCTAAGTGTTTTATTACAAATTTTGAGTATCATAAATTTAAATTAACCATTTTTGAAAGTTATTAAATGCTGATAATAAAGGAAAACAAAAAGTTTATATATGTTGCACTAATTTTTATTTTTTTATTTCAAATTTTAGATATTGCTCTCGGAACTTTTAAAGAAAAAACTGATTATTACGATAATTGTGAAACCACTTTTCATGAAGAACTTACAGGATACTCTAAGAATTCATCAACTAATAACTTAATAGTGAAGTTCGAAAAATTTCCCATAAATCCTGAAATAGAAAATATTAGATGTTTAAACAAAATAATTGCTAAATCCTATGATCAAAATACATCCAAAACAATTTATCAAGTTGGTTATTCAAGTAATGTTTACTATTTACAATTTCTATTATTTATTTTATTTGTAATTTTAAACTTTAGATTTTTCAAATTTACATATATTGAAATTTTATTAATCTTTGATTTATTTTTATATCTTCAATTTATTGGTCTACCAGTGTATATCTCAATTACTCAAATTTTAAAATTAAATATTTTCTTGATAACATTAGGAATTTTTATATTTAACTTTAGGAATATACTTGAAGAAAAAAAATATGACGAATCTGTAAAAAAATTAAATGAAAGCTACATACTTCTATTTTTATTAAATATATGTATATTCATATTTTTTGAACATATGAAAAATTTTTTTTATGAAGGATACTATCTACATTTTAGTGCTTGGACTGTTAATTATGAGGGAGGTATTAATCGTAGAGGTCTAATAGGAGAAATGATAACCACTTTATACTCAGGAAAAAATATAAAATTAATAATAGTTTTTTTAATATCAGGAATTCACTCCTGGCTCACTTTTAATATTTATAGTATTTTCAAATTGGTCAAGCAAAACTATCTAAGTGTTCTTATTTTTCTATCACCTTTTTATGTATTATTTGTAATCAATGATTTTAGAGGGGGAAACATGAAGGAAATTATGGGATTTTTATCTTTATCACTTTTAATTTTATTTAATTTGAAAAAAAATAGATTTTATCTTGTTTTAAGCCTAATTATTTATTTTGTTGCAGTATTTTCACATAATTTAAATATATTTATTATGCCAGCAATTTTATTTTATGTTTTTTACGTATCAAATCTTGATCAAAAAATCTTCGTTGGAATATCATATTTTTCTATTACTGTCGCAAATATACTGATCTATTTTTCGCAAATTATGCAGAATTCTTTTTTTAATATCAATGAATGGTGTGATAAGTTAATTCCAAAATATAATCTTTATGAGTCCTGTTTTGAATTAAGAACAGGCAACTTGCTTGATTTAAGAGTAAACGGTGGAGTATTTGAAACTATTTCTTATACAATAACTAATTTTAACTTTATGACCTTTTTAAATTATTTCATTGTTTTTTTAATAATAAATTTGTATGTTTTTAGAACTGATTATTTTAAAAATAAATTGAAGGGAATCTTAGTTCTTTATATTTCTTTTTTACCGCTTTTCATATTAGCTCTTGATTGGGGAAGGTGGATACATATTTTATTCTTTACTATTTTTACTATTTACTTAAGTGATGAAAATAAAATTATCGACTTAAAAAATTATAAGACTTCTTTTTTAATTTTTATAATTCCAACATTTTTTGTATACAATCCACACTGTTGTGCCACATTTTCACTAAAAAATATAATTTCCTATAACTTAGATTCATTTCACATTCTTGATTTTTTTATGAAACTTTATCAGTTTTAAATTAAGCAAAAAAACTTTCAAATTTATCAGTATTGAATCTTGGCTCTTTGATTTTATTTATATAGCAATCTTCATAAATATTTAAGTCGGCCCTAAGGTAGCTCTTTATCTTACTCAAATTATCACTATTAATCTCAACACCAGCTGATTTTCTTATCTTATTTTCAACTAATTCTAAGTTTTTTTCAGCTAAAGAGAGTTTTCGTCTTTTCTTTTTAATAGTGTTTACATACAATGTTTTTCTATTTGTAAGAATTGAATATTCTATCCCAATTCCAGACCAGTCGGTTATTAAAAAATCAAAATAAGCTAAATTTTTAAGATCTTTTTCAAAATCAAAAATCACATTATTTAGATTGTTTTTTGTACCAGTATCAAAATCTTCCATTGGATGCGGTCTTAAATAAATTTCATATTCAGTTCCTATGTTTTCGATTAAATCAGTTAACATATGTCCATCTTTAAATAAATTGAATTTTCCCCACGAAGGAGCAATTAGTATCTTTTGATTATGTGAATCAAATTTTTTTTGAAAATAATGTTGATTTGTTAAAAGTGGATATCCTTCACTGAATATTTTTGTAGATTTTTTAGTTAAATATTTAAGCTGGCTTGAAATTATTTCATTTGGACTGAATATATAATCGAAACCGATAAACGATTTATTAGAATAAACCTCATTAGGGCTTACTAAAGAATGAAAAATATAAATATACTTTGGTCGTTGGGATTTAGGTAAGATTTTTGATTTTTGAAAATAAGGATTGCCCACGCCGGGAGTTGTTGTAATCAGATAATCTGCATCTAAATTTAAGCTAAATTTATTAAATTGATCTTTATTAATAAGAATTGTCTTAAAATCATCTAATAAGAAATTTTCAAACGATACTACTTCTATTTCATAATCACTATTGATAATTGATTTCATATATGGTTCTACAAACCTTAAATGTTCTAATCCCTCTATAAAAAAAATAGCTTTCTTCATATTTAGAAAATAAAAAATATAAAGGAACTAACCACTTTTATGTTTTTTTCTAAAAAATAATTGTGATTCATAGATTATAAAAATTATACATATCATACCCGTTAATAAAGATATAAAAGGTGTTCTCGGATTAATTAAATTATTTTTATTCTTTGCTTGCTCCAAGGCGTAAATTCTGCATTCAGTCAAATTTGAAGTTGACTTATTATATGGATTGTTAATTATTACATTATCTTTATCAATACATTTATTTAAATTTTGTTCATCATGGGCAGCGCGTTGTTTGGAATTGTCTGTAAAATTACCTTTTTTAGTACAATCTGATTTTAAATTATTGATATTACCAGAAGGAAACATAGTTTTAAGAATATTATTTTCAAAAATTAAAAAATTATTTATAGAGCAAAATGGATTAAATTGATTTGAATATACTAAATGCTCTGACAAATTTTGACTATTTTCCCTTGGATGACCTGAAATAAATAAAAAACTACAAACGAAAAAAAGCAGAACAAAAATTTTTAAGAAATTTATTTTTCTGAAAATCTTTACCAATAGAAATAGTAAAGATATACATAACAAACTGGAAAAGTAAAATACTTTAAACGTATCAGCTTTAATTGGGTTAAAGTTATTTGACGGTATGCCCAATGAATTAACATACAAAACAACTAAACCTGCAAAAGGAGCTAGATAATACTTCTTATTTTTTTTATCTTTTAATGCTAAATATAAAATTGACATATAAAAAATTACTGAAAAAAATAGGGATAGTAATTTTCTTACACGATTCAAATCATTTATTAAAAACCAGCTATAAACTCCTCTATAACTAATTTCTCTATTTTCAATAAAAGTACTCTCATTTGAGTCAACAAAAAAATTTTTCCTATGTTTTGAGAAATAATTTACCTGATCATCAAATAATTGATTGAAATAGTCTCCAAAAGTATCGAGCAAAATAATATTTATAACTGACCTGCTATGATATGTCTCGCCATTATCTTTGATGGTAAAAAAAGGCTCCCTTACAAGTTCATTCAAATTAGTATTGAATATAATTTTAGGATCGGCTTTAAAATCATATTCTATATCATAAGGTCTTTCAATTAACGAATTTCCTGTAATATAATAATTTTCTAACTGTGTTAGCGAAATAACAGAAAGAAATGTTATTAGTAATAATATAAAGTTCTTTTTTTTAATTTTTTTAAATATCTTATAATATGAAAAAATTAAATACAATCCTAACATTCCCGCTGTCGATGCCTTCGAATTAATAATTAAAGATATAAAAGGTATTACATAGAATAGATTTTTAATATCCCTATTTTCAAAGTATCTCTCAATATAAACTAATAACCAAGGAGTAAATGCAAAAGCAATAATCTCTGGCTTCATGACTGATCTCAAGTAAATTGTTTGAGGAAAAAAAAGTAAAATGATCAATGAGGCAATTATTGATTCCGTATTAAATTTTTTTTCTTTTAAAAAGAGAAAAAATCCTGCCAAACCAATTATAAAAAAAATAAAATTAACTTCATGTACAGCAGTGCTCACTATAAATTCTGAATTTGAAAGATTTACATTATCAACTTTAGAAATTACCCTTTTAGCAATTAGAAAATAGTAAAACACTCCCTGGCCATAATCAATATCTACGTCTATTCCGTAAAAATAATTTATATAATCATAATATTTTTGAAAATCTACATTTCTTGATGATATATAAAATGAATTTATCCATGTAAATGAAAAGAATAATGAAGAAAAAAATGTAAATAATAAGATGGGTAGAAAGTTTAATTTGAACATGTTTTTATATTATTCCTTAAAAACAAAAAAGTATGAAAATTTATATATAATCACATGTATATTCAAAATCAATGAATCAAAAAGTAAAAGTATTAATAAACACATCAACATATAAAGAAAACCATGAAGATAAGGTTACTGACGTCATAAACAATTTAATTTACAGCATTTTAAAATCTGATAAAAATTTTGAATTTTTAGTTTTGAAACCGATGAGTACTGAAAAACACAAAGAAATATTATTTAATGGCATAAAGGTAAAAAAATATAGATACTTTTGGCCAAATAAATCACAAACTTTTCATGAGAATGGAATTTTACCTTCTTTACAAAAAAACAAAATTAATATATTAAAGCTATTGATTCTTATTATTAGCCAATTTATAAATCTCTTTCTTACTTCGTTAAAATTTAAACCTGATTATATTTACGCACACTGGTTTTTGCCACAAGCAATAATAAGTGCACTTGTTTGTAAAATTCTTAAAATTAAATTGGTTTTTACAACACATGGTGCTGAAGTCTTACTTCTAAATAATATAAAATTATTAAACAAAATACTTATTAATTTTGTACTTAAAAATACTTATAAATTCACCGCTAATAGCGAAATCACACTCAATGAAATTAAAAAAAATTGTAAGCCAGATTATATAAGTAGTAAATATATGGTGATTCCGATGGGGATACAAGATAAGTTCTTTAAAGAAAATAATATTGAATTTAATAATGATAATAATTTTCTTTACATTGGAAGGCTAGTAGATTACAAAGGGGTTGACATGCTAATTAAATGTTTAAATAAATTTAAAGATTCCGGTAATAACTTCAGATTAGATATATTGGGATCTGGCGTTGATGAAAATTTATTAAAAAAAGAAGTTCACAACCTTGGTCTTGAAAATTATATTGTTTTTCATGGTTTTAAAAATTTTGATGAAAAACTAAAATTTTACAAAAATGCAAGCCTGACTTTTATACCATCAATTGTTTCTGACAAAAGGCTTGAGGGTGGTCCATTAACTTTAATTGAAGCTATGTCACAAAAAAATATATGTATTGTAAGTGACAGTGTCGGATTCGTAAAATATTGTAATAACAAGAACTCTCTTGTATTTGCTTCAGGTGATATTGAGAGTATGTACAACAAATTGATTAAATACACTGAGATGAATAAGGATGAAAAAGAAAGTATGAGAAATTTTGCATTTGAAGATTCAAAATTTTTCAAATTTGAAAACATTGGGAAAATACATAGTGATTTTCTTTTTCAATAGTCTGTGATGCTAAATGTAAATAAAAAATTCTTTTTCTTATTATTTACAATTTTGTTTACAGTAATCTATCTGATTTATGCAAATTTAATAATTGATAATCAAACTATTGATATAGATTATAAAAATTTTTCTGATTTAAATTCATGTAAATATTCTATAAATCAGATTGATTTTTATGATTTTGAAGAAACTGATAAAGTATATCAAGTATATAAACACCACACAAACTTTCTTAAGGATTTTGAAAGCATAAAGTGTATCAACAAAATTCAAATGATTGAAGATGGTTGGCCAACGGTTAAAGTTTATATTTACGGAGATAGTTTACTATTTCAAATTATAAAGAATTCTGGTCTAGTAATTATCTTCATATTATTTTTAAATTTTTTTCCTATGAAGAAAAGAGTATTTGTATTCACCTCAACTTTGTTCACCTTGATAACTCATTATATTTTTAGTGTTGATTTTATTTCTAGAGAATTTAGATACCTTTACAGTTATGAAATTATTTTTGTTGAAGTTTTTATCTTGTATCTTATTTTTCTCAAACATTCAGATAGTAACTATTTAGAGTCAAAATTGTTTTCAATTCAAGGAGCTTTACAAAACATTAGTAACAAATCAATAGTTTTTGTATCTATCCTCTTTGCTTTGAGATCTATATATATTTTCTTTTCTCAAACATATCTAAATAACATATCGGATTGGCTAATAAATTATAATTATGGTTATATAAGACGAGGTTTTACAGGAACAATATTACTTTCTATTTCTGATGACTTAGAATTTTTAGCTTATACTCTTATTCCAATAATTATATTTCTACTACACTTCACAGTTGTTTATTTGAGTTTAAAAGTGTATCAAGAGAACAATAAAAATTTTTATTCATTATTTCTATTGTTTTCTCCTCTTTATTTACTTTTTTCTGTTTTTAATGTCTCTAAAGGGGTTGGAAATAAAGAATTGTTGGGTTTAGTTTGTTTACTATTGATCTTACGCTCAACATATAAAAAATTAAGTTTCAGTACTTTTATATTGATAAGTGGTTTATTTTTAGTCAGTGTCCTTTCTCATGAAGTGAACTTATTTGTGACTGCCATGGTTTTCATATTGTCTATTACAAGAACGATTAAAATCGATTGGAAAATAATTATTTCGTTATTGATAATCTCATTAATTTTTCTAATTGTATATCTTTTTTACCCAACTACTCCTGAAATAGTGGACTCCCTATGTAATGAAGTCTATTTGAAAATTAATGAACTTGACTGCACTAAGGCTTATTATTTAAGTCAGGATGGTTTGAGCTCTTTAGATTCTTCGATTAATAGAATATTTGAGGACAGTGATTATGTATTAGTTTATGGCGTTTATCTTACTTTGGGATTGTTACCATTTTCTTTTCGATTTTGGATTAAGGAGAATTATAAACTATTAGTGCTAATTTTAATCTCAATGGCTCCATTGTTTTTGATTGCAATAGATTGGGGGAGATGGCTTCACATACTGATATTTACACTTACGTCTATATATTTTCTGACTGATACCAAAGAATTAATTTGGAATATAGACATAACAAAAATAATATTATTAACTCTATATTCGACGCTCTGGAGAGTTCCCC
This sequence comes from uncultured Candidatus Actinomarina sp., assembly GCA_902615855.1. Lineage (GTDB taxonomy): Bacteria > Actinomycetota > Acidimicrobiia > Actinomarinales > Actinomarinaceae > Actinomarina. The sequence continues at coordinate 8,816 of CACMQN010000014.1, forward strand.
AGTGTTGCGTTCAAGAAATTAACTTGGTTTATTTGTTTAGATTCAACAAATTTAACTTCTTAATTTACATTTTTTTAATTTATACTCTTTTAACAAGAAAGAAAAATATTATTAAAAAAATTGATGGTTACATTAGGTTATAAATTAAATTCATATTTGAAGCTATTTAGAGTTTGGCAGTGGTCTAAAAATTTATTGATAATA
>CACMQN010000015.1 GCA_902615855.1 uncultured Candidatus Actinomarina sp.
TAGGTACACGTAGGAATATTTTCTAGAATAGTTTGTCTCAATTAAATTTTGTATTCCAAAAAAACCAAAAATTAAGATTAGAAAGTTATAGTTCATGTAGTTGAAAGTTCCAGTTACTAGAAAAATATATGGAAGGTAAAGGATCAGATTATAAAACCTTGTTTCGAATGATAAAATAGCCATATAAGAGACGATTAAAAAGTTTAAAATTACTGAAAAAATATAAAAATTTGATGTATCAAGATTTAAATTAAAATTTCTAGCACTTATTTCATAAAATCTATTTTCACCATATAAATGAAGTAAAAACAAAATTAAAAGTATAAAAATAGAGACCGATATATTTTTGAATTCCTTTTTTTCACTTTTACTTATAAATGAAATTAAAACTATCCAAAAAAGAGATTGGATTAAAAAATTTATTAATAAGTTTGTGCCAATTCCTACTTTAAATACTTCTCCATCTTTATCTAACCCATTGACTCTTCCAAAACATCTCATACTTGAGTAGTTATCAAATTCATACTTAACATTTGTATTTGAAAAATTTTTAATAAAGATTTTGATAAATGATACGTCACATGTATTTATTTGATAATATTCTAATGCTGAAGAATCAATATATTTTGTCTCAACATCGTCATCAAAACTTGATATCCCCCATGGAGCCAAAACGATGATAATGAGCAAGAATATTTTTACTAATTTTTTGCTAATAATCATTACCTAGGATTTCTTTTTGATAGAAATTTGTTAAAAAAGAAACTGAATGTTGAAATTACTAGAATTGTTAGAAAAAATATTCTTTCTTCATTGATAAAAAGGTTTAAGTCATTAACCCATCCTCCATTTACATAATGAGCACACTCAAGCCAAGAATTTACATGTATTACATTTGCCTCAGGATCATATAAAATCACTCTTTCAAAAAGTGGGTCATTTTCAAAAACGAAATTAGGATCATTTCCAACATCAACCAATTCCGTTGTTTCTGGTTTTTCACCACATGAGTCCGTAATTTTTTTCGTAATTTCCATAAAGTTATACAAATTAAATTATATTCATGGATTTGGCATTTAATCATAATTATTTTTAAATAGGACGATTGCTTATGATGTCTAAATTTAAAATTTTGATATTATTTCAATATGAAAGGTGACCCTGGATATTTTGGACCAGACTCTATGATGTGGATGGTTAATAAAGAAATCACTGTATTATTCGGAGGGGCTCGTGCATTATTAATGCATGCCTCTCACCCTTTAATTGCCGCTGGTGCAAGACAAACATCTTTCTACCAAAGAGATCCGTGGAAAAGATTGATTAGAACTCTATCTCTACAGAATTCAGTAACATTTGGCACAATAAAAGAGGCTGATGAAAGCGCGAATAGAATAAACAAACTGCACGAAGTAATTAAAGGGGAAGACGAAGTAACTGGTCGTATATATGATGCCCTCGACCATGAGCAACTGTTATGGGTACACGCCTGTTTGCAATTATCTTCAATTTTCTTTTTTGAAAAAACTGTAAGGAAACTTACTGAAGAAGAAAAAGATACTTATCATAAAGAAAATATGCTTTCAGCAAAACTTGTGTTGATAGATGATACTAAAATGCCAAAGACTCATAAGGAATTAGAAAAATGGGTAATTGAATTATCAAGGAAGAAAGATTACTTGTTGATTACAGATGTTGCTAATGATGTAAAAAATATTATCGCCACTGGACCAGTTCCTCCACATATAAAACCAATTTGGCCATTTATTTCTTTTATGGCATTCCAAACATTGCCGGAAGAGTTTAGAAATATATATGGTATTAAACAAAAAACGTGGCACAAAAAAGTTGTAAATATGAATTTGCTTCTACTTAGAATTACTAGACCCTTTTTACCACCTTTTTTCAGATTAATACCACCAGCTAGATGGGCCAAACAAAGAATAACTAGAAAACCAGATCTACAATTTAGACAGAAATCTAATATATAAAATTGTATTTGAAATGTTTACTAGAGTTTAGTTATATATGAATACACAAAATAACAAAAAACTAAATAAAAATTTAAATGAGTCAATTGAGAAAACCTTCAAGACAATTGATGAGTATATAAATAATATTCAACAAGCAGAATTGCCTGAAGATATTAAAAAAGAAATTTTGAATGTTTTTCATAAGGCACGTGAAGAGCTAAATTCTGACATTGGTAAAAACATTATTAAAACAGAAGAAGAATAATTTTATTAAATTTTTATGTTTAATCTATAATATTTGTTGTAATAACGGGTCGGTAGCTCAATTGGTAGAGCAGGAGCCTTTTAAGCTCAAGGTCGTGGGTTCGATTCCCACCCGACCCACTTATCTACCTTTAGTTTTTGTCTTGATAAGCGAGAATGGTGTTTTAAACAAAATTTTTAAATCAAGTAAAATAGACCAATTCTCAATATATTCAAGGTCATACTTAAACCATGTATGAAAGTCGTCGGTGTTCCTATCATTAATTTGTAACAAACCTGTAATTCCTGGTAGTACATTTAACCTTCTTAGATAATGTTCATCGAAGTATGAATTATCTTCAGGAAATAAAGGTCTTGGTCCAACTAAAGACATTTCACCTTTTATAACATTTATAAGTTGTGGAATTTCATCAAGACTGAATCTTCTTAAAAATTTTGTTCCTTTTATTATTCTGGGGTCATTTTCAATTTTAAAAAGAGGTCCACTTTGTTCGTTTAATTCTTGAAGATCCTCTCTTTCCAAGTGTGAATTTTTTTTCATGGTTCTTAGCTTGAACATTTCAAAATTTTTACCATGAAGACCAACTCTAGTTTGTTTTATTACAGCAGGGAACCCGTCTAATACAACAATTATTAAAATTGAAACAATTAGAAGTGGTAAGAAAATGATTAAAAATATGATTATTAACAAAATATCTAATATCCTCTTTGAAATATATCTTGAGCCGTATTGAATATCATTGTTTATATAAAAAATAGATTTATTTGAAATAATCTCATTCCTGACAATTATTTGTGATCTAAACTTAAAATCTAAATCTGAAATAATTAATATTTTTTTATTTACATTGAGCATAAATTTTTCAAATTCTTTGCTTATTTTGTCAATTCCTGAAAAATTTAATACGATTAAATTTATTTCACTATTTTTATTAATCTCTTCAATTTTATTTTTAATTAACGAATAATCCGTTTTATCACCGTCATAATCACCAATATTTTGCCTGAACGTTAAAAGTCTTAACTCTCTGAAAACAGAATCTTTTTCAAGATTAAATGTAATAAATTTCTCTTTTGATGGATTTCTACCAAGAATCGAAGATATGAATTCACTATTTCTAAATGAAACTAACAAAATTGGCACTATGAATGTAAAAATTATAAGATAAAATCTTGATACAGTTTCAAACCTAAATAATTGAAGAAAACTAAGATAACTTGCTGTCCAAATTAAATATATTGAAAAAAATTCATCGAATAAGCTTTTGTTAGCAGTGAAGGTTAATTCGTTTACGTAAGTATAAAATTTTGAAAGGTAAAGAATAATTAAGAACACAAATACAAAAATAGCTAAGTAGACATCAATTTTAATAAAATCATATGGAACAAATGGGTAAAATCTACTTCTGTCTTCTAAAAGATTGTCTCTTATAAATAAAAAACCATCAAAATAATCACCAATAAGAAAATTGTCAAAGTACCAAATCGTTATAAACGTAAGACTTACTTGTAAAAAAAAGAATCTAAAAAAATATTTAAACAGATTATAAATGTTCACTGGAATTCATATTAATATAGAAAATTCGTTTCAAAATAAATTTTTTTATATGTCAATATCTATTTGGAATTTTTAAAACTATTAGTAGTATTTTAGGATACGGGGGCGTGGTAAAGTCTGGAGTTTACGCCTGCCTGTCACGCAGGAGGTCGCGGGTTCGAATCCCGTCGTCCCCGCAAAAGGCCAGATAGCTCAGTCGGTAGAGCACTTGTCTGAAAAACAAGGGGTCGGCAGTTCGATTCTGCCTCTGGCCACAAATGCTTAAAAAATTATTAGAAAAATTTTTAGATTTTTATATTATAAATTATCACAACAAAAAATTACTTAAATATATTCAGATTGAAGAATTTAATACAATTATTGACATTGGTTCACACAGAGGAGAACTATTAAAAAGTCTAACTAATTTCAATTACAAATATGAAAATTATATTGCATTTGAACCAGTTAGTTCTCTTTATAGTGACTTGGAAAGAGAGTTCAGTAAGGAAGAAAATATAACTTTATACAACCTAGCCCTAGGAAATAGAGTTTCTAAAGATAAAATTTTCTTGAACGCATTTTCATCCACAAACACTTTTAAACAAATTAATAATAATCTAATTAAATATAAAATAAAAAATGCACTTAGCTATTTTATCTTTACCAATTCAGAAAATATTTATGAAGAAGTTGAAATAGAAAAATTAGATAATTTTATCGATAAAATACCCGAACCACTCTCTTTACTAAAAGTAGACACAGAGGGCTATGAGTTTGAAGTACTACAAGGAGGTAAAAATTTTTTGACTAAACACAATCCAAAATTTTTAATAATCGAAATCCAAAAACATGAAAATTACTTAAACTACAATCCAGATAGAATTGAAAAATTAATTTTAGATTTAGGGTATGAAAAAATACTCGAAATTAATGGACCGTTTAGTTTATTTAGAGACTACCTATATACAAATCAGTAGCACTTTAAAATTTAAAATATCACCAAAATACTCTATTTGCATGAATAAAGCCTCTATGTGATGAGCGTATAATCAAATAGAATAAGCTAAACTGATACAAGGTTACAAGGTTTGCCCTTATCTGAAAAACAAGGGGTCGGCAGTTCAATTCTGCCTCTGGCCACTGGGTTTTTTTACTTCAGCTTCTAAATTTAAATGATAAAATCAAATTAGTGATTTACAAAAATAAAAATCTACTCATATTTTTATCTATTGTTTTTGCGATTTCTGCATGTTCAAGCACTAATGATTCTTCGCCTAATTTAGTTGAAATTTCATCTGATGATGAAGGCATGGTTAATAATGAAGAAGACAGTAAAGATGCGAGTGATGAGGAATTCGAAAATAATAATGACTCTAATAAAGAAGAATCAAAATATATCCCTTCAGTTTTACCTGATTTGCCTGATCCAATATTAGACACAAAAGAATGGAACCAGGTAAATGGCCCATTTGGAGGAACCGTGACAAGTATCTTTAAAAGTAACGCTGGATATTGGGTAACTACAACTGACAATTCTGGCCTCTCAAACAGTAACCTTTACTTAGTAGACAATGAAAAATTTACTTGGAAACTTAAAAAAACTATAAGTGGAAACATGGGTGGTGTTGTAGTTAATGGATCAAACACAAATCAAATTGCTTTTTATACTGAAGCAACAAGTAACTCCGATTCTGGTGTTTTCGTTTCTAAAGATGGAGGGAAAACCTGGGATGAGACAAAAATTGATGGCTCACAATTTTCAGCTATAGCTATTGGTTCTAAAAAGACTTCAACTTTATATGTAGCAGGAAGATATTTCCCAAATGGAGAAGACTGTGAAGATGAAGAAGGTGAAGACGATTGTACTCCTGAAAAAAATTCAGCAATATTTATATCTAATGATTTTGGAGCTTCATGGACTAAATCAACGCCTATTCCAAAAGGAGTTTTTAAAGAAATCGAATTAGAAGAAGGACAAGAATTAGAGGAAGAAGACATAGATAAAGTAACTGTTCTCTATGTAAGTCCATCTGATGATGACCATATATTTGTTGGCACAAGTAATTTACTATTAAAAAGTAATGATCGAGGATTGTCTTGGGAGTCTTTAAGTGAAACTTTCCATAGATCAGATATTAAAGGCTTAGCAATTCATCCAAAGAATCCAAACATAATTTATGTAAGAATTGGACTTTATACATTTTCAGATTGCTCCGAAGTAGATAATGATGACCCTGATTATGAAGAAAGTGTATCAAAGTATTGTCCAGGTATTTATAAAAGTACTGATGGAGGTGAAAGCTGGAAATTACTTGAAGAAGTTACCGGAGACCCATCAGAAGGTGGTGTGTATATAAATGAATATAATGATTCAGAAATTTACTCAGTTTTTGGACGAGAAACATTTGTGAGTAAAGATGCTGGAATTTCATCTGATATCTTCTTAGACACAAAAGAACACCCTATTATTCCCGATGTTGGTGTGGAAATAATAACGTTTGGTGAAAGTGAAGCCGAGGTATTTATGGCAGGTCTCCAAGGTGTTTACAGAACTTATGACAATGGTAAAACTTGGATTGAAACAAATACAGGTTTTGTGGGTTCTGAAGTTGTGGATCTTACTACTGCTTTGGATGGGACTATGTATGCAACAACTTACAATTTAGGAATTTTTAAGAGTACTGATGGAGGTAAAAACTGGGTTTTTGCTTCTTTCGGTATAAAAAATTGGTACGGTATGCAATTAGCAACTCACCCTGAAGATCCGGACACAATATTCACAACAACTAATGGAGGAGTTTATAAATCAACAAATGCTGGAGGCTCTTGGAAACTTATTGGAGGTTCAGAACTTTGTGATGATGAAGACGTAGGCGGAAATTGTCACTATCACGGAATAATTATAGAAAAAGAAGAACCATTCAAAGTACTTGTAGGTAGTGGTGGAGATCAGTATGCAAAAGAAGGCGTGGGGTTAACCGGTTCAGAAGATAACGGAGAGTCTTGGAGAAATTCTGATGATGGTTTTGTAAGAGATGTTCATGTAAGTAAATTAATAATTGATCCAAACAACAATAATGTCTTTTATGCAACAACGCAGGGGGAGACAGAATATACAGATAAAGTTGGTGATGGTGCTGGGGTATTTAAGAGTACTAATAGAGGTGAAAGTTGGGAACAAATTAATAATGGACTCAACAGTCTTGAGACGAATGTTATAGTAGTTGACCCAAACAATTCACAAATACTCTATTTAGGAACTGATGATGATGGGCTGTATAAAAGTACTGATGGTGGAAATAATTGGGATAAATTAGATGTATCACCAATTACTGAGTCATTTGGTGTTGGGGATATAGTTGTTGACCCTAGAAACAGTAACAATATCTATCTAGGTACTGTAGATTATTTTCGATTAGCTCAAGATCGAGGTGTTCTTGGAGATTTTGGTATTCTTACAAGTAATGATGGCGGCTTAACTTGGCGAGAATTCAATTCAGGACTAGAGCATCTTGGTGTGTTTACATTAGAATTAAATCCCGAAACAAGAATATTATATGCAGGAACAAGAGCTGGAGGAGTTTATTGGGTTGATCTTAATGACTAAGTTCTAGGAATTTTTTGGCCATCTTTATTTGTAAATTGTCCTGTAACAACAAGTATTAAATCAACTAAAAACCATACACCAAGACCCCCAAGTGTAATTAACATCAAAAAGCCTGTGCCAATTTTTCCAGTGTAAAACCTATGTACACCTAGAACTCCAGCAAAAAAAGTTAAGAGAAACAGAGTCAGCCAATCAGATGAGTTTGTTGATAAATTAGATTTAAGAAGTTTTTCTTTTTGTGAATCAAATTCTTCTTGAGTTATAACCCTATCTTTAAGTAAGTCATTTAGTTTTTTTATTTCATCTGCAGTACTCATCTTTTTATTTTAACTTATTCTTCATTACTTTAGCGTGAAGAATTGTATTTGAATTTATATAATTGTTATTAAGAAAAGGACACAAAATTGTTTGAAATTCTAGCCAATTTAATTGAAAAAAATCTTAAAAGATATCAAAAAACAAATGAGCCAAAAGAGAGAAAAAAAGAATTTGTTCAAGTACTTCTATGGAGTGGAGTTGGTATTGTAAGTATTGTTACTTATGTTCCAAGAGGGACCAGTATTACACAAATCATTCTTGCGATAGGTAGCTTCTTGTTAATTTTATATTTAGCTATTCGTGCATTAAAATATTTTAAAATTCTGTAAGGCAATTGTATGGGCTATAAAAATTTTTCAATACATGTTTGTCAATTAGTTGGATAAATTGAAATTTTCACAAAAAGAAATTTATTTAGGAAAAAAAGATCCTAAATTAAAAAAGATAATAGAAGAAAATGGTCATATTGTTTTTAAACCTAATAATAAACATCAATTCGATACACTTGTTGGAATAGTAATTTCTCAATTTATTTCAACATCTGCAGCTAATTCAATTTTTCACAATATTAAAAGTTTTTTTAATACTGATTATTTAAACGAAAATCATTTTCAAAAAGTTACTGTACCTGAAATAAAAAAACTTGGTCTTAGCTTAAATAAAGCAAAAACAATTAAGGAGCTCTCAAATATTTATTTAGATGACAAACTTATTGATTTAACTAAGTTAAGTGATGAAATGTTACATAAGAAATTACTACAGATATTTGGAATTGGACCTTGGTCTGTGAATATGTTTGAAATCTTTTGTATTGGAAAACTAGATGTTTTTTCATCAAAGGATGCTGGACTAAGATTAGCAATGAATAATGCTGGAATGGTAGGAAATAAAAGCACTTGGGACAGATATGATGAATATTCCGAAATATGGTCCCCATATAAGACTATTGCGTCAATTCACTTGTGGAAAACCGTTGATTAAAATATTTGAAGATGAATAAAGTGTATAAAATCCTTAAAAAAATTTTACCTGAATATTTTTATACTTATTTTCAAAATAATCAGGT
>CACMQN010000016.1 GCA_902615855.1 uncultured Candidatus Actinomarina sp.
TTATGGGGCACATATATGCTTTGGCAGTCCTTTTAATATTATTCCAAGTGAAAAAGTTTCAAGAGAAGAATTTGCATGTATGTTGGTGAGGTCAATTCTTGCGGGTACAACTGAGAATCTTACGGGCAAAGAAGATAAATATTCTGATGATGGTGCAAGCAAATGGACAAGCAATATTAATGTTTTAGCTGCAAACAATGTTATTCCTGCTTGTAGCTCTGTGTCGGATAAGTTTTGTCCAACAAGAAAAATCTCAATTGGAGAAGTATCTTACATAGTTGATCAGATGGTTTCAAAATCACTTATTTCGTCTAATCTTTTTAATAATACTCCATATCGAAGTGGATGGAGTGCAGGATCTGGGGAAGTTGAAGATGCTGCTCAAACTGCAGTATCTAATCCTAATGCTGGTAATGACGCCTGTGTTCCAAAAGATAATTCAAATCTAATAATTAACTCCACACTAGATATTCAACAATTTCTCGCTAATAATGGCTTTAATCCTGGACCAATAGATGGACAGTCTGGTCCAAAAACAAAAACGGCTATTAAAGCTTTTCAACAAAAGGTAGGTCTTTACGCTGATGGAATTGTTGGTAATAAAACCAAAGCTGCAATGAAAAGCTATACAGGTTGTGAATCTGGCAATACATGTAAAGCTCGAGACAACTCAGGTGCAAAACTTGACAGTGTAGAGGGCGTTCAAACATTTTTAGCAAATAACGGATTCAATCCTGGAATTATAGATGGAGAAATGGGTTCCTATACTCGTGAAGCAATTAAGGCATTTCAAAGAAAAGTTGGTCTAATTCCAGACGGTGTAGCGGGAACAAGAACTAAAGCAGCAATGAAATCTTATACAGGCTGTTAAGTAAGTAAACTTCTAATTTCATTGGAAATTTTTTCAGCACTAAAGTTAAATTTTTCAGCTAACTGATCAATTGGGGCTGATTCACCAAAAGAATCTATTGAAAAAGATTTCTTAATATTCTTTATATATGTATCCCAACCAATTGTTCTGCCCAGCTCAATTGTAAAAATATTTTGACTGAGGCCCAATGATTCAAGCCTTTCTTCGCTTAATCTATTTAGAATCGGAGCACTAATTATTTGGACAGATAGATCTTTTAATTTTGTACTTATTTCAAGAGCAAGTTCAACTTCTGAACCTGTTGCAACCAAAGTAATGTCTGTACCTGGCCTAAATTCATAAGCACCTGTTTGAAAATCCTTATAGCTAACGTCATTATCAAAAAATTTCATGTTCTGTCTTGATAAAATTATCGCAATAGGATTATTTCTTTTTTCCAATGCATATCTGTAAGAATGAATTAGTTCTTTACTGTTTGATGGCCTAATAACATCTAGGTTAGGTATTAGTCTTAGCGACATTAAATGTTCAACGGGCTGATGTGTAGGTCCATCCTCTCCAAGATATATTGAATCATGAGTGAATATAAATAACGAATTAACATTCATCAAAGATGCTAATCGCATACTTGGCCTCATGTAATCAGAGAAAACTAAAAAAGTTGATCCATATGGGATTAAATTACTATGTAATGCAAGACCGTTCACAATTCCTCCCATTGCATGTTCTCTAATTCCAAATTCAATACTGTTTCCTCCAAAATTATTTGAGCCAAAGGTATTATCACTTATTACTTGTTTTGTTGAAGCAGCTAAATCTGCAGATCCACCAATAATAAATTTATTGGATAAACCATATTCATTCAATATTTTGCCACCGACAACCCTTGAAGCTTCATCGCTTGACCATTCCAATTCAACCTTTGAGGTTTCAAAATTATTAAACTGGTTCCACAATTGCCTAAATTTCTTGTCAGATTGAAGTTTCGATTCTAAGTTAGCTTTCCACTCATCATATTTTGAATTATCATCTACTCTTTTTTCATCAAAATATGAATAAATTTCCGAATCATGAATAAAAGGATCACCTGAAAAACCGATATTCTCTAAAAATAGTTCAAATTCATTTTCACCTAGTGGAGAACCATGAACTCCACTTGTGTTTTCTTTATTTGGAGCGTATTTACCAATTGTTGATTTAGAAATAATCAATGTTGGCTTATTAGTAACACTTTTTGAAGATTCAACTGCGTCAATAATTTCATTTTCTTTATGTGCATCAATTTCGAGCACATCCCATCCCATCGAAATAAATTTTTGTTTTTGGTTTGTTACTGATACTTGAGTAACATTTCCGTCAATAGATATGTTATTGTCATCAAAAAAGTAAATTAGTTTTCCGAGCTCCCATAATCCAGCTAGTTCTGCGGCTTCAGTTGAAATACCCTCCATTAAATCACCATCAGAAACAATCCCATAAATATGATGATCTACAACATCTTCTCCAAAGACTGAGGCTAGATATCTCTCAGCCACTGCTAAACCTACGCCATTTGCAAATCCTTGACCGAGTGGTCCTGTTGTTGTATCTATTCCAATCTCAAAATCTTTTTCTGGATGTCCTGCAGTTTTTGATCCTAATTGTCTAAAATTTTTTATTTCATCTAGAGATATGTCGAATCCATTAAAGTGTAAAAGACTATATAGAAGCATTGAACCGTGTCCTGCGCTTAAAACAAACCTATCCCGATTGATCCAGTCTGGATGCTTATTTGATACTTTTAAAAAGTTTTTGTACAAAACAACTCCAATATCTGCCATACCTAGTGGCATACCAGGATGTCCAGAGCTTGCTCTTTCAACAGCGGCAGCAGAAAGAACTCTTATAGATTTTGTTACATTGTCAAACATTGCTTTAAGTATATTTATATATCAAACAGAGGCAAAGGAATCTTTTGCATGATATGAAGATCTTACAAGAGGTCCTGATTCAATATGAGGGATACCAAGCTCTTGGCCGATAGTTTTATATTGTTCAAATTCTTCTTCTGATACATACCTATCAATTAATCTATGTCTTTGAGTAGGTCTTAAATACTGTCCAATAGTGACAATATCTATATTGATACGAGATAAATCCTTAAGTACGGCTATTACCTCTTCAAATTCTTCACCCATGCCAACAATTAAACCAGTCTTGGTCTTTCCGAGAAAATGAGATTCCTTAGCGTATTGAAGTAGAGCTAGAGAACGACCATAAGATGCCGCTGTTCTTATTTCTCTTTGAAGGCGTGGGACAGTTTCTAAATTATGATTCAAAACTTCAGGATTGGCATTTATAATATTATCTATTGCCTCTTTACTACCTTTAAAATCAGGAATCAAGACCTCAATAGATGTTTGATTATTTTTAAGTCTGACTTCATCAATGGTTTTTGCAAAAAATGCAGAACCACCATCATCAAGATCATCTCTATTTACAGAGGTTATGACAGCATGGGTAAGGCCCATAATATTTACACTTTCTGCCACTCTATAAGGTTCATCCATATCTAAATGACATGGTTTGCCAGTATTTACATCACAAAATCCACATGCTCTTGTACACGTATCACCCATAATCATAAATGTTGCTGTACCCATGGACCAACACTCATATATATTTGGACATGATGCTTCTTCACATACTGTGTTAAGCCGTTTTTCTTTAATTAAACTTTTTAGTGAGAGGTAATCTTTACCAAGGTTGGCTTTGACTTTCATCCATTCCGGTCTCTCTGGTTCACTTTTAACTGATGAATTTAAAGTAATTGGAACGGAGTTTTTAGAGGCATTGAAAACACCATTGTTTACCAGTTGATCAATATGAAATTCTTTTTTCTTTTTTAATTGTCTTGGAGTAAATTGAGAAAACTGTTTATCTACTTTCTCATACTTGAATATTTCAACAAATTTTCTTGAAATTATTTCGGTAACTTCTTTAAATGAAACTGTTTCATCATATTGCTGGATAGAAACTACATGTTCTTCACTGCTTCCACAAGGATTTATAAAATCAAACCCTTTTGTGTTTTCACTTATGTTTAATGAGAATCCGTGAAGCGTTGTCCATTTACTGACTTTAATACCAATAGAGGCAATTTTTCCTTCTTTGGTCCATACTCCAGTGTCATCAGTTTTTGAGAAAGCCTCAATTGATAGTTCAGCAAGTGAATCAATAATTACATTCTCAATTTTACGAACAAAAGGAACTACTTTTTTTGGATCATCTAATCTTATTATTGGATATCCAATTAGTTGACCATCACCATGAAAGGTTATATCTCCACCTCTATCTGTTTCAAAAAATTCAATATTATTTTCATTAAGTATTTTTTTTGAAACTAATAAATTATTTATATCTCCTGATCTTCCAATTGTCACTACATTATTGTGTTCTAACAAAAGTAAGTAATCGAATGGTGAACTTTCTTGGCTAGTAGCTGAATGAAGACCTTTTTGAAGAATATAGGCTTCTCCATAAGGTAATTTTCCTAACCATCTAATGTTTAATTCTCTCAAGATATTTCCTGAGACCAATCTGTGTTTTCAAGCTTATTTTTAATTGAATTTAAAAACATCAGAGCTGTAGACCCATCAAAAGCTCTATGATCCCAAGTTAAACTCAATATTCCAACGTGACGAATTGCAATTGAGTCGGAACCATCATCCATTTCTAAAACTACTGGTCGTTTTTTAACTGACTCAGTTGAGAGTATTGCTACATTCGGCTGATTTATAATCGGTGAAGTAAGAAAGGAGTTGAATGATCCATTGTTTGATATGGTAAAGGTACTTCCTGTTACATCGTCTAGATTATATTTTCCATCCCTCAATAACTTGGAAATTTCAGATATTTTTCTTGCGGTACCTTTTAAATTATAGGAATCAGCTTCTCTTATAGTTCCAACAAGAAGCCCTTCTTGATTTATATCAACTGCAATACCTAGTTCAATATTTTCATGAACTGTATGAACTCCTTTTTGCAAATCAAATGAACTATTTACTACCGAATGCTCTCTTAATGCACTAACAACTGCTGTTGCAATAAATGGCAAATAAGTTAATGAAAAATTATTTTCTTCCTTAAATTTATTCTTTACCTTGCTTCTTATGTTTTCCACATTTTCGAAATCTACCTCTACTGATGTCATCACATGTGCAGATGTTTGTTTTGATAAAATCATATTTTCTGCAATTTTTTTCCTCAACCTTGGAATCTCTGTTGTACCAATTTCAGCAGGTTTTGATTGCGTCATTGAGGGTTTTGTTTGACTGCTAATTTTTCCAGACCCGTTGTTTATAAATTGATCAATATCTTTTCTTGTAACCCTGCCGTCTTTACCTGTTCCCTGTACAGATTCTAAATCGATGTTATTCTCTAATGCCAACCTTCTGACTACTGGTGAGACTTTACCAATATTTTTTACTTTAGTTATTGGCTGATCTTCTTCTACAATTTCTTTATTTTCTACAATTTCTTGAACTGAATTTTGATCAGTAGGAACATCTACAACCTCTTCAACAACATCATTCGTGTCATTTGTAAAATCTTCAGAAGAATTTTCTCCATCCAATTCAAGTAATGGAGAACCAACTTCTACAGTTTCACCCTCCTCGACTAATAATGCAGAGACTGTTCCAGAAAAGGGACTTGGAACTTCAGTATCAACTTTATCTGTAGAAATTTCTAATATTGGATCATCTTCTTTTATTGAATCTCCAACATTTACAAGCCATCGGAGTATCGTACCCTCAGTTACAGTTTCGCCAAGCTGTGGCATGGTTATGCGTTCACTCATATATTTATTGTAATTCCTTTATAGCATTTATAACTTTTTCAACGCTTGGAATAAATGCATCCTCTAAAACAGGGGCAAATGGAATATGGGTATTTGGTGATGTAACTTTTTTAATAGGGTTATCAAGATTCCAAAAACCTTTTTCAGCAACAAGTGATGAAATTTCTGAAGCAACTGATGAAAAGGGAACATCCTCTTGAAGAATGCAAATATTTGATGTTTTCTCGACAGAATTCAATATTATTTCTTCATCAAGTGGAACTATAGATCTTATATCGACTATCTCGACCGAGATATTTTCTTTTTCAAGTTTTTCAGCAGCTTCTTGTGCAACTGAAACCATACCAGACCAAGTAACTATGGTTACATCAGATCCTTCACGAACAATTTTTCCTTTACCAATCTCAACCTCATACAGACCTACTGGTACATCCATTTTGAGATCTGGTTTTCTATATAGTTTTTTATGCTCTAGATACATGACCGGATTAGGATCATTAACTGCGGCAACTAGTAATCCTTTTGCATCATAGGGATTTGATGGTGCAACAACTTTGATCCCAGGATGATGGGCTAATAAAGATTCAGGACTAATTGAATGAAATGGTCCAGATCTTGTTCCTGCTCCAGTTGGTCCTCTCACAACCATTGGGACTGCTTTTCCAGCTTTCCAATAATATTTTGCAGCTTCGGTTGTTAATTGATCAAGTGCTGGATAAACAAAATCATAAAATTGTAATTCAACAATTGGTTTTTGCCCAGCTAATGCAGCGCCTACTGCTGCACCTGTGAAACCACCTTCAGATATTGCAGTATCAATAACTCTAAATGGTCCGAATTTATCAAATAATCCTTTTGTGGCTTTAAATGCTCCCTCAAACACACCAACATCTTCACCCATAATGAATACTCCTTCATCATCAGTCATTAGTTCGTCTAAACCATTATTAATTGCTTCAATATAATTCATTGTTTTTAGGTTATTTAAATTATTTTCAATTATTGGTTTTGTTCGAACAGCAAACATATCTTTAAGTTCATCATTAGGATCAGGATCTTCTTGGCTTTTTGCCCACTCAAGGGTATCTCTAATTTCAATTTCTAAATTAGATCCTAAATCTAAAAAGTCTTGTTCTGTAAATAGTCCTTCATTAATTAATGAATCTTCAAACCTAGCTATAGGATCTCTTTTCATCCAAAAATCTCTAACTTCATCCTCAACGTAATCAGCTGGATCATGTCCAGCATGTCCATAATGTCTAAAAGTGACTAATTCAATTAATGTTGGACCTTCACCGTTCCGAGCATTTTCACATGCTTCGTGAATGGTATCAATGACGTCATAAATATCATTACCGTCAATTATTAAAGATGGAATACCGTATCCTGCTCCTCTATCAGCAACATTTGGAGTTCCAAATTCAGTCTCATTCGGTGAAGAGTAAGCAAATTGGTTATTTTGAACTGTAAAAACAACTGGAAGGTTTAGAACACCAGCCATATTTACACTTTCATGCCAAGTTCCTGTTGCAGTTGCACCTTCTCCACAGTTTGCAACAGCTACAACGCCACTTCCTTGTTGTTGAGAAGCTAATGCCCAACCTACTGCGACAGGTGCAGAATCAGGGAGTGGGGAAACAACCATTAAAGTTCCCTTATCAACTACTCCAAAGTGACTGTTTCCATCTCTTCCTTTTGATGGACCATCTTTTTTTCCAAAAAAGTTAAGCGCAACTTCCTTTAAAGTAACACCT
>CACMQN010000017.1 GCA_902615855.1 uncultured Candidatus Actinomarina sp.
AGTAGAATAAAAATTTTTATTTTTTAAAGTTAAGTACAAAAATTTAAGACCAACATATATAAATTTACTTATTTTTGCATGATGAGTAACAACAATCTTTTTTGAAGTTTTTAATCTCCAAAAAAATAATGGTATGAATGGCTCATGAATATGAATTATATCTGCCCATCCCATGGCATCATTTAAGATTTTATTATTAGGTATAAGTGATATTGGATTGCTTGAACCATTGAAAGGAATTTTGAATGATTTACCAATATCATAATCAGATGAATCTGGCGCTAATACACGAACATTAAATTTAGAGCGATCCAAGCCATTCTTAAAATGATTAACTTGATTTTGCACTCCCCCATAAAAATTAACGTTATATGGTGAAACTAATAATAGATTAGTACTCACTTGTCCACACGGGTTGAATTGAATGCCAATCATTTATGTCTAAAGCCAATAACTCTTCAAAACTTTTAGATAGAGTCTTTAAACCGTGTTGTATGCTTGTTGCTTCATTTTCGAAATAAGGTACATAAAACGGTTTATTAAATCTTAACTTGTAACCACGTTTTGTTTTTATCATGGCAGTTGGAATAATTGGAACCTCAGTTTTTAAAGATAGTGCAACGGGACCTTTCGGAAAAGCAGCAAGTTGGCCAAAAAATTCAGTTGCTACACCCGATTTATTTATACTTCTTTCAGATAGAAGACATATATCTTTTCCAGATTTTAATTTATTTACAAGTAAATCAAATGTATTTTGACCTTTACCTCCGATAATTATTTCTATCCCAAGGGATTCTCGTAATGTTTTAAACCAATTTAAGACATAACTGTTATTTAATGGTTCTGCTACTGCTAGAAGATTTAATTTTATTGAGTTACCTATTGGGATTGCAAATTCCCAATTACCAATGTGAGGAAGGGCAAAGATTAAACCCGGATATTGTTTTTTCAACTTTTCGACATATTCTTGATTTTCGATTTCAACATGGGGACTGATATGTTTTGAAAAATTCTTATTTGTAAGCCACAGAGTTTCTAACCAATATCGTGTGTAATTAATTTTCACAATTAGTGGTTTATAATCTATGCTCAATTTTTTAAATATTTTGCTTCGATTAAATAATTTTATTGATGATCTAAATGTCAAAAGATAATAAAGAGTACCGATTGGGACAGACAATATTCTTATCAATGTATACGGTAAGATTTTTAATATCTTATGGCTCAAACAAATAAATAGATATTGTAAAATTTTCATTTGAGATTCTTATATAGAATATTAAATCTTTGATAAACAGTAAACCACAATATGAATGTGAAAATATAAATACTGTAAAAAGGCAATTCAAAAAGCATAAAAATTACAGCAAAAATTACTCGTTCTGGACGAGCAGCTACACCAACTTTGTTATCTATACCCAATGACTCACCACGAGCTCGTAAATATGGAATTAAATTTGACCCAGTTACGATTGATAATATAACAAACAATTCATAATCTGTTGAAGTAAACCTAATAGCAACAACGCTCCATATAAAAAGTTCACCAATTCTGTCTATAAATGAGTCAAGTAAAGCCCCTTTTTTTGTGATCATATTGGTTGTTCTTGCTAAAGGTCCATCTAGTCCGTCGATGGCGCTTCCAATAAAAATTGTTAAGGCACCTGTTGTTTTAGTATCATTTAAAAACAAATAACAACCGATAATTACTATCAATAATCCAAAGAAAGAAAGAACATTTGGCTTAAGCCCAATCTTTATACAAATATTAATAAATGGAGCGGCAAACTTTTCAGAAGCAGATTTAAAATACTTTTCAAGCATCAATTATTTCTTCAGTATATATATCACCTATAAGAACAAGATTAAAAGCATCAATTTCTAAGATAGTTTTTAAAGATGGTGGATTTTTATGATCATATACAATAACTGTCCAAACTGGATTCAGGAGTCTTAATTTGAATTTGAATTGAAATGTTAAAGCTATGGAATAGTACCCTATTGAATGGCTTATTTTATCTGTTAAAAATTCAAGAATTTCATTTTGATTTATAGAGATTTTGTTATCGATAATATATATAAAAATACTTGTTATTCCTAAAATTATTGATGATGGTAATAAATTTCCTAATTCTAATGTAAAGTTTAAACCTAACGCAATTATCGACGATAATAACACTAGATGAGCAAACCTTCTTCTTCTAAGAGGGTTTGGAATAACGTAGCTTCCTACTGCCAGAGAGTTTAAATCATCAGGAACGTTTTCTTTCTGTACGTCCTTTTCATCAATGTTTATGCCATCAGCCATTATATTTTAAAAATCGGTGTCTTAAGATTAGCTTTAATTTGTTTAATAGCATCTTCATACTTCACATTTTGCTGGTTCTCTTGTGAACGTATATTTATAGCTAAGGTATTTGATAATTCATCTTTTTCTCCAACAATTACAGTGATAGGAACTTTATCTTTTGATGCATCATGTAATTTTTCTCCAAGTCTTAAATTTCGATCATCAATTTCATATCTGTATCCTTTTAGTGATTTAGTGATTTTATTTAGATAATTACTTACGTCACCAATGGTAAGAATTTTCACCTGTACTGGTGATAACCATCCTGGAAATTCACCTGCATAGTTTTCAATAAGAATTCCAGAAAATCTTTCAATAGATCCAAGTAAAGCACGATGGATCATGACAGGTTTAACTCTTTTATTATTACTGTCAACGAATTGAAGATCGAAATTATCAGGTTGTGCAAAATCAACTTGTATTGTCGATAATTGCCATCGCCTACCAATCGCATCTTTGACATGTAAATCAATCTTTGGTCCATAAAATGCACCTTCTCCATGAGCTGTTACATAAGATATATTTTGATTTTCAAGTGCAGACTTCAAACTATTTGTTGCTTTCTCCCAATCATCACTGTTTCCAATTGACTTATCAGGCCTTGTAGAAAGATCAGCTTCAATTGATTCAAAACCAAAAGATTTCAATAGTTTAATTGAAAATGTTAATAGATTAAGTATTTCTTCCTCAATTTGGTCTGTTGTACAAAATATATGAGCATCGTCTTGTGTAAAACCTCTAGCTCTTAATAGACCATGTAAAACACCAGATTTTTCATATCTGTAAACAGATCCTAACTCAAAGTATCTAAGAGGTAACTCTTTATACGACCGAATGTCACTCTTATAAATAAGAATATGGAAAGGACAGTTCATTGGTTTGAGATAATACTCTTCATCGTTTTCTTGATTCTTTAATGGAGGAAACATGCCTTCTTTGTAGTAATCTAAATGACCGGATGTTTCCCATAAGACTGATCTACCAATATGTGGAGTGTAAGCATAGTCATAACCATTTTCAGAGTGAGCTTTTT
>CACMQN010000018.1 GCA_902615855.1 uncultured Candidatus Actinomarina sp.
AAGTCATTAGTTGGTTTCATAAAAGAGGCTATTAATCAGGAATACGATGAAATACTTGGAGTAAGACATGGACTGGAGGGGATATTAAAGGAAGATTTTGTTGATTTATCTAAACTTTCAGAGTCTCAACTTTATGGAATATCAAAAACACCCGCAGCTGCTTTAGGCTCGGTAAGAAAAAAACCAACTGAGAATGACATTGAGCAATTAGTTTCAATTTTTGAGAAACAAAACATAAGATATTTTTTCTACATCGGTGGAAATGATTCTGCAGAAACTGCAAATCTTGTATCTGAGGGTGCAAAAAAAATAGGATATGAAATTAAAGCTTTTCATGTTCCTAAAACTATAGATAATGACCTCTTGGAAACGGATCATTGTCCAGGCTATGGTTCAGCAGCACGATTTGTTGCTCATGCATTTCAAGGAGATGATGCTGACAACAGAAGCCTAAGAGGAATAAAAATCAATGTTTTAATGGGTAGGCATGCAGGATGGCTTACCGCTGCAAGCACCTTAGGAAAATCAACCGAAGAAGATGGTCCACACTTAGTCTATGTTCCAGAAAAAGTATTTAATTTAGATGAATTTTTAAAAGATGTGAAAGAAGTTTACGATTCATTAGGAAGGTGTGTAGTTGCTGTATCCGAAGGTATTCATAATAAAGATGGTGAGTACTTTCTCCAAACATACGCAAGCGAGACAGGTTCTGGACTTGCAGGAAAAAAAGATAGCCACGGAAACATTCAACTCTCAGGTTCGGGTGCCTTAGGAGACACACTTACAAATATTGTCACAGAACATATTGAAGGAGCAAGAGTAAGAGCAGATACGTTCGGTTATCTTCAGAGATCTTTTCTTGCCGATGTTTCACAAGTAGACGCTGAAGAAGCTGAGAGGGTTGGAAAGCATGCAGTTATTGCTTCAAAAGAAAAACAAAGTGGATCAATTATTCTAAGAAGACAGTTTTCAGAAACTTACTATTGTGATGTAGATGTTGTTGAGTTACATAAAGTTGCAAAACATACAAAAAATATGCCTGAAGAATATCTAGAAAAAAACAAACCATATGTGACAAATGATTTTTTTGAATACGCAATGCCTCTAACCGGAGGTATAGAGCCCAAAACACAAATATTTGTATAAATGTCAAAAATAGAATTATCTAGAGAAGATTTTAAAGCATTCTGGGAGGCAACAGTAAGATATTACGAACTTGACCCTCAGGGAGTAATGCACAATGCAAATCATGTTGCTTTTTTTGACCAAGCGATTACTGCTTATTTCAAGCATGTAAATTATGACTATTTTAAAGATATTGAACAAACAAAAAAAGACTTTCACACAATACAAGTTTTAGTTCAGTATCATAAACCACTTCATTTTGAAGATACAATTGAGATAGGAACAAAAATTAAAAATATTGGCAATACAAGTATGACTTGGATTATGGGAATGTTTAATAAAAATTCAGGTGATTTAGTAAGTTCTTGCGAAGCCGTCCATGTTTATACAGATCAAATAACGATGAAACCAACTCCAATAACTGATGAACTCAAAAAAAAATTAAATTTTTGACAAGTAAGTAATAATTATTATTAATAAGTAAATATGAAAAAAACAAACATACTTTTTTTTATTTTATTTTTTAATATTTGTAGTGGCTCAGAAAGCGGGGTTATTTCAATTTCTGAAAACACAACAACAACCGAAATTATAAATGAAGAAGATTATCCAATTGTTTTAGCGAATTGCTTAAACGAAGAAATGGGATATAACATTGCAACTCCGTTTGATATACAAGATTTAAAATCAACAATTAGCCAATTAAGCAACAATAAAAAAGAAGAGTCACAGTTAAGTGAAGATGTTGATTTTTGTATAAGCAAATATAATCTCTGGTCGGATTCATCTTTCTTGAATCCAGAAGAGCTTGCCAAAGTATATGATGAAAACCTTGAATTAGCTAAATGCTTAAGAGAAAAGGGCCTAAACGTTCCTGATCCAACCCAACAAGAACCCAAGGTTGATTTAAGTGGGCTTAAGGAATCTAGAGATGATATTATGCCGTTGCTACAAGAATGTGGTTGGCAAAAATAAGAATTTAGTAAGAATTGAATTTGTATAATTAAAAAAATGAAGAAATTAGAGACACTGCTGGAGAGTGCTTTGACGATCTTGGACTTGAACCACCACAACAAGGTGGAGGATAAGATTAAGATTATTTATAATTTTTCTATGTATAAAAAAGCTTCAGTAATACTCATTTTTTTAACAGCATGTTCTTTTTTCCAGCAAGATGAGCAATCTGTTGTCTCTGTTGCAGACACTGACAAAGGGAAAGAGGCAATTGCTCTAGGTGTTGAGCTAGTAGACGAACGTGAAGAAATTTCAGATGAGGATGCACCTTTAGTACTTGTTCAATGTGTTAATGAATCAGGGTATAAATTTAAAGAACCAAAGAACTTTATAGACCTATACACCACGATTGCATCATATTTTGAAACAATAACTGAACAGGAAGCCGAAGAACTCTGGGGCATAATCGAGGAGTGTGCTTTGAAGTATAACTTATGGGGTGTAGCAGATGAAAATCAATTCGAAGACCCAGCAGAAGTATCCAAAGAAATTGATAGATCATTATTTATCGCGAAGTGTTTTAGAGAAAGTGGATATCCTAAAGTCCCAGACCCAGATTATTTCAATAGAGAAGTCAGATTAGATGCTTATATTGATGAAGATTGGGAGTTGAGAGAAGATGATCCACTAGTTCAGACATGGCAGGCATGTGAGGAAAAATTACCAGAAGAGTTAAAAGATGAGGAGTGGGATGCATAAAAAACTAAGTGAAAAAACTTCTCAGAATACACACAGGTTTAATAAAATACACTAATTGGAACAACGATGAAAAATATTTTTAAATTAAAATACTTGTACATCTTAATAGCGGTGCTAGCACTTGGTTACGGTGGCTACTATTTTGGTACTCAGAACACAGATACATCCTCAAGTAATAAAACTTTAGAACTTACTACTGTTGCTATACAAAAAGGTGACTTAGCAAAGAAGGAAGAGTACAACGGAACCTTAAGACAAACTGACAGTAAGGTACTTAACTCACCAATGTCAGGAGTTGTTACCTTTATTCCTAAAGAAGGAACAATTATTAATTTTGGAGAAGTCTTATTTGCTGTTGATAATAAACCTGTAATTTTAGTTGAAGGAACAACTCCCTTTTATAGAACTTTAGATTTAAACTCTGATGCTGGACCTGATGTTTTACAACTTGAAGAAGCTCTTGTGTTTTTAGGTTATGCAGCAGAAAATTTCGTACCTG
>CACMQN010000019.1 GCA_902615855.1 uncultured Candidatus Actinomarina sp.
TGAGACTAAAAATAAAAGAAGGAAATTTACGCTAATTTGGTAATTACTAAACATCACAAATGAAGAGCTAAAAAGAACTAGGAATGCAACAACTCCAAGAATTGAAAAGTATCCTCTTGATAAGATTTTTATATACATTAAAAATGAAATACCAAATATAAGAATTCCATAATAATTTATTCCAAACTCTTGAAATGGCAAAGTAGAAGATATTACAAGTATTGACCCTACAACTGCCATCAAACCTGGGCCTATAGCAAATAGTTCAAGACCAATTAATGCAAAACCTAGAACAAAAAACATATATGTGAATATTGGGTTTGAAATTGCAATATAAAAGCGCTCAAACAATGAGGGTTTAAAAAATTCGATTGATTGATCGGATATTACAAAATCTATATTCTCGATGAATGACCCAAGTGTTCCAACAATTATATAGTTTTCATAGATACCTTCGTTTGTAGAAACGATAATTTTTCTTTCTTCAAAATTACAAATATTAATCGTACAATATTTTTTTTCTACTGATTCATCAAAACTAACATTGTTAATTTCCAGTCCTGGAGAAAAGCCTATGTAATCAAAATTATTAAGTTGTTTAAAATCTATGGATATTTTATATGGACCAAACCAAACTCCTTTTGGAAAATCATATCCTGATAATAAGCTATTTAATTCTGCAATACTCTCTGCACTTCCTTCTTGAGAGCTATATTGAAGAATCAATAAATCGTCATCTGTATATTCATATTCTTCAATGTGACCTTCAAGAGCGTTTATATGGGCATTAGAAAAAATACCTTCGATTTCAAATATGTTTAATTGTGCAGTTCCAATTACTGCGAATATCAAGGTAGAAATTAAATATGTCATTATTATTTAAAATTACAGAATAGTATGCTTTTAAAACTGTGAAAATTTTAATTTATAGCGATAATAAATGGGTTATAGAATCTATTGAAAAATACATTGATTTTGATTACGAACTGCTTGAAAATATTGATTTGGAAAATTTGAATCAGCGTATAGATTATATATTTGTTGACATGCAAGTTAAAAATAATGGTGGACCATCAATAATAAGAGAGTTGAAAAGAGACAAAATTACCAAAAATACTCCAATAGCCTTAATTGCAGACCGGGATGCAGATGAATTCCAAGCAAAAAGGGTAGGTGCTGATTTTTTTACAGTAAAACCGGTATCAAAAACTAAAATAAATAAATTCTTTAATTTAAAATAAAATCCTCTAGAATCATATATACAAATTGAGTACTAACTTAGATATCATCCTTTACCTTCTCATATTTATATGTTTAATATTTTCTGCTATGTTATCAGGCTCAGAGACGGCAATCACAACACTTCCAAGAGAAAAAATTCACCAACTAGATGACTCAAAGAAAAATAAAAGAATAAAAAATGCTAAAGATGATATTGAGAAAACAATTGGAGGTATCCTTGTCGCAAATAACTTTGTAAACATACTTATGGCCTCCCTAGCAACAATAATATTTGTAAGACAATTTGGGGAGAGAACTGGCGGAGTAATTGCTACATTATTTATTACACTTCTCGTTTTAATTTTTGGTGAAGTAACTCCAAAGACAATTGCAACAAGAAAACCTGTTGAGTTTATGTCTAGAACATCTTTATTAATTAGTTATCTATCAAGAATTTTTGCACCCTTTACAAATCTTATAACTAGTTCAATAAACAAATATGGAACTGGTAGGACAGGTGATATGGATGGTGATAACGAAATAACAGAAGCAGACATCCAAGCATTAACTGCTTTGGGTGAACAAGAAGGTCAGATTCTTCCAGCAGAAAGAGAAATTATTGACTCTTTATTGGAGTTTTCTGATAGACCTATTAAGGAGATAATGACTCCTAGGGTTGATGTCTTATTTTTATCTGTTCCCTTATCAGTAAGCGATGTAACAAAAATAGTAGATGAAAAAAGAATTTCAAGATTGCCTGTATCAAAATCAGAATCACTTGATGATACCTATGGTGTCGTTTACGTTAAAGATTTATTAAATTTAAAACAAGATTCAGAAAGTATTGAAATAGAAAACCTTATAAAAGATGTAATCTATTTGCCAGAATATACCACTTCTCTTTCTGCACTAAATATTCTGAGAGAGAATAAAGCAAGTTTTGCTTGTGTAATTGATGAGAACGGTGGAATTGAGGGAGTAATTACTATTAAAGATGTGTTGTCTGAGTTTGTAGGTGAACTTCCTGACGAACATGATCAAAGGTTTACTGGAATAAAAAGACTAGGACCAGGACAGTGGACTATAGAAGGTAAAACGGATATAGATGATTTTGAAGAATTTTTTGGACTAGAGCCTTATGATAAAGATGTAGCAACTGTTGGAGGACTGTTCTTAAGTCACTCAGAACAACTTCCTTCTATTGGTGAGAAAATTACGCTCGATGGTTTAGAAATCACTGTTATGGAGATCGATAATAGAAGAATAGATACAGTTGTAGTTAAAAAAATTGCTAAAAAATAATTTAATTCTTTTGATTAGAGTATAAACATGGGAGCAATTTGGACACTCGTATCACTTTTGGCTGTCTGGCTTTTATATGGGTTGCTTGCTTCACTATTTGTCAAAGGTATTACTAGT
>CACMQN010000020.1 GCA_902615855.1 uncultured Candidatus Actinomarina sp.
TATTTCTACCCGATTTTGTAACAGACTTGGCTGATCCATTTTTATAACCTTTCATTGTTACTTCGAGAGCTGCACCCGATTCTGCAACTGATGAAACATAAATGTCTGTTATTGCATCAAAACATGGAGTATCTCCACATAAGATATTTTTAGAAAGTTGGTAAGTATTAAAATCAAAAGACCATGCTGCTTTTGAGTTACCTACTCTGTTGTCTATGGACCATGGATCATCTACCGTTTTAAGATAAGGCCAGGGTGTGGCAGAACCAAAACCAACAACATTTGTATTTGTTTTTCCACCTGTTGATGAAGAATAAAAGGCTTGAATAACAGTACTTCGAGTATATGAACCGTCATAGGTTATAACTTTTCCAGCAGTATTGTTTACAGCTTGCACCCAATTTGGTCCAGATATCTCTTTAAGGTATCCGTAATAATATTGACTTGATGCTGTAGATCCAATGTGACACCAACAATAGGTTTTTTGTTTTTCACTTAAACCTGCATCAATATTTGTAGATGAGGAGGGTATATTTTCATCAAGATAATGAAAAACAGCATAGCTTCTACCGACTAATGCCTGCGCTTCAAGCGCTTTCACATTCCAATGAGAAGGCATTTCAGCAAGACCATATAAATATTTTTCGAGATTTACTGCCAATACAACATGAAAACCTGATGAAACATTCTTTGATCTTAATTTTAAAATTCCGTGTTTGTGTTCTCGGGGACCTACTCTTATTCTTCCGCCATCAGACCATTTAATACTCATATTACAACTTGCTCTTATCTTTGGCACAAGTGGGTGCCCTGTCATGTAACATTCACTCCCACTATTAATTATGCTTATAGTTGCTCCACCACCTATCTTTAAGGGACCCCAAACTGATTCACAGGGACCGTCTGCAGTTGCATCAGACTTTATCTTGTTAATTAATTCATCATCAATTGCTCCTGTTTGACCTAAGCCAACGGATGATTGATAATTTCTGATAGCATTTGCTGTTTTGTCACCGTATGCACCGTCAATAGGACCTGGATCATATCCTCTTGAGACAAGAAATAACTGGACACCAGCGGTGTTTGATAGTCCATCTTGGCATATTTTTAAAGTCGGTGGACTAGATGAAGGTAGTGTTGTTAATGTTATATTTTTTGCATTTCTTGCCAAACCAACCCATAAAGCATTATTATTTGATGCAATGTCAGGTGAGGAAAGGGATATATCTCCTAAGTTTCTTACATTTGTGCCTTGAAAATAATATTTAACAACTTCATCCGAATTACACGAACTTGTGTTACTACAAAATTGAGCACCCAACTCAGTTAAACCTTTAGTCCCATACTGGCTTAGGCCAACACCATGTCCCCATCCACTTCCTGTAAAAGTATAAGAAACTGAACTGTAACTTCTCATTGCTTGTCTAGTGGCTGGTCCAACAACTCCATCAACACTAATACCTACGGTAGCTTGAAAGCTTTTAATTGCGGATGTTGTTCTTCCACCTGATACACCATCTATTGGACCAGGACTAAAACCATTACAATTCAAAAATGTTTGAATATCTTTGATTGAATTTAGTGGGGCAACAGCATTTTCTGCACAACTAATGTTTACATCATGTCGAATAATTGAATGAGCTTCTGTCTGTCCCACAAATACTACTAAAATACTCCCAATAAAGAGACGTAGTAAATATTTGAAAATGCCCCGTAACATTATTCTATTCTAACCCGCCCTTCATAATTTATTTAATTTAGATACTCGTTTTCCATGTTTTGTACATTTTTTTTCCAAAGAAATATGTTAAGAATAAAGCAAAAATCACATATGTCACCGGAAATAATTGCCCCTCTAGTCCGGGGTATAAATTTGGTGAAAGGAATGTTATTGAGAAAAACAATATGAATCCTACTAACTTATTTAATTCATAACCATAAAGAGCAATAAAGCTAAGAATTGTATATACACTAAAGGATATAAAAAAATTTAAATTTAGATTCAAACCACCAACACCAAAGATCAAATTTGTTAAGTAAATAAAACTAAATGATATAAGTATTGCTTTTAAAATCTTGAGCTGATTTATATTCTTTAACATATATTGTTATTGTAAAAGATATATGGAATTGAACCTATTTGTTTATGTTTTACTAATATTTTGCATTCCCTATCTTCTGTATTCAAATATTCGGATCAAGCCAAGAAAAGGCTTCAGCGTATTATTCATCGCTATAATTTCGAGTGTAATTTTGTTAAATTTCAGCATACTGACTATTTTTAGTGTTTTTTTGTTGGCATGCACTTTGGTAGTAAAAAATAAAAAAATACATCCTTATTTTTACGGTACAAGCTTCGCTTTACTTAACTATGAAATTTTTGAAAAATTAAGTTTAAGTATTTTTGATTTTGTTATAAATTATCTCTTTCCAATATCTTTAGTAAGTGGGGTTTTTGCTTCTATGATGATAGGCCATTGGTTTTTAGTAGACCCTACAATATCAAAAGAAGGTA